>NZ_JAJNJL010000002.1:0-382723 GCF_022386055.1 Mammaliicoccus sp. Q-M61
TGTAACAGTAGTTACAACAGACGAATCAGGCAACAAAACAGAAACAACATTCACAATAACAGTTGAAGATACATTGCCACCAACGGTAGATCCAATTGAAGATCAAACAACAGAAGTAAATACGCCAATCAAAGATGTAACATTGAATGGCAAAGATAATAGTGGAAAACCAGTGACACATGAAGTAAGTGGCTTACCAGACGGTGTAACATTCGATCCAGAAACAAATACAATTTCAGGCACACCGACAAAAGCTGGTGAATACACTGTTACAGTTGTAACTAGAGATAGTGAAGGCAATGAAACAACGACAACTTTCGTTATAATTGTAAAAGATGATTCATCAAATGATGGTAACAATCCCGGCGATGATGACGGTGACGATAACTCAGGAGGTAACGGAGATGATTCATCCAACGGTGGAAACGATAACTCAGGAGATAACGGAGATGATTCATCCAACGGTGGAAACGATAACTCAGGAGATAACGGAGATGATTCATCCAACGGTGGAAATGACAACTCAGGAGATAACGGAGACGATTCATCAAACGGTGGAAACAACAACTCAGGAGATAACGGAGATGATTCATCAAACGGTGGAAATGACAACTCAGGAGATAATGGAGACAATTCATCCAACGGTGGAAACGATTCTAAAGTATTACCAGATACAGGTGAACAAGATAAAAACTTAACTTTATTTGCATCTGTTATTGCGTTATTTGGTGGAATTTTAACATTTAGAAGAAAGAAAAAAGATTCTAAGACCGATAAGTAAAATAGTTAGAATCTTAACTAAAAAATAAACACTTTTAAACACAAAAGGACTGATAAGAAAATTTATTCTTGTCAGTCCTTTTTATTTTGTCATAGATATAAATGTATCTTTTCGTAAGAAGCATTATAAGTGATATCCTAAATAACATGCTCCGATTGATAGTATGACTGTAGATACGATATAAATAGTCATCATTTTATATGATTTTAATAAGTATCGTTCATATATTTCTAAAAAGTGAGTAGAGAATGTTGTAAATCCACCGCAAAAGCCTATTGCGATAATTGCATATGAATAACTATTATCATTTAAATATTGTGCGGCAAATCCTATTATAAGGCTTCCGATTACGTTAACAGTTAGAGTAGCTACTGGGAAGTGATTTGTATATAGTTTAGTGAAGAATTCATTCACGAAATTTCTGCAAAGAGCACCTATACCTGAACTTATCATAATATATAATAACGTCATGCTTCATCAGTTCCTTTCCTATAACCTATTGCAATAAATATGAATCCGAGAAGTAAACTAACGAGTAAATATGTGCCTGCAAGGAAGATATGTCCACGTTCTAGTAACTCAACTGTTTCTAAACTTAAAGATGAATATGTTGTTAAAGCACCTAAGAAGCCTGTTGTAATTAATTTTTTAATATTTGGATGTGCTTTGAAATAGCTAATGAAATATGTAGAGAATATACCCATTAAAAGAGCTCCGATTACGTTAACAGTTAAGGTGGAGAACGGGAAAGCGTCATTAGTGATCATTAACGAAACTAAATATCTTAGCCCTCCACCTATAGCACCGCCTAAAAATATTGCTAAATATACCATTTAATAAACCTCCTCATTAAAAAAAGGAAACATTATGTTTCCCTTAAATTATTCCGAAAAATCTTATTATAACGACAATATGATATAAAATGACGATGAATAAAACAATTGGTAATAGTTTATTCAATTTTGATAGTGTTGAGTGTTTATCAGTTTGATATTTAATTGACTTATCAGTTGTAAAGACAGCAATTAATAATAAAATACCGTTTAATATACTACTTATTAGTACGAGCGACACTAAAGATCCAAACATTGTTTCTAAAAATGGGTTTTGTGCACTTAAAAATAAACTAATAATAATAAGTATAATTGATATATAAAAATAGCGTTTAGCTTTATCCATGATGCCCTCCAAAAATTCCATATAATCGTTTATGTTATCATATAAATTATTTTATTGCATCTAATAATTCCATTACTTCTTCAAAGTCGTCCATTTTTTTACAATGACTAGGAATGATAAAAAGAGAGGTATTCGCATTTTCTTTTAAATCAATAAGCTTTAAATGGGTTTCAATGAAAAGTTCGCCGTTGTATGCTTTGCGCAACAATCTTTTAGTAGGAAGGTCATTCTTTTGAATATTTGAACGGCACCATGCGGCATCGCTACACATAAAAATCATTAAATTAGAGAATGTCATCATTAAGCCGAATTGACCTGGCATGGCTCCTGGCAAATCATAGCTAACTAAGGCATCTTGATTGAAGACTTTATATCCTTTACCCAAAATAGGGTGTTCAGTTTGTACAAAATCTTCTACAAATTCAATGCGTTCTTTAAAGTTATCCGGCATAACATGAAAGCTTAATTGAAGGTTATTGTTGTTGGAAACTTGTTGTGTAATAAAATCGTGATAAGCTTCACTTGAAGTTATGATTGTCGCATTTTTAAACGCATTTAAATATCCGAGATGATGACTTGAAAAATTTGTAATGATACAATAATCGATCTCATCTGGATGTACGTGATCTTTCAACAATTGACTTGGCAAAGTTTCGTACACTTTATAGTCTTGTCTGCGAAATAATTTTAAAGTTTTTAAATCCGTACTTGGTTTCACATGTTCGGAAAAGCCTGTATTTATGAGTATTTTGAAATCATTAATTTCTAAATAGTAGGAAAAAATATAGTACCGTTCAACTCGGCTCGTAGGACTATTATTGATGACTGCTTCGTCACCTAAAAATGAACCGGTCGTATATAGTTTGAAATGCTTTATTGTTTCTATATTATCAGCCATCAAAATACACCACCTAAGCAATTTATATTACTTAAAAAATATTATTTGATTTATATTTATTCTTATTATGCCATAAAGCACCTCAAAATACATTTAAAATAACTCGGATATTGGCGTTTTAAACAAATAATTTAGTAAGCGATTGCAAATTATGGTACGATAAATGCACAACATGTAGAAAGGAATGAAATTCATGAGTAATCTTAAAGTACAAGTTTTTGCTGATGGTGCAGACATTGAAGAAATGAAACAAGCCTATCAGAATAAAGAAGTTGATGGTTTCACAACAAATCCAAGTTTAATGAAAAAAGCAGGTGTAACGGATTATAAAACATTTGCTGAAGATGTCGTTAAAGCAATACCAGATGCTTCGATTTCATTTGAAGTATTTGCAGATGATATAGAAACAATGGCTAAAGAAGCAGAGATTTTAAAACAATACGGTGAAAACGTATTTGTCAAAATTCCTGTTGTAAATACAAAAGGTGAATCAATGATTCCTTTAATTAAAAAATTATCAGAAAGTGATGTTAAAGTTAATGTCACTGCTGTTTATACAATTGAACAAGTTAAAGAAATAGTAGAAGCAATTAAACCAGGAGTTGAAACATATGTTTCAGTATTCGCAGGTAGAATTGCTGATACAGGTGTAGATCCACTACCATTAATGAAAGAATCAGAAAAAGTTTGTCATAGTAAAGAAGGCGTTAAATTATTATGGGCAAGTTGCCGTGAATTATTTAACGTTATTCAAGCAGACGAAATTGGCGTAGATATCATTACATGTCCTAAAGATGTAGTAGCAAAAGTACCAAACATCGGAAGAGATATTAATGAATTATCTGTAGATACAGTTCAAGGGTTTGCTAAAGATATTAAAGCAAGCGGATTAAGCATTTTATAAGAATGTAGTTCATCAAACTCAGCAAAGTTATCTAACTTTGTTGGGTTTTTTAGTTTTGTAAGTAAAATGATTTTTAGACGTTACAAAAGTCGCAGGAATTGTAACTAAGGCGGCACATAGTAACAAAAGTCGGAGGAATTGTAACTAAGGGGGTCTATTGTAACAAATATCATCTGAACATATACTGAAAATTTTTAGATATATAAATACTATATTATAAGAGAATGTGTACTTGAAATATAGGTATGCCTAAAACATAAATATGCGAAATAATTTATATTATTTTACGATAACTAATTCATTAACTTGTCTCAAATTTTGTTATATAATCATATTTCAGTGAAAAAATTGGAGTGTTGGAAATGGCAAATAATTTGAGAATTGCACAACGTGGCGCATATATAAGTTTGGTTACTTATATTATTCTTTCTATTTTGAAATATGTAGTAGGGACAACTTATAATTCAGCTGCATTAAAAGCGGATAGTTTAAACAATTTAACAGATATATTTGTTTCTGTGGCAGTACTAGTAGGGTTGAAGATTTCGGTCAAACCTGCAGATAAGAATCATCCTTATGGGCATATGAAGACGGAGAATATTACAACTTTAATTGTATCTTTTATCATTATGTTTGTCGGGATAGAAGTTATTTCTAGCAACATTCCTAAGTTAATTCAAGGTGATTATAGTGAACCTAGCACACTGACAATATGGGTCAGTTTTATAAGTGGTATTATCATGATTTTAGTATATTTATTTAATTGGAAATTAGCGATTAAGACTAAAAGCACATCACTTAAATCAGCAGCAAAAGATAATTTGTCTGATGCGTTAGTCAGCATTGGTACTGGTATTGGCCTTATATTTACACAGTTTGGTCTACCTATAATTGATATTATTCTTGCTGTCATTCTTGGCTTTATTATTGTTTATACAGGTTTTACGATTTTTAAAGAATCGATATTCACGTTGAGTGATGGTTTTCATGAAAAAGATTTAAATAATTATATAGAAGAAATTGAAAATATAGAGGGCGTATTAGACGTACCATCTATAAAAGGGCGTTATCATGGTAATAGTGTATTTCTTGATGTAACGATCATAGTAGATAAAGATTTAACATTAGATGAAGCACATGATATATGTGATTTAGTTGAACATCAATTAAAAGAAGCTGGCGCTTATTCATCTTATGTACATCCTGAGCCTAACTTGTAAACAATTTATTGTGAAATTCAAATATTAAAATAAATTAAATAAGTATGATACTATTAGTATATGAGTGTTTGATATATATCTAAGGGGATGTTATTCATGCAAATACTAGGAAAAGGATATGAGAATGACCATCATTATTTTCATGTTATTACTGATAAAAATCATCTTATAAAAGTTAGAGTTCCAGATGATATGGATGATCATGATTTAAGACACTTACTTGAAGCAGTTTGTAATGATTATGACGAGGCTAATAGCTAAATTTAATGAATATATGAATGCATTTAAATATTTGTATAAAAAAAAGCATATCACGTGTTATCTGAAATTAATTTCAGATACGTGATATGCTTTTTATTTACACTGTATTTAATCTATTATGTCGTCTCCATAAGAAGAATTCAATAATTGCGACTGGAATAAGTGATAATCCGAATAATGGCATTGCGATTCCTAGTATAACTAGGAAAACAATGAGTCCAATTGGAATTTGATTAGTAGTTCTTATTGGTGCGCTAAATGAGTTGGATTTCTTTCGTTTCATCCATGATAAGAAACCAAATGTAATGCCACCAATAAAGGCTAAACATACTAATAGGTTAATGATTTTATTTGCAGTTCCAAATAGGTGACCTTCATGTAAAGGTATGCCGAAACTGAACCATTTACCGATAATACCATAATCATCATAGTCTACTTTATCTAAAAGTTTACCTGAATATTGATCGAAATATGCTGTTGATTCTTCTTTTGGTGCAACGTCAAGTCCTGTAACACCTGTATTACTACTTTTCGAAACAGTGAATACTCCTTTTTCATCAGAAGGGTAAACGATAGAGAATGGCTTTTTAATGCCATTTTCTTCAGCACTTGCGATAATATTTTCTAAACTTTGTTGTCCATCTGCACCAATCACATTACTCATAGAACCGTGATGTGCGGCATGTGGATCTTTTTTAGATGACGGTTTCTCCTTAGTACGCGTTGCCCATGGTAATTCATTGTCTTCTGATTCTGGTGGGTTAGCTTGTAGTGCTGTATAACCAAGCTTTGGATGATCCTCAGCAAATTGGTTAATTTGTTTACCCATAAGTGCTGACCATGGTAAGCCTGTTAGAACGATTATGAATATAGGAATTGCAATAATAAGTCCTATGATCGCGTGTAATCGTCTATTTAATAAGAATGATGATTTCTTTTTAGTTGGTTTCAATGCTTTTGATTTAAAAGTTAAATAAATACCTGATATAATCATAAAAATTGTCCAACATGCTGCTAGCTCAACTAAATAATTTACAAAACTACCACCAACAAATAAAGAACTATGTGTTTCTCTTAATACGTTGGAATATGTATATTTAGCGTTTTGATTTGCAACTCTTTGATTATGTTCATCCAAGAAAATATAGCGTGAATCTCCATCTTCATTCCCGATTGTAACTCTGTTATTGTATGGCTCATCCATAATACTAATCTTTTGAATGTCGTATCCTTTATATACATCTCTAATTTCTTGAATAGCATCATCTAATGATTGATGACCTTTCGTAGCGCTATCTTTAAAAAATTCATCATGGTAAATATTATTTTCTACATTTGTATAAAATAAATAACCAATACCTGTAAGTGAGAGTGTTAATAATAAAGGTGTGATAAAGAAAGCTGCATAAAAATGTAACCGTCTCAATGGATTAAAACTTTTGTTCATGTACTCAACCTCTATTTCAAATAATGTATAACTTCTATTTAACATTATTATTTTTTGAAATTAATTACAATATGGAAACGACGTAATTTTTGACGCTTTCGTGAATGCCGAAAAACTTATGTAATAAATGACTTGAAAATGTAATAATAAAATACTCTAAATATTCAGTTTAAGATGTTAAAATATAAGCAACGGGATGAGGTGAATGACTATGTTAACAAACCTAAAATTATTCGACGATCACGATAATCGTACTCAAATTATTAATCAATTTTACAATGGATTAAATCAAGAGAATATACACGATGCAGTCATTTCTTTAGAAGAAAGAAAGCATCAAGATTTTCCTCATGGTTCAGTGTATTTTAAGAATGATTTATTAAATGCAAAACAAGATGAATTAAACTTAAATGAGTCAGATGGCTTATTTATTATTGAAGAGAATGGGACACAAAAAGGTTCTATTATCCCATTACATGATATCGTGCAATATTTAGCAACAAATAGAGAGCGCATTGCACAGGAAAAATCACTTAGTTTAATTCAATTAGAGAACATTATCGATCGTTTAGAATTGACACTTAAATCAGAAGATTTATAATCAAAATAAGAGACCGGGATTAAGAATAGTCCTAGTCTCTTATTTTTTTAGAATGGAGTGTATGAACATGTACGATGCAATCATATTTGATTTTGACGGTACGATAATAGATACAGAAATTAATTTATTTAACACGTTAAATAAACACATTGAACAAAAGAATAACGAAAAGATAAGTTTAGATGAATATAAAGCTTCAATAGGATCAGTATCAGAAGAATTAAATGATAAAATATTGAATGCTTTAGGTTCAAAACAGGCTTTAGAAGAGATGTTTGAAGATCATTATGAAGGTACGAAATCTCTGCCTATTAAACCAGTGGTTAAAGATTTAATAGAATATGGTACTCAAAATCAAAAGAAAATGGGTATCGCGACTAGTAGTTATAAAGCACATATTATGCCTAATGTACAAAGATTAGAATTAGATAAATATGTCGATGTTATAAAAGGGCGTGAAGATGTTGCGTTTGTTAAGCCGAATCCAGAATTATATATTCAAGCAGCACATGATCTTGAAGTAGAACCAGAAAAGTGTTTAGCAATTGAGGACACGACGAATGGTGCACAAGCTGCAATAGATGCTGGTATGGACGTAATCGTTATAACGCATGAAATTACAGAAGATTTGAATTTTGATTCATTAAATATTTTAGCAAAGAATATAGAAGCTGAAGAAATTATCAATCGCTATTTGTAATGTGAATATACATTGTATCTTTTTCTAAAATGAAGCGGCGTCATATTTCGGTGATTTTTAAAGACTTTTGTAAAATGAGCTTGGTCATAAAAGTCATATTCTAAAGCTATATCTGAAATAGATTGATGTGTATTGAAGATAAGTGCAACAGTAGCTTCAAACAATTGACGGTTTCTATAATGATTGTGGTGGTAAAGACTTACATAAGAATCGTTAGTTGAAATTTTAGGATAAGGTGGCTGTTTAATATCATCTAATAACGTAATGATACTCGTTGAAACGGTCGTCGTTAATTGTTCTTTATGATAAGGTGCAAGAATATTAAGCGTATTTAAGTGATCATATACTTTATCAAATTTGAAAGACTGAATAATAGGATAGAAATTTTTGAGTAAGAAGTATTCATAGATATTTGAAGCTAACGTATATATTAATAATTTATTAATATTCAGTATACATATTTGACCATTAACTGCATAAATAAAACTATATTCATCAAATGGTACAATGCACAAAAATCCTTTGTTCAATGTCATCATGTAATTCGATGTATGATAAAAAATATTAATATAACCATTTGTGACATATATGATCGATGCGTATTCATTATGATAAATCCATTTATTTTCATGTGAAATAAAGTTGATATTAAAATTAAACATTATTTTCACTCCTTCAAAATAGCAATTTTGAAAAATAATCAACGTAGTGATTGATTAATGTTATAATTAAAATATTAATGAATTTTAGAGGTGTGTAATGAATAACGAACAATATAAATCCATTGTTTATAAAAAGCTTTGGTTTATCAATAAAAAAGAAAAAAATATAGCGCATGAAAAATTAAACCATCATGCAGATAAAAATTTAATCGATGAATATGGTAAACCAAGTAAATTTGTGAATGAATTTGTAGAAAATGAAATTATAGATAAAGCAACACCACCAAGTAGTTTATATAAAGTAATTACGTTAGGTGGACTATTATTTGGAAATGTCTTAATGGCGGGCATTTTAATAACAGCTGCTTTGTTGATATTAGGGACATTTACATTATATTTCACAAAACCAATTGGTGAAGCATTAACATTACAAGCCTTATACCTTGTTATAGGTATTGTGTTATTTTTTATAGGTTATAAAGGTATCAAATGGGTAAATGCATTCTTTACAAGGCGTTTATTAATCGCTAGAAGATTTAAAGAATTTTCATAGATTACTGACTAGGGGGTGTTGTAGATGAGCTTGTTATATTTTGATGAATGGCGTGATACACGTGCAACAATAAGATATATTGTTCAAATTATGGGGAAATGTTGTTTAGCTGTGAATACACCTGAACCATTATATAAGCACGTCATGTTAACTGTCAATCAAGTTGGGCTATCTACAGGTGAATTAAAAAAGGACAACCATACATTTGAAATTAACTTAGATTTAATCGATCAGTTATTAATCGTTAAAATAGATGAAAAGGAAGAATCAATGATCGTCAAATCTGGACGTACAATACAAGAATATTATCACTTTATATTTGATACATTGCATGATAACGGCATTGATATTACAATCAATACGAAGCCATATAATATTCCATATGAAAAAACGTTAGATGAAGATGATAAAGAACGTATCTTTAATCCAAAGACTGCATATCACGCACTAAGATTAATGCAGCAAGCTCAATATGATCATTATCAATTTTTGCATTCAAGAAATATTAAAGATGTCAAAACAGGATTGTTTTGGGATAAATTTGATGTAACATCTATTTTTTACGTAGAAGGTAATGATGAGTATACCGTATCACTTTGTTATTACTTTGGAGATAAATATAGAGAGTCTCCTTATTATATTATTAAGATTAATCCGTTTAAGCAAGATAAAATCAACTTGAAACAAGTAGAACCATCATATGCTGAATATAATGGTAAAGATGGAAGCTTTTTAATTTATGAAGAAGATTTAGAAAGTATCATTAGAAGAGATGAAGTACTGCTGACATTCTTTAATAGTGCATACCAAGCATTGTTATCAGGTGTAAGTAGCAAGTTAATATAACATGACAAATAAAGCCGTTACGCGTTTAAAGCGTAACGACTTTTATATATATGAGGGTAGATTTAGTCTGTTAAGATGATGCTTTTGAAACTGAATGAGTCTTAATGATTCACCGAGTTTTCTACTGATGATAGGATATTCATGATATATCACTTTCGTATGCTGATTAATTAAAAACAATTTAGTGTAATGTTTGTATGCGTCGATATGAACAATGTGTTTACTGTTAATCAGCATATAATTGTAGTTAGATTTAGCACTTGTTGGAAATAATACGAAATCCTCAGTGGCATAGATGAGAATAGGAAGAAGTTTAGAAATTTTTAGGACATATTTGGCGTAACGTTCTCTTGATTTTAAACTAGCACCTTCAATTTTCAGTGCATCGTTAATAAGATAAGGGATAGAATGATTAGTATAAATGGTTGATTGATCTAAATATTCGATTTGGAATCTATAAGCTGAATCATCAGCGTATTTCAGTAATGTCATATTAGGGTTGATCAAAGTCAATTGATACACCTCCCTATATAACATGTTACTTAAATTTTGGAAAAAATGATTGTAATTTTTGAAGATTCATTTGTAATTAAAATAAAAAATGAGATTTCAATTTACGACGTGCATTTTTGCGATAATACTTAATGGACGATTCACTTTTATTTAAATATATCGCAATTTCTTGAGTTGAGAAGCCTTGTAATGTTAACTTTAGCCACATAAGTTCATCTTGAGACAAAATCTCTAACATACTAAACGTTTCAAATTGATGAGATTCAATGAAACTTTGATCTAACATTTCATTATTTGAAGTGGGGGAAACACGGTTTGAATCTTTACTTTGCTTTCTGATACAGTCAATGAGGTAATACTTTAATTTCGTATATAAATATTTATCTAGTGAAGCGGTCTTTGAAAAATCATAACGCTCTATTTCAGTCCATAGTTTAATTAATAACAGTTGATAATAATCTTCGTAACCATATTTGATTTGATATCGATGCAGTAAATAATGAATCATATTTTTATATTGCTTATAATAAAGTTCAAATTTGTGTTGTTTCATGTTGTCCTCTTTGGTGAGCATGCACACGGTTATTTCCGGATAAACGCATTGTAAATAATAAATAAGCACTTTAAAAATCAGTTAAATATTAAAAAAACGGACAAACTTTAAAATAGAACATAATTTATGAGATTATTTTGAAAAAATAAAGACTTTTTCTCGAAAATATCTTATAAAAACATAGATTGAAATGATTTACATTTTCGCTTCAAACGTGTATATTTGGTTATATATATGGACATATGTTTTATTGGGGCAAAGATTAGGAGGCTCATCATATGGATTACGAACATCTAAATTTAGAACACTTTTTTGCAAGAAATAATGACTTGAATACGATAAGAGATAACGCAGATTTTGTAATGATTAACAACGTAAACAGATTTATGAATTATAGAAATGGCGAAGAAGAGGGTACAATCAATTTAAGCCACTATAACTATAAGAATA
This sequence comes from Mammaliicoccus sp. Q-M61, assembly GCF_022386055.1. Taxonomy (NCBI): domain Bacteria; kingdom Bacillati; phylum Bacillota; class Bacilli; order Caryophanales; family Staphylococcaceae; genus Mammaliicoccus; species Mammaliicoccus sp. Q-M61. The sequence goes on from NZ_JAJNJL010000002.1 coordinate 11,569, forward strand.
GATCAGCGGCAATGTCATTTATATTTATGAATTATTCAACTTATAAATAAGCAAACATACTTTCAAAGCATGTTTGCTTTTTTTGTTGAAATATAATAGTAATTAAAACGTAACATTCTTATTTTTGAATAATAAGCCCTTATCCTATAGAATATAAAGAGTAAACTTTAATACAATTGTAAAAATTAGGTAATAAATTATGATTGATGGTGGTTTACAAACATAGAGGTGAAACGATGAAAAATGCCAGGCTAGAAACCATTAAAAATTTAGTCATATTATCAATAGTCTTGTTAGTTATTGTTGGCCTGTTTTATTATTTGATTTCAGATCATTTGAAATTTTATGAAGTAGATAAACAAGAAGATAATGTAGAAGTTCCATTAACTTTAAGTAAAGCGGTAAATAAACAATATAAAAATGATACGAAAATGCAAGTAGCAACAGAGTCAGGCAATTGGAAAAATGCAACACGAAGCGAAATATATGAAGTGATGGATGTAGAAAAAATCTTAAATGATAAAAAACAAGTATATCAATTCTTGAACTTATCAGAGTATCAAGGAATTGAAGAAAAACGAATTCATCATATGTTAAGAAAACAAGAAGTACTTGAAGATTATACAACAGAATTTTTAAATGCTGCTAAGAAAGAGCATGTTAATGAAGTGTATTTAATATCTCACGCGATATTAGAAACAGGTAATAACAAAAGTGAATTAGCAAATGGTGTCATGTTAACTGAGAAAGGGAAAGTAACGAAATCTAAAGAAGAATCTGATGGTAAAAAGTATTATAACTTTTATGGTGTCGGCGCTTTAGACAGTGATCCTATTGGTACAGGCGCAAATTACGCTAAAAAAAGAGGCTGGGATACACCTCAAAAAGCCATATCAGGTGGCGCGAAGTTTATACATGATCATTATTTATCAAACCCAGAGCAAAACACATTATATAGTATGAGATGGAACCCAGAGAAACCAGGCGTACATCAATACGCAACAGATATCAAATGGGCACAAAGTAATGCACGTATAATAGCAGATTTCTATAACGAACTTAAAACAGAAGGAAAGTACTATATCGTATATAAATACGAAGATACAGATAAGTCACTTTCAATCAAAGCATTAGATGAAAAATTAGATAAACAAGAAGAAAATAGTAATTAAGAAGACTCGAGACACATGTTTCGAGTCTTTTTTGTGTGAGTGGAGTATAGAAGTAGTCGTAATGGACTATTGTTATTAGCAGATTTGGTGAGAAGTGCAAATACTGGTGCCGTTAACTGGGTTCCTTAGTTACAAATCTCAGGAGTTTTGTAATTAAGGAGGCCGTTAGTAACACTTTGGCCAAGTTTTGTAACTAAGGCGGTCCATAGTAACACTTCAGCCGAGTTTTGTAACTAAGGCAGTCCATAGTAACACTTTGGCCAAGTTTTGTAATTAACAATCCCGTTATGAACAAGTTTGGGCGAAAGTGTTCACAAGACCCCCGTTATGAACAAGTTTGGGCGAAAGTGTTCACAAGGAACCACACCTGTCCAAATCAAAAAAGACTCGAGGCATTAACCTCGAGTCTTTACTATTTATGATGCTTTATCTGAACTGTTTGATGAACTACTGCTTGATGAGCTAGATGATCCGCCTTGTAAGTCTTCTATTTTCTTAGCGTCTTTTGCTTCATCTGGAATCTTAATTTCATCAATTTCGTTTAACTTATTATATGTGACGTTTGTCTTCATATCAGCGGTTTCGTCATCTTTAGTTAATTTAGCATTTAATTTGTATGAATCAATATGATTATCTTTATTTACTTTCAATACAGCATTACCTTTAACTTTATCAACTTGTGATTCAAATTGTTCTAGTTGATCTTTGTTACCTGAGGCGTTAGCTAACTTAGTGAAATCTTCTTTGTTTTTGATGTCATATGTAAGTTCATATCCATCGTCAACTTTTTTAGCTTTCGCATCTTTAAAAGCACTTAAAGTTTTTGCGTATTTTTCATAATTTAATTGATCTAGAGAACTATCGATATTCATATTTTCTACTTGAGAAGATAAGTCTACCCATTGGTCATCTACTTTAGCGAGCATTTTATCGCCTTGTACATAAATTGACATTTTCTGACCAGCTTGGTCCATATCTAATTTAGCTGTTTCTTTTTCATCAACATCCATGCCAACTTCTACAGTTTGACTATCTTCGCCTTCAGCAGAAACTTCGATTTTGTTATCAGTGTGATAACTTTTAACATCTTTCGCACTACTTTGTAAGTCTTTTACGACTTGGCTAGAACTTTTAGTGTCATCTTTCTTTTCTGATTTTGTATCAGAATCTGAACTATCTGAGCCATTCCCGCATGCTGCTAAAACAAGTGTTGATGATAAAAATAAACTTCCAAGTATTCTATATTTCATATTACTTCCTCCTTTGTTTTAACTATACTAACACTATGCAATTCATAATAGCAAAAAATTATATAATTACATAAGTTATTAATGTAAATTATTTGAGTTTTTTCTTAGGTGAAAGTATTAAAATAACAATAGTTGCTACAATTACTTTAAATATAAATTTCATTTAATATCACTCCGAAAGTGTTTGAGGTTGTGGACCTTTTTGCTTTCTCTTTGTTGGGTCTAATTTCTTTTCAATATATCCTAAAAATAAATCACTTAATACTGCTAATAAAGCGGTAGGGATTGCACCGGCTAAGATTAATGATGTACCATCTGTAGCGTTTGTACCTCTAATAATGATATCACCAAGTGTAGATGAACCAATAAATGATCCGATTGCAGTAACACCAATTGCAATAACGAATGCGATTCTTATTCCACCAATCATAACAGATAAAGAAAGGGGAAGTTCAACCATCGTCAAGATTTGACGTGATGTCATACCCATACCTTTACCAGCATCTTTTATACTAGAATTTACGTTATTAATACCAGTATACGTATTTTTGATAATCGGTAATAAAGCGTATAAGAATACTGTCATAACAACAGTGTTAGAACCAAGACCCATTACAAGCATTAGTATAGCTAGTAGGGCAAGTGCTGGAACCGTTTGAATTATATTAGCTAGTGAAATAACAAAGCCGGATAATTTAGAATATCTAGCAATGAAAATTCCTACTGGTATACCTATTATAACCGCAAATAACACACCATAAACAGAAATAAGTAAATGAGTTAGAAAAAGTTGAAATATATATCCACCATTTGTTGCATAATAATCGACTAATTGTGACCATACATGATTATCAACCACTATTACTCACCATCCTTTTCATCGTCAAAATAATTGTGCTTTTTAAGGAATTCTTCAGCTACTACGGCAGGTTCTTTAAGGTTATTATCTGCTTCGTAGTTTAATTTTTGCATTTGTTCTGTTGAAATTTTTCCTCTTAATTTATTCATTGCACGATCAACATAAGGTTTTTCTTTAATTAAAGATTTTGTAACTAATGGACTTGCATCATATGGAGGGAAGAAGTTCAAGTCATCTTCAAGCACAACTAAATCATAGCTCGCAATTCTTCCGTCTGTCGTGTAACCTAAAACAACGTCCATTTTACCTGTGTTTAACGCATCATATACAAGACCAATTTGCATTGGACGAGTACGTTTAAAATCGAAACCATATTTTTCTTTAAATGCTGGGTATCCATCGCCAGGACGTTTCATCCAAGATGAGTCAACGCCTGCTTCTAATTTGTTTGCTACTTTTTTCATATCTGAAACTTTTTTAAGGTTGTATTTCTTCGCTGTTTCTTTCGTAACCATCATGGCATAAGTGTTTTCAAAACCATATGAACCATACCATTTTTGGTCGTAATCTTTATCGAATGCATCTCTCACTACTTTTAAAGCTTTTTTAGGATCAGTGATAGGGTCTTTACCCAATGCACCTGTTAAATCAGTTCCCGTATATCTAGCACTTGAAATGTTAACATCACCACTATTTTGTGCATTAAATGTAACAGTTGATGATCCTAAATTATTGATAAGCTGAATGTTGTTTTCTTTTACGTTATCTTTTTTAGCTTCATGTTCTATCATCAATTTATCAATATGTCCCATAATTTGTGATTCACTTGTATTTTGCATACCTATTTTTATTGAGTTTTCATCACCTGAAGCGCCAAGAAAAGGTAATGAACATCCAGATAAAATGACAGATAAAGCCATGATAGGCAATAACAGTTTAAAATATCTATTCATGTTTATATTTCCTCCTTATCTTGAAACTTTTAACCCTTTAGGTGTAACCCATAGTTCAACTTTAGAAAGTACAAAGTCCATAATAAGCGCGATTAATGTAACACTTATGGCACCGCCAATAATTAAATCAGGTTGGTATAAGTTCAAACCATTAAAGATAAAGTCGCCTAAACCACCAGCACCAATGAAACTTGCTAATGTTGCCCAACTGATTGCATAAACACTTGATAAGCGTACGCCACTCATAATAACTGATATAGCAAGTGGTAATTCGATCATGAACATTTCTTGGAATTTTGTCATACCCATACTTAGTCCAGCTGCTTTAACATTTTTATCAACATTATTAATACCGATATATGTGTTGTTTAAAATCGGTAATAAGATATAAATAAATAATGCTAAAATGGCAGGTAATTTACCAACACCTATGAAAGGAATCATAAGTGCTAATACTGCTAATGACGGAACGGTTTGTAGAACACTTGCAATAGATAATACGACTTTGGCTAACTTTTTAGTTCGTGTTAATAAAATGCCAAGCGGTATCGCTACGATCATTGCTAAAAGTAAAGCTAATAATGAAATATAGAAGTGTTCCAGTGTTTTCTGAAGTAGTTCGTTTCCGTTAACTTGTAAGAATTCAATCACTATTTTTCACTCCTTATTTAATATCACTTTTTTCAGTTGCTTCTGCTTCTTCAGGTTGTCCCCATATAGAATCGTAAACAATATCTACTAAGCTTGCTCTTGTTATAACACCTTTTATGTAATATTGTTCATCAACCACAGGAATTAATCTCACATTTCGTTTTAAAATTGTACGAACAGAGTCTTGAAGCATCGTACCTGTCTTAACTGTATAAATATCTCGATGCATAATATCGATAATGTCTGATTTTTTACGATATCCTTCGTTTAAATCTTCAATATCAATATATCCGACAAGTTTACCTTTTACATTTGTAATAAATAGCGTATCTACGCGTCGCTCTCTCATAATTGAAACTGCTTCGTCAATAGTCTTCTCAGAAGTGATGGCTATTGGATCTTTCATTGCATCATCAACAACACGTATGTTAGGTCTATCTTGAATAAGTCTGTTCTGACCGATAAACTCGCGCACGAAATCATTAGCTGGATTTTTTAAAATATTGTTTGGTGAATCAAATTGAATGATTTCACCTTGAGACATAATACAAATTCTATCTGCCAATTTAATTGCTTCATCCATATCATGCGTAACAAATATAATGGTTTTACCAAGTTTTTGTTGTAGCGTCTTAACAAGGTCTTGCAATGTATCTCTCGTAATAGGGTCTAACGCGCCAAATGGTTCGTCCATTAAAATGATATCTTGGTCTGCTGCAAGTGCTCTTACAACACCAATACGTTGTTGTTGTCCACCAGATAATTGAGATGGATATAAATCTAAATATGATTCTGGTAAGTCTACTAATTTAATAAGTTCTTTAGCTTTTTTCTCTTTTTCTTCTTTAGTCCATTTAAGTAATTTAGGAACTAATACGATATTTTCACGTATTGTCATATGTGGCATTAAACCAATTTGTTGAATGACATAACCTATATTTCTTCTTAAATTAACTGGATTCATCTTGCTTAAATCTTTCCCGTCAAGCGTAATTGTCCCGCTAGTTGGCTCAATCATGCGGTTAATCATTCTTAAAGCAGTTGTCTTCCCGCTACCACTCGTACCGATAAAAGCTATGAATTCACCAGATTCAATTTCCATATTGATGCTATTAACGGCTTTTTTACCGCCACGATAAACTTTAGTTAAGTCTTGGATTGATAACATAACACTTCTCCTTTTTTTGAAATTTATAATAATGACGTTTATTATTATAACACATTAGTTGCATAATTATGAAAATCGCCCAAATCGTGTAATTTATGTTTATTGTTATTTAAAAAAAGGAATAAATACAAAAAGTGTGAATTAGGCTAGAGGTATGTATAAAGACAAGTCATGTTTTTCACATGTATAATAGATTTATAAAATTCGGTATTTTTTGCATATTATGCATTGAAAGATTTGGAGGGGTACAATTTGAAAGTAGCAATAATAGGAATGGGAACTGCTGGTGTTAGTACATTAAACCAATTAGCAAAACATAAAAAATTCAAAAAAATTACGGTAGATATATTTGATAGTGTCGAAGATATGGGTATGGGCAAGCCATTTCAAAATGATAGTGATCGCTTACTCATTAACTTACCAGCTAATCAAATGTCTTTAAGTCCAGATGATACGAAAGATTTTAAGAAATGGTATAAGAAAAATGATGATTTTGACTATGGAAAAGCGAAATATTTACCAAGATTAGTATTTGGCCATTATATGAAATCTATTTTAAATGACTTGTTAAATAAACACGATAATATATTCGTACATAAGCATAAAGTTGATAGTTGCTATGTCGAAGAAATTAAAGATGAAAGAGGTCAATATAAAATAGATGTCTGTTATATAGAAGATGATGAAGCGGTATGCCAAAAGTATGACTATGTATTTTTGACTATTGGAACTTTACCTTATAAAGATCCGTACAATTTATCTGGATTAAAAGGTTATATTGAATCACCATATCCAACAATTAAAGCATTGCGTGATGTAAAAGAAAATGACGATATTGCGATAATTGGAACGGGACTTAGTTCAATAGATGTTATTAGATTTGTAATGGAAAATCATAAACAACTGCCAATTACTGTAGCATCAAGACATGCTCAATTTCCGACAGTTAGAGGTATTAAACATGAAATCAATTTGAAGTATATTACGAAAGATGCAATAGAAAAATTAAAAAAGACGCATAAAGGTATCGCACCATTAAAAGAAATAGAAAATCTCTTTGCGAAAGAATGTGAATATCAAAATATTAACTTGAAAAAAATGCTTTATCGATTTAAAAAAGATAATGTAGCGAATATGAAATATGATCTAAGACATGAAGATGAAGTAGGGCATTTCCAATCATTTGTTGAAGAAGTAAAACATCATATGATTCCTGTTTGGAATGCCATGACAATCGATGATAAGACGACATTTTTAGAAAAGTATGGGCATCACTTTAAACGTAATGCGAATCCAATGCCTCAATCGTCTGCTAAGCAATTAATCGAATGGATTGAAAATGGAGACATTGTTGTTAAAGAAGGATTAGAAAATGTACGAAAATATTACGGTAAATTTAGAGTTAAATACGAAGGTGAACAAGAAGAATCAAGTTACCATTATGTCATAAATGCAACTGGTCCTAAAAAACATTTGTCAGAACTGACAGAAGAAGAGCATTTTATTAAAGGATTAGAGAATAAACAAATTATAGCTGCACATCCATTTGGAGGTATTCTAGTCATGCCATATTCAAATGAAGTCATTAGTCCTAAATTTGGTACAATGCCTAATTTAAAAGTGATTGGACAATTAACAAGTGGTGTTAATTTTGACGTAAATGGTGTTTCATTATTAGTCGATCAATCCGTAAGAGCAGTCAATGACTTATACGTTGAATTAGAAGAAAGAAAAAAAGTTAAAAAGGCGAAATCTAAAAAGAAATAGAATAGGGAGCGGGACAGAAATCTAATTTGTATAAAAAGATTTCGTAGTCCCGCCCCGGCAAGGATGACTAGAGTTGAAAAAAGCTTGATACAAGCGCATTTTCAATTCAGTCAGCTACTGCCAAGATGCTAAAAGAGTCTGAAACATTACATTATGTCCAGACTCTATTTTTATGTGTATGGGTGATGGGGAGTTATAAGCAGTTTTGGCTGAAAGTGCAAATAGTGGTGTCGTTATTAGCAGTTTTGGTAAGAAGTGCAAATAACGAGTGTGTTAGTAACAATTCAGCCGACTTTTGTAACTAAGGGGGCACATAGTAACAATTCGGACGAGTTTTGTAACTAAGGGGGCTCATAGTAACAATTCGGACGAGTTTTGTAACTAAGGCCGGCCATAGTTACAATTCTGATGAGTTTTGTAATTATGGGTGTCTATAGTTACAATTCTGATGAGTTTTGTAAATAACAACCCCGTTATGAACAAGTTTCATTAAAAGTGTTCACAACGCCCGCCGTTATCAGCTTTTTGAAACCATCACACAAATCCCAACTAAATAAATTTAACTTCTTCATTTGTAATTCTTAGTGAAATGGTATAGAATGATGTCATCAGTGATTACTGATATATAATTTAATAATATATTCTTTCGGGGCAGGGTGAAATTCCCAACCGGCGGTATAATAGCCCGCGACCCATAAGTGAATTTTCATTTATGGCTGATTCAGTAACATTCTGAAGCCGACAGTATAGTCTGGATGGGAGAAAGAATAGACGACAGCGTATACTATACGCTTATTTCGTTATACTTAAAATGTTAAAGTCTTTTTTATAAAAGGCTTATTTCGTGATACATTTTTACTCCCAACCACCGAAAAGTGATTTTCGGTGGTTTTTATTTTTAGGAGGTAAAGAAATGAATCAATATTTAGATTTTGCAATTGATTTAGCTGAACGTGTACAAGGACAGACGGGTACGAATCCTTCTGTTGGTGCAGTTATTGTTAAAGATCATAAAATTATAGGTTTTGGAGCGCATTTAAAAAAGGGTGAAGCACATGCTGAAATACAAGCTTTAAAAATGGCAGGTGAAGAAGCTCAAGGTGCAACAATATATGTTTCTTTAGAACCTTGTTCACACTATGGTTTAACACCACCTTGTGCGAAAGCGATTATCGATAACGGTATTCAATCAGTTGTATATGCAGTCAAAGATGGTTCTCTTAAAAATAGTGGTCATGAAATGTTGTACGAAGCTGGAATAGATGTAAAACATGAGCCTTCTAAAAGAGCAGAAGACTTATATGAAGCATTTTTTCAACAACAACAAACGAAATTACCTTTTATTACTTTGAAAATTTCTACGAGTCTAGATGGTAAAGTTGCGACTGATTACAAAGAAAGTAAATGGATTACATCTAAAGAAGTTAAACAAGATGTATTAAAGTTGCGCTCACAACATGACGCTATTATTACAGGTGGGATGACAGTTCGTGAAGATAATCCATTATTAACTTCTCGTAATCCTGAGTTAAGTAATCCAACTAGAATTGTATTAACAGAGCAATCAAGCTTTGAAGGTGATTATGAGATATTCAAAGATGAAGATAATCCTGTCGTTGTTGTAACGAGTTCGGAATCATTTCACACGTATGAGAATCAACATATTAAAGTTAAGAACAGTGATTTATCAAATTTAAAAACGATTATGAAAGATTTATATGAAGAAGGATATGCTCAAGTGATGGTTGAAGCAGGTCCTAAACTTGTAAGTCAGTTTATTGAACAAGACTTAGTAGACCAATTAATTATTTATCAAGCCCCGAAGATGATTGGTGGTCAAGGAAAATATCAATATTATCAAACGCAAGATGTCGTTCCTTTATCCAATAGTAAATTATTTCAAATTATATCAACAGAAATCATTGGTGGAGATCTTAAAATAACATTAAGAAAGAAGTGACAAGATGTTCACAGGACTCATTGAAACAGTTGGTGTAATCAAGAATACAAGTACAAACCAAGGCGTTAAAACATTAACAATTGAAGCCACTGAAATAATGGATGATTTATCACTAGGTGATTCCGTTGCTGTTAATGGTGTTTGTTTGACCGTTACTGAGAAAGCAAGTTCTACTTTTAAAGTGGAAGTGATTACTGGAACAATCTCAGTAACTTATTTAGAACATTTGAAAATGAATGACAAAGTCAATCTTGAAAGAGCGATGTTAGCGAATGGAAGATTTGGCGGTCATTTTGTAAGTGGACATGTAGATGGTCAAGGCATTATTAAACATATTTCAAAGAGACAAGATGAATGGATTATTGAAATATCTACAGAAGCACATTTATTAAATCAAATGATTGATAAAGGATCTATCACAGTTGATGGTGTTAGTTTGACAATTTTTAAATTATATCCTCAAAAATTTGAAATCCATTTAATTCCTGAAACGAGAGATCGTACAATCTTTGTTAATAAGAAACAAGGTGACAGCGTACATATTGAAACGGATTTGTTATTTAAATATGTGCAGAAAGCAACAGGACAAAATCATTCAAATTTATCAGAAGAGAAATTACTTAATCTAGGATTTTAGGAGGCTATAACATGTTTGATAACGTAGAAGATGCCATACAAGAACTTAAAAGTGGTAAACCGATTATTGTAGTAGATGATGAAGATAGAGAAAATGAAGGTGACCTCGTCGCTATATCTGAGTATTTAACAGCTGAAACGATTAATTTTATGGCTACACATGCGAGAGGTTTAATCTGTGCATCGATTAGCAGTGAAATTGCTCAACAATTTGGTTTGAAATTGATGACTGAAACGGGTGATAAATATAAGACTGCATTTACTGTAAGTATTGATCATGCATCGAGTACGACAGGTATAAGTGCTTTTGAAAGGGCAGATACGATTAAAGCCTTAATAAATGAAACGTCACCAACAGCATTTGTTCAACCAGGTCACGTATTTCCATTAATAGCTAAAGACAATGGTGTTCTTGAAAGAATAGGTCATACAGAAGCTTGTGTTGATTTAGCGAAACTTTCTGGAGCGAAACCAGCTGGTGCTATTTGTGAAATTATGAATGATGATGGCACGATGGCTCGTAGAGATGATTTATATCAATTTAAACGTAAACATGGTTTGTTAATGATAACAATTGATGAACTTGTAAAGTATAGAAAACGACATGATCAAATTATTCATCTTGAATCTAAAGTTAAATTGCCAACTTCATACGGTGAATTTGATATGTACGGCTTTACATCTCAATTAGACGATAAAGAATATATTGTCATTAGTTCAGGTGAAATCAAAAATGGTATGAATGTACGTATTCATTCCGAATGTGTGACAGGTGATATTTTCCATAGCGCTAGATGCGATTGTGGAGAACAGCTTGAATATTCAATGAAATACATTCAAGAACATGGTGGCATGATTTTATACTTACCTCAAGAAGGTAGAGGAATAGGTCTGATCAATAAACTTAAAGCGTATGAACTTATTGAACAAGGTTATGACACGATTACTGCTAATGAAGCTTTAGGATTTGAAGCGGATTTAAGAGATTATACTGAAGCGAGTCAGATTTTGAAATACTTTAATATAGAAGAAATTCAACTCATCAGTAATAATCCAGATAAATTTAATCAATTACAAGATTTAGGTATACATGTTTCTAATAGAGTTCCAGTTGTAATTGAACCGAACGAAACAAACGCATCATATATCAATACTAAAAAGCATGAAATGGGACATTTAATATAAAATAGAATGGAGTTTTTAAAATGAAATTTGAAGGTAAAATGGATGGATCACAATTAAAAGTAGCAATCGTCGTGAGTAGATTTAACGATTTTATAACAGGTCGTTTATTAGATGGAGCTAAAGATACTTTAATTAGACATAACGTGGATGAAGAAAATGTTCATGTCGCATATGTACCTGGCGCGTATGAAATTCCTTTAGTAGCTAAAAAGTTAGCGAAGTCAGGTAAATACGATGCAGTCGTAACATTAGGCTGTGTTATTAGAGGGGCGACTACACATTATGATTATGTATGTAATGAAGTTGCGAAAGGTATTTCTAAAATAAATGATGAAACGGAAGTACCTGTAATATTTGGAATCGTAACGACAGAAACAATTGAACAAGCGATTGAAAGAGCAGGAACAAAAGCAGGTAATAAAGGTGGAGATGCTGCCTTAGCTGCAATTGAAATGGCAAACTTACTTAAAAATATCGAAACACAAATATAAAAACAAATAAGCCAGGACGAGCGTCCTGGCTTATTATGTGTTATTTTTTCTTACCTTTAGCAATGCCGCCAATACCCAATAGCGTTAAGCCAGCTAATACACTAGCTCCGATAGCGATTTTTCCTTTATTCTTTTCACTAAAGATATCTAATAACATTAAATTAATATTTTGTGGTCTTTCTGCTAATCTTCTCATAAAGTAACCGAACCAATCTTCCCCAAATGGTACGTACATACAGAAGTTATAGCCTTCGTTAGCAATTTGATATGCATAATCTGTTCTAAAACCATATAACATTTGGAATTCAAATGAATCTCTTGAGATATTATGATCTTTAACAAATTGTTTAACATGATTAATTACATTATGATCGTGTGTTGCAATTGAAGTAAATGCTTTAGCAGTTAATAATCTTTTTTCAATTAATGCTATATAATTTTTATCAATTTCTTCTTTAGTTTGAAAAGCAATATGTGGTGCTTCTTTATATGCACCTTTTACTAATCGTAAACGTACATCATTGTATTTATCCATAATATTCATAGCATCAAATAAGTATGCTTGAATAACTGTTCCTACATTTTTAAATTCACCTTTAAGTTTATCTACTATTTCAGTAGTACCAACTAAATCTTCATATTTTTCAGCATCGATGTTTACAAATGTATTTCCATATTCATGAGCTTTTAACAAAATTTCTCTCGTATTTTGATAAGCAAACTCTCTATCTATATTAAGACCTAATTGTGTAAGTTTAATAGATACATGCGCATCAATATTAGCATTGTAGTTTCTTCGCATAATTTCAACAATATTTTGTTGAGCTTCTAAAGCTTCTTGACGTGATGTTACGAATTCCCCTAGATTATCTAACGTACATGAAATTCCTTTCATATTTAATCTTTCAACTGTATCGATTGTTGAATCAATATCAACGCCCGCTACGACCTTGTTTGCACCTAGTGCAGGACCCATTTTCTTAGCTGATTCATTCATGAATTTGTTGTTAGATAATGCAATAAAAAAATCTTTTACGACAGGCATAGCAAGTCCTCCTTAAATATATATGTTCATTTAATTTATTTTATCATGGAAATACAAATTTAGTTAAGCGTTTACATTTTTAATATAATGTAAAATTATACTAATTATGAATTCTGACACGAAAAAGAACGCCCCCGTAAGGCGTTCCATAATATTGACAATATTTTGTCCGAAATTAGAAATTGTATACACGTATATTAATGTAGTTTAAATAGATTTGTATAATGCCATTGAACAATTAAATCTTAACCGTATTTAGGACTTTCTCCATATTTGTTTGGTGCTTTATGTCCGTCACCACACGCCATAATTAGTATTGCTAGATTCAAAAAGAAACAGATAATCATTAAAACAGCATATATTACAATAATAGTTGTATTTGTAACGTAACTATTAAATAAACTATACAAAATATCTAAAGTCAAAGTAAGTGCATAAGTTATAGTTGGAAATGTCATTGTCATATTTAAATCATGGAATCTTCTACTAGTTACAGAAATAGAAGCAATAAAAGTTGCGAAATTAAATATGAAAGAAATAACAACTGTAATAAGTTCAGGAATAGGTATCAATCTAATTAATAGATTTCCCAGCATAGTGATAATGATTGTAGCAAGTATTGGATACCAGAATTCTTTACGTCTAGATCGACCGTGAATATTAAAAGCATTTAACCAAAATAGTTTGTAGTAATGCAACATAATAAATCCCTCCGAGAATACTTTTCTTAGATGTAATTAATACTATTATATACATAAATGTATAAAAAAGGAATTTATATTGTAATAAAGAAACTGATCGGGAAGGTCAGTTTCTTTGTTAGTTCATTATTATTTAATTTTTTTAATATTGCTTATTATGGTTTAGGGGGTTGATGTTGAAGTTACTTGCTCATAGTTTGGTGAAATGGGTTCTGCTGCTATGCTAATTGCATGTGGTAGAAATGTGAATATAAACAAAGAAATAATTATTTTTTTAAAGAAATGCATTTTATCATGCTCCTTTAAAGGCGTCTTATGTTACATCTTTAAAGTAACACGACAATATGAATTGATTGCTAATTCAATGTAAAGATTTAATGGCTATTAATGTTAATTTTATGTTAAGGAAAGTGATGAATCTTTAAAATATCTTAATAATTATAGCTCGTTTATCGTGATACAATTAATGTATTAGAAATGACTGTAAAGGAGAAATCGGGATGTTTAGGGATATGGCATTTTATATGTTTGGGAAACCTTTAGATAGTTTCGTGCAATTGTTTATTTTTGAGCCAATTGTGATTGGTATTATAGCAATTTTAGTGGCGATGATTACTAAAAAGTCATGGACAGTTTTTATAACAATCATTGCTTTAAATATTATTGATAATTTCTTACTCGTTAACTACCATTTTAGTGGGGCAGGTATAGGCACAATATTAGTTCAGAATGTTGTCTTCTTCTTTGAGAAGTTCTTCTCAATGTTTTATGAAATAATTATCGCTTATATCGTTGTAAAATTACCGTTTATGCATAGCAAATTTAAAATAGCGTAACAAAAAAGGATTGGGACATTGTGTCTCAATCCTTTTTATTATTTATTGATCTGCTTTATAAATCTCAGCTTTTTCAATATATGATGCATTGATTCTTTTTAATTCATTATAATCATCTTCTGTTAGTTCTCTAATGACTTTTGCAGGACGACCAAACGCTAACGTATGTGGTGGGATTTTCTTTCCTGGTGGAACGAGTGATCCAGCACCGATAAATGCATATTCTCCAATTTCTGCACCATCAAGAATAGTTGAATCCATTCCGATTAACGCGTGCTTACGAATAATACTAGAATGTAATGTCACTTTATGACCAACTGTTACAAAATCTTCTATTATAAGTGGTTGGTTAGGACTTTGGTGTAAACAACATAAATCTTGGATATTAACACCTTCACCAATAATTGTAGGTGCAACATCTCCTCTAATAACTGAGTTGAACCATACTGAGCTTTTAGGACCTATCGTAATATCACCAATTAAAGTTGCATTTTCAGCAATATAACAGCTTTGATCGATTTGTGGTTTTTGACCTTTAAAAGATTTAATCATTCAAGATTCTCCATTCTTTTGAAAAATTTTGTTATACTAAGTTTAACAAAAAAGTAGCTATTTAGGTAAAAGGAGTAATATATTATGTGGAAATGGGAAACTGAGAAAGAAGCTAAAGGAATTGTAGTAATTGTACATAATATGCTAGAACATACAGGAAGATACGCATACGTAATCACTAAGCTACGAAGAGAAGGTTACCACGTTATTATGGGTGACTTAAAAGGGCAAGGACAAACTTCCCGTGTACATAGAGGACATGTTGATAAATTTGAAGAATACCATGAGCAAGTACTTGAATGGATATCTATTGCTGAAGAATATCACTTACCAGTATTTACATTAGGTGTTGGTCTAGGTGGACTTATTCTTCTTAATTTATTAGAAAAAGTAGATTTAAAAGTAGAAGGCGTACTATTGATTTCACCGTTAGTTGCTTTTCAACAAAATATTTCAACAAGACGTAATTTCTTAGCTTCAAGTTTCGGTACAGTCGCGAAAGATGCTAAATTTGATACAGGTATTAAAGTAGAAAGTTTAACAAGAAATAAAGAAGTAATAGATGATACGAATAAAGATGCTTTAATGCTAAATAAAGTGAGTTACCACTGGTATAAGACCATTTTAGAAACGATGAAAACAACTATGGAAAATATCCACCACATATCTCCAATTCCTACATTGCTGATGCTAGGTACAGAAGATAAAATAGTAGATACAGAATCAATTCGACAAATCGGTAAAACAATCAATACAAACGAATTATATTTCAAAGCTTGGCATGGACTTAATCACGAAGTACATAATGAACCAGAACGCGAAAATGTTATGAAATATATCATTTCATTTATGAATAATCGCATTCACTATGTAGGATTATTAATAGATGATGAAACAGAATAATTTATAAAATATCATACAAATAAGCTTAAGCGTTACTATATCGGGTATATAACACATATAGAGAACGTTGGGGGCGAGTTTATGACAGAGAAAGTAAATAACGTAAGTGACTTAATTCTATTAGATGATATTCAAAAAAATATAAATATTATTTTTTATAAAATCGAAGAAAAGTTTGATATAGAAAAAGAAGAGTTTCTTACATTAATCATGTTATGGAATAATGGTTCAATGAGTTTGAAAGAATTGGATGGTTATATAGATATCAAGCCATACAAACGAACAAGATTATACAATAACCTTGTGAAAAAAGGGTGGATTAAGAAAGTACGCCCAGAGAATGATGAAAGAACAGTAATCGTTGAAGTGAATAAAGACTTCGAAGACAAGAAAGATGCAATAATCGATTTCGCTTGTGAAGAAATCAAGAATAGAAAAGAACATTTTGAAAAACAATTTGAATCAATCGTTAATACATGTAATATATAAGAACGCAAACCTGATGATCAGGTTTGCGTTTTGTCATTTTCGAGGAATTTTGGGGAGGTATATAGGTTTTGGCTGCAAGAATTAAGAAAGAAGAAGGTTAAAAAATGAGTGAGCAGTTTAGGAGTGAAAAAGATGTGAGTTAAAGGTGGAATAAACCCACGAGTCATGGCTTAAGTACCGAGTAAAGCCAAGAGATGAACCAAGTCATGGCTTAAGTACTGAATAAAGCCAAGAGATCGTCCAAGTCATGGCTTAAGTGCTGAATAAAGCCAAGAGATGGACCAAGTCATGGCTTAAGTACCGAATAAAGCCAAGAGATCACCCATGTCTTAGCTTAACTACTGAATAAAGCCAAGAGATCGTCCAAGTCATGGCTTAAGTACCGAATAAAGCCAAGAGATAGTCCAAGTTATGGCTTAAGTACCGAGTAAAGCCAAGAGATCACCCATGTCTTTGCTTAACTACTGAATAAAGCCAAGAAATGAACCAAGTCATGGCTTAAGTACCGAATAAAGCCAAGAGATGAACCAAGTCGTGGCTTAAGTACTTAATAAAGCCAAGAGATCGTCCAAGTCATGGCTTAACCACCGAATATATCCAAAAAACCTCAAATCTCACACATGAAAAAACGCAAACCTATTCCTAAGGTTTGCGTTTACTCATCTTACTCATTTTTATCTTTTTTCTATTGCTAATATATATGGTGGATTGTTTTTTTGGTTTATAAATTGATAGTGAAGTACGTGTGCTGATTGTTGATCTATTGAACTTACGTAATTGATGACTTCGTTAGATTCTATCTGGCCTTCTGGGTGTCCTGGATATACGACTAATACGATGATGCCATTTTTACTTGTCATTTCGAATAGACATTCAATTGCTTTAATTGTTGTCGGTGCATTCGTTGTAATATGTTTATCGCCTTTTGGTAAATAGCCTAAATTAAATATTGAAGCATCAATTTGCTGATGACGTTCTTTTATTATAGGTGCTGCATTTTCATGACCAGATTGATAATAATGGATATTACTAAATGCTTCTGTTTTGATTTTAGTATTTTTAATGGCTTCTTCTTGTATGTCGAACGCATAAACTTCTCCGTTTGGAACTTGATTTGCAAGGAAAAGTGTATCGTTGCCGTTACCGCATGTTGCATCAACTACGATACTTTTGTCTGTTATATGTGTTGTTATTAAATCTCTTGCGAATGGTAAAATTCCTTGAACAATCATTTTTGAACTTGTTCTGCTTTCTTGAATTTAGATCCTTGCATTGTGCCACGTTCTTTAAGTTCATTGTCTATAGCGTTAAGGACTTCCCACTTATTTACACTCCACATAGGGCCAACCATTAAATCGATAGGGCCATCACCTGTAATACGATGAATGATCATTTCTTCTGGTAAAATTTCTAACTGGTCACAAACGAGTTGCGTATAATTATCTT
Organism: Mammaliicoccus sp. Q-M61; assembly: GCF_022386055.1. Lineage (NCBI taxonomy): Bacteria > Bacillati > Bacillota > Bacilli > Caryophanales > Staphylococcaceae > Mammaliicoccus > Mammaliicoccus sp. Q-M61. The sequence goes on from NZ_JAJNJL010000002.1 coordinate 29,633, forward strand.
GAGTCATGAATTCAAGCATACCTTTTTCGTATTGTTTAACCATTGGAGTACCTTTAAGTAAGTGTAACAAATGAATTTTAATCCCTTGAACGTCCATTTGTGCGACTTCTTTAGCAGTTTCCATCATCATATCGTAATCTTCACCAGGTAAACCGTTAATGATATGTGTACATATATTGATATTATGCTTTCTTAATTTAGCGATACCTTCGTAATAGCATTTCATATCATGAGCACGGTTAATTAAATCAGATGTTTCTTGGTGTACAGTTTGTAATCCAAGTTCTACCCATAAATATGTTCTTTCATTTAATTCTGCTAAGTATTCTACAACATCATCTGGTAGGCAGTCTGGTCTGGTCGCAATTGATAGTCCGACTACATTTTCTTCTGATAAAGCAGCTTCGTATTTTTCTCTTAATACTTCAACTGGTGCATGCGTATTTGTAAAAGCTTGAAAATAAGCGATATATTTTCCTTCAGACCATTTTTCATGCATTTTGTCTTTAATTTCTTTAAATTGTACATGAATTGGTTCTGCACGATTACCTGCAAAGTCACCGCTCCCGGCTGCTGAACAAAATGTACAACCCCCATGAGCTACTGTGCCGTCACGGTTTGGACAATCAAATCCACCATCTAATGCGATTTTAAAAATCTTCTCACCAAATTTATTTCTTAAATGATAATTCCATGTATGATATCTCTTGTTATCAAATGCATAACGGAATTGTTCTGTCATTATATTTCACATCCTGTTCTACAAACTTATCTAAAGCATTTTAACATATAATATTGAACTTTTGCAGAAAAAGGTTTAGACTATTAAAATTGACAAAATTTGAGAGGAGGTCGAAATCCTTGAGAATGCCGAAAATTGTTAAAATGCTCATCATAGGAATGGCGATCAATATTACAGGATCAAGTTTCTTATGGCCACTTAATACAATATATATGAATGAAGAGTTAGGTAAGAGTTTAAGTACAGCTGGTATCGTTTTAATGATTAATGCATTCGGGAGTGTAATTGGGAATTTATTAGGCGGAAGTTTATTCGACAAAATTGGTGGGTTTCGTTCTATTATTTTTGCGTCTATTTTAAATATTTTAAGTTTAATCGGGTTAAACTTTTTAAATGATTGGCCATGGTATCCTTTCTGGCTTGTGATACTTGGTTTTGGTGGAGGCGTAATTGTGCCAGCTATTTATGCGATGGCTGCTGCGAGTTGGCCTAACGGAGGACGCACAACATTTAATGCAATTTATCTTGCACAGAACTTAGGTGTTTCTATTGGGGCTGCAGCAGGTGGATTTGTAGCGGATTTTAGCTTTAATTATATTTTTATGGCGAACTTACTACTATATGTCGTGTTTATCATAATAGCGTTAAAATATTACAACATAGATTTAGATATTCATTTGAAAAATGATGAAGGCATCACGAGTGCTATGCAAGTTAAAGATAAAAGTAAATTCACTGCACTTATACTTCTATGTATTATGTTTAGTTTATGTTGGATCGGATATGTTCAGTGGCAAACGACAATTGCAACCTATACACAGTCAGTTGGAATTTCCTTGAAACAATATAGTTTCCTTTGGACAATAAATGGTGTATTGATTTTAGCAGGACAACCTTTAATTGCGCCATTTATCAATAGATTTAAAGAGAAATTGAAATTACAAATGTTTATAGGGCTGACGATTTTTATATTAAGTTATGTCATTACAAGTTTTGCTGAGCAATTTACTATGTTTGTAGTAGGGATGGTTATTTTAACATTTGGAGAAATGTTTGTATGGCCAGCAGTACCTGCAATCGCAAATAAATTAGCACCTAAAGGCAGAATGGGTGCATATCAAGGTATTGTAAACGCATCTTCAACAGTAGGGAAAGCATTTGGGCCAGTTGTAGGTGGCGTAATAGTTGATATGTTTGATATGAAAATGATGTTTTACAGTATGATATTACTTATTTTAATAGGTTATTACTTCTTATACATTTATGATAGAGGTATTCCAAAGCAAGATACATGATATTAATAAATAAGACTTGCAAAATATATTGAAATTGCATAATATTAGGATGTATATAAGTAAAGTAGCTTTAATGCGAATCTTAAGAGAGTCAGTGGTGCTGTGAACTGATGATATCCATTAAGTGAACTTATGAACGATTTATTATTTATTAAAAGCAATCTTAAACCATATAAATGAAGCGCACTTAATTGTGAATTCTGGGTGGTACCGCGGCATATTTATTCAAGTCGTCCCAACTGTTATGATGGTTGGGATGGCTTTTTTTATTTTATAGGAGGAACGAACAAATGAATTATAATCATCAACAAATTGAAAAGAAATGGCAAGATTTTTGGGCAGCTAATAAAACATTTAAAGCTAACGATAATCTTGGACAAAAGAAATTCTACGCTTTAGATATGTTTCCATATCCATCTGGCGCTGGTTTACATGTAGGACATCCTGAAGGTTATACAGCTACAGATATCGTCTCAAGATATAAAAGAATGCAAGGTTACAATGTACTTCACCCAATGGGTTGGGATGCATTTGGTTTACCAGCTGAGCAATATGCTATCGATACAGGGAATGACCCTAAAGAATTTACAGCTAAAAATATTGCGACTTTTAAAAGACAAATTCAAGAGCTAGGTTTCTCATATGACTGGGATAGAGAAGTGAATACAACTGACCCAGACTACTATAAATGGACGCAATGGATTTTCATTCAATTATATAATAAAGGATTAGCTTATGTTGATGAAGTAGCAGTAAACTGGTGCCCAGCTTTAGGCACAGTATTATCTAATGAAGAAATTGTTGATGGTGTTTCAGAACGTGGAGGACATCCAGTTGTTCGTAAACCAATGAGACAATGGGTATTAAAAATCACTGAATATGCAGATCGCTTATTAGAAGATTTAGATGAATTAGATTGGCCTGAATCTATTAAAGATATGCAAAGAAACTGGATTGGTAGATCTGAAGGTGCTGAATTAAAATTCAATATTGATAATACGGATTTATCATTTGAAGTATTTACAACTCGTCCAGATACAATTTACGGTGCAACTTTTGCCGTACTTTCACCAGAACATCCTTTAGTAGATTTAATTACGACTGAAGATGAAAAAGAAGCAGTTGAAGCATATAAATTAGCAGCTTCTCGTAAATCTGATTTAGAAAGAACAGATTTAGCAAAAGATAAAAGTGGTGTATTCACTGGTGCATTTACAACAAACCCATTCACTGGTAAAAAAATGCCGATTTGGGTTGCTGATTATGTGTTAATTAGTTATGGAACAGGTGCAGTTATGGCAGTTCCAGCACACGATGAAAGAGATGCTGAGTTTGCAGAGAAATTCAATTTAGATATCATCACAGTATATGATGAAGATGGAAAAATGATTGATTCAGATGTATTAAATGGCTTAACAAAAGAAGAAGCGGTACCTAAAGCAATTGAATTACTTGAAGAAAAAGGTATCGGTCATAAAAAAGTAAGTTATAAATTAAGAGATTGGTTATTTAGTAGACAACGTTATTGGGGTGAACCAATTCCAGTTATTCATTGGGAAGATGGTACAATGACAACTGTTCCTGAAGAAGAACTTCCATTAATCTTACCTGAAACAGATCAAGTTAAACCATCAGGTACAGGAGAATCTCCTTTAGCTAATATCGATGATTTTATTAATGTTGTAGATCCTAAGACAGGCATGAAAGGTCGTCGTGAAACGAATACGATGCCACAATGGGCAGGAAGCTGTTGGTATTACTTAAGATATATAGATCCTCATAACAATGAACAATTAGCTGATCCTGAAAAACTTAAACACTGGTTACCAGTAGATTTATATATCGGTGGTGTAGAACATGCCGTGCTTCATCTATTATATTCAAGATTCTGGCATAAAGTGTTATACGATATCGGTGTAGTACCAACTAAAGAGCCTTTCCAAAAATTATTTAACCAAGGTATGATTCTTGGTGAAGGTAATGAAAAAATGAGTAAATCAAAAGGTAATGTTGTTAACCCTGATGATATTGTACGTTCTCATGGTGCAGACACATTACGTCTATATGAAATGTTCATGGGTCCTTTAGATGCAGCAATTGCATGGAGTGAAAATGGATTAGACGGTTCACGTCGTTTCTTAGATAGAGTATGGCGTTTATTTGTTACTGAAGAAGGGAACATTACGGATAAGGTCGTTGAAAACGAAACACCAGACCTAGATAAAGTGTATAACCAAACAGTTAAGAAAGTAACTGAAGACTTCGATACACTAAACTTCAATACTGCAATCAGTCAAATGATGGTATTCATCAATGATTGTTATAAACAAGATCAAATCAGCAAAACATATGCTGAAGGTTTTGTTAAAATGTTATCACCAATTGCGCCACATATTTCTGAAGAATTATGGCAAAAACTTGGTCATAACGATACTTTATCTTATGAAGAATGGCCTACATTTGATGAGTCATTACTAGTAGATAACGAAATAGAAATTGTTATCCAAGTTAACGGTAAACTAAAAGACAAAATCAAAATTTCTAAAGATTTATCGAAAGATGAAATGGAAGCAGTTGCGATGGATAATGAAAAAATCAAAGAAGCGATTGAAGGTAAAACAGTCCGTAAAGTGATTGCAGTTCCACAAAAGTTAGTTAATATCGTAGCAAATTAATCAATTAGGAGTGTTCTAGTGATGAAAGAAATTACAGTAACAGAATTAGCAGAAAAAATTACATCTAATAGTCCAATTAATATAGTTGATGTGAGAGAAGATCATGAAGTAGCATTAGGTGTAATCCCTGGTGCTAAACATATTCCAATGGGAGAAATTCCAAATGAATTAGATCATTTCTCTAAAGACCAAACATATTATATTGTATGTGCAGGTGGCGTTAGAAGTGCTCGAGTAGTTGATTATTTAAATGACCACGACATTGATGCAGTAAACGTAGAAGGCGGCATGAATGAGTGGGGCGACGATGGTTTAGAAAACAAAAGAATTTAATGAAGAAATAAATAAGGGAGCGGAACAGAAATCTAATTTGTATAAAAAGATTTCGTAGTTCCGCCCCGGCAAGGATGACTAGAGTTGAAGAAAGCTTGGTACAAGCGCATTTTCAATTCAGTCATCTACTGCCAAGACACTATATAAGGCTGAGACATTACATTATGTCTCAGCCTTAAAATATGTGTGAGTATAATATTATTTAGAGTTAGTAACAATTCTAGCCAGTTTTGTAAATAAGGATGTCATAAATCACAGCTCACACTAAAAGCATGCTATAGAATTTTAATCATTAAATTGTGCTGCGTTATAGCCTGCTACATATCCTGTGACAAGTGCACTTGTTATATTATAGCCACCTGTATAACCGTGGATATCTAGTACTTCTCCTGAGAAGTATAGTCCTGCACATATTTTGGATGCCATTGTATTAGGTTCGATTTCTTTAATATTAACACCGCCACCTGTTACGAAAGCTTTATCGAGTGGAAGTGTACCATTTACTGTGAATGTAAATGATTTAAGGTTTTCTACGAATGTTCGAATGGCTTGCTGGGACAGATGATGGTATGTCACATCTAAATCAATACTTGACTGTTGTAAGATAAAATGTAAATATCTTTCTTGGACTAGTCCTTTTAGTGCATTTTTAATTGCTTTATTTGGTTCGTCTTTTAATTTTTTTACAATTTGTTGTTCTAAGTCATGTGCTTTAATTTCTGGAAAGGCATCTATAGACATTTGTATGTCGGTTTTCTTTTGAGATTTTTGTTCTTTGTAAACAAATTGACTACATCTTAATGCTGCTGGTCCTGAAACGCCAAAATGTGTAAACAACATATCCATTTGATGTGTGATTCTAGGTTTACCATTTTTCTTGAGGACGGATAGTCCGACATTTTGTAAACTTAATCCTTGAAGTGTTTTGTTTTTAATGAATGGTTCACTAGATTTAATTGGTACTTCTGTTGGGAATAGTTCTGTTATGGAATGACCTAAACACTCAGCGAATTTATACCCGTCTCCTGTCGATCCAGTATGTGGTACACTGCAACCGCCTGATGCGATGATGACAGTCTTTGCAGGGATAAATGTACCATCTTGTAGTGTGACGCCTGTTATTTGTTGATTTTCACTTTCAACAGATGATACTGTAGTTTCTTGGCGTATTTCTACACCATTTTGTTTAATGGAATCAACTAGTGCATCAACAACATCTTGAGCGCGATTTGAAACAGGGAACATTCGTCCGTGATCTTCTTCTTTTAATTGTACAGATCTAGATTCAAAAAATTGTATAATAGATTCATTATCGAATGTTGAAAATGGACTATATAAGAATTTTCCATTACCAGGAATGTTTTTTATAATTTCTTCATAAGGTAAGCGGTTGGTAACGTTACATCTACCGCCACCAGATATGCGGAGCTTTCGTCCTAAGCCTTTTTTCTTTTCGAGTAGCAAGACGTTTTTACCATTTGAACTTGCACTATATGCGGCCATTAAACCACTAGGTCCAGCGCCGATAATTATTGTGTGATACATAAGTTACCTCCATAAGTCGATGTAATAATATTTTAACGAATAATGTGTCTTTAAAAAAGTAGTAGAATAGAAATAAACCTGTTATTATTAAATTTAAAAGTAAATTAGATAGGGATGAAATTATGTCAGAAAGTAAAGCGCTAGTAAGGGGAACCTTCCTACTTACTGCAAGTATTTTAATAACAAAAGTAATTGGTATTCTTTATTTAATACCTTTTTACGCTATTATAGGCGATGAAAAAAATCTTGCTCCATTTACATATGCTTATCAACCATACACAATCATGATAACAATAGCAACTGCGGGCGTTCCTTTAGCAGCTGCGAAATATGTATCTAAATATAACGCATTAGGTGCTTATAAAGTAAGTAGAAAATTGTACCGGTCAAGCTTTTTAGTTATGACGGTATCAGGATTTATCGGATTTTTATTACTTTATTTCTTATCACCAACTATTGCTCAATTAACTTTAGCAAATAAAGGTGGTATAGAAGGTGGATGGGGTATAGAAGATATTACAACTGTTATTAGAACAATAAGTTTTGTAGTATTATTTATTCCATTACTCGCAACATGGAGAGGGATCTTCCAAGGATTTAATTCAATGGGTCCTACAGCTGTATCTGAAGTAACTGAACAAGTAGCACGTATCGCATTTATACTTGGAGGAAGTTATATCGTATTAAATGTCATGGATGGTTCTGTGTTAATGGCCAACCAAGTTGCAACTTTTGCAGCTGGTATCGGTGCAATTATCGCATTACTGACTTTACTTTATTTTTGGATGAAGAGAAGACATTTAATAAAAGCAGAAGTTGAACAAGATACAAGTGATATTGATGTATCGTATATCAAAATATATAAAGAAATCATTAAATACAGTATTCCATTTGTAATCGTAAGTTTATGTTTCCCAATTATAAACTTAATCGACCAGTTTACACATAATACTGGGTTAGCGATGGCGGGTGTAGGCAGTGAATTACAAGATATTTATTTCACAATGCTAAGTATGACAACTAATAAAATTGTTATGATTCCGACATCTCTTGCAGCAGGATTTGCAGTGAGTTTAGTACCATTTATTACGAATACTTACAATTCAGGTAGAATTGATGCAATGCATCATCAAATCAGAAAATCATTAGGCGTATTATTATATTTAACAGTTCCAGCATCACTTGGCATTATGGTATTAGCACAGCCTTTATATAACGTGTTCTATAGTTACAATCCAATGGGTACAGAAATATTATTCTGGTATGCGCCAGTTAGTATTTCAATCGCATTATTATCTGTAACAGCTTCAATGTTGCAAGGTATTGATAAACAAGCCTTAACAGTATGGATCGTTATCGCGTCATTAGTCATTAAAGCAGTTATTAACTTACCACTTATTATGGTATTCCATACGTTAGGTGCTGTTATTGGTACGGCAATCGCATTATTAGTAGCTGTTATCTTAAATTGTGTAGTTCTATATAAATATGCAGACTTTAAATTTAATATCACAATTTACCATACATTAAGAATTACTTTCTATACTATAATCATGGTATTATTCGTTGAGTTAAGTTACTTTATTGTGTCATTAATCATTGATCCAACATCAAAATTAGGTGCGCTTATCACACTTATTGTAGGTGGATGTGTAGGTGTAATCGTATATGGATATTTAACAATGCGTTCACGTTTAGCGGATGAATTTTTAGGTGATTTAACTGCAAAAATTAGACGCAAAATTAAGTGGGTGTAAATGATGAGATTAGATAAATTTTTAGCAAATTCAGGTATCGGAACAAGAAAAGAAGTTAAAAAGTTTCTAAAGAAAAATCTCGTTACCGTTAATGATGAAATCGTTAAGAAACCTGAAATGCATATTAATCCAGAAGAAGATGTCATAACATTTGATGATATTCCGATAGAATATGAACCAGTTGTTTATTTAATGATGAATAAGCCATCAGGATTCGTTTCAGCAACAGAAGATGATGAACATGAAACTGTCATTGATATTGTCCCAGAATATATGCATTTAGATTTATTCCCGGTAGGGCGTTTAGACAAAGATACAGAAGGTTTATTACTTTTAACAAACGATGGTAAATTCTCGCATCAACTTATGAGTCCGAAACAAAAAGTCGCTAAAAAGTATTATGTTGAAGTATCTGGACACATTTCAGAAGATGCAATAGATATTTTTAAAGTAGGCATTGATTTAGGAGACTTTACATCTTCTCCAAGTGAATTAGAAATTGTAGAAAATGGGGAAGACTCTATTGCTTACGTTACGATTTATGAAGGTAAATTCCACCAAGTTAAGCGAATGTTTCATGCGATAGGTTGTGAAGTGACTTATTTAAAACGTGTTCAAATTGCTGATTTAGAACTTGATGAACGTTTAGAACTTGGTGAGTATAGACATTTGTTAGAAGAAGATTTTAAACTTTTAAATTTATCTGTTTAAAATGTTTAGAAAGATTTCCTCGGGGTAATATAATAAATATTAACTAAATAGAGGTGGATACAAATGGCTAAAAAAGCAGGATTATTTAGAACGTTAGTAGTATTAGGGGGAACTGCAGCAGCAGTTGTCTTATCTAAAAAAGAAAATAGAGATAAATTAAAAAATGAATACGGGAAATATAAAGAAGATCCAGAGAATTACAAAGAAAATGCTAAACAAAAAGCAAATGAACTAAAAGGTAAAGCACAAGACGAGTACTCAAAATATAAAGAAGATCCAACTTCTTATAAAGAGTCAGCTAAAGAAAAGGCAAAAAATGAATTCCAAAAAGCAAAAGAAGATCCAAAAGGTTATGCATCAAATGCTAAATCTCGTCTAAAAAAAGAGGATCAAGATCCAACTGAACAAAGAGAAGCTAAATTTGATGATGAAGGCGGAACTGCAAACAACAATTTAAGAGTTGTTACAGAAGAAGACTTGAAGAAATAATTTTCTTCTTATGTTCAATATTGGCTAAAACTAGGGCAACTTATTTGTCCTAGTTTTTTTTGTTAACAACTTTTGTCGTGTCGGGAAATAATAAGATTCAAAAAAATAATTTTATATAAGACTTTAGTCGTACGTAAAAGGAAATAACTTTTCGCATAAAAAATTAAAAATTTATCGGTAATTCTATTTCATATTTACAAAAATATCATGTATTATATAGATAACTATTCAAGTTAAGAAAGAGATGATTTTCGATGTGGAGAAATAAAGTTAAAGAATATGAAGAAGATATTATAAATGATTTAAAGGGGCTATTAAGCATCGAAAGTGTAAGAGATGATGCAGCAAGTACATACGATGCGCCAGTTGGACCAGGTCCAAAAGAAGCGTTAAATTATATGTATAAGTTAGGGGAAAGAGATGGATTTTCTCACGTTGATATAGACAATATCGCAGGTAGAATTGAAGCGGGTAAAGGTGACGATTTATTAGGTATACTTTGCCATGTCGACGTTGTGCCAGCAGGTGCTGGATGGGATTCTAATCCGTTTGAACCTGTAGAAACAGAAGATGCAATTATTGCAAGAGGTACACTTGATGACAAAGGACCAACAATTGCAGCATACTATGCCGTTAAGATACTTGAAGATATGAAAGTCGAATGGAAAAAAAGAATACATATTATTGTAGGTACTGACGAAGAATCTGATTGGAAATGTACAGATCGTTATTTTGAAACTGAAGAAATGCCTTCAGTAGGTTTTGCACCAGATGCAGAATTCCCTCTAATCCATGGAGAAAAAGGGATTGTAACATTCAACATCGTTCAATCTGGTTATGTGGAAGATAATGATGAGCCTGAAGTAGAATTAAAAGCATTCTTCTCAGGTGAAAGATTCAATATGGTACCAGATACTGCTCAAGCTAAATTACTTATCAAAGAACAAATGACGAATGTTGTTCAGAAATTTGAATCATTTTTAAATGAACATGAGATTGAAGGCGAAACAACAATTGATGAAGGATTCTTAAACATCGTTGTTCATGGTAAATCAGCTCATGGTATGGATCCTACATTAGGTGTGAATGCTGGGTTATACCTTATTCAATTCTTAAATGAATTAAATTTAGATAAATACGCGAGCTCATACGTGAAATTTGCAAATGAATATTTAGTTGATTCTCCAAAAGGTGAAAAAATGGGTATGAAATTTGCTACTGAAGAAATGGGTGAAGTGACGACTAATACAGGTATTATGAGTTATACAGATGTAGATGGTGGTCAATTTGGTATTAATTTAAGATATCCAGAAGGCTTTAATTTCGATCAGTCAATGTCTCGTTTTTCTGAAGAAGTGAAAGAAAAAGGCTTCGACATTGAAATGGACAAACACCAAGTTCCACATTATGTAGATAAAAATGATCCATTCATTGAAAAATTATTATCAGCATATCGCAATCAAACAGGTGATCAGTCCGAGCCGTATACAATCGGTGGCGGTACATATGCTAGAAACTTAGATAAAGGTGTGGCATTCGGTGCGATGTTTAAAGATTCTGAAGATTTAATGCACCAAAAAAATGAATATATCACGAAAAAACAATTATTTAATGCAACTGCAATTTATTTAGAAGCTATATACAATGTCTGTGTAAAGGGTGATGATGAATGAGTTATATTTATATAAATGATGAGTTTGTTGATGAATCTGAAGGTAAGGTTAGCTATTCTGATAGAGGTTATAACTTTGGTGATGGCATATACGAATACATACGTATATATGATGGTAAAGTATTTACATCTAAAGAACACTATGAAAGATTATTTAGAAGTGCGAAAGAAATCGGACTTAATTTAGACGCGTATTCTGTTGAAGGTTTAACAGAAGTAACAAAAGAATTAGCAGCAAAGAATAATGTTGTAAATGGTGGCGTGTATATTCAAGTGACACGTGGTGTTGCACCTCGAAACCATCCGTTTCCTGATGCAAGTACAAAGCCTGTATTTTCAGCATTCTCTAAAAGCTATGACAGACCATATGACGAATTAGAAAATGGTGTTAAAGCTATTACAGTTGAAGATATCAGATGGTTAAGATGTGATATTAAGAGCTTGAACTTATTAGGTAACGTGCTAGCAAAAGAGAAAGCTACACAAAATGATGCTGCTGAAGCAATCATGCATAGAGGCGAAACAGTTACAGAAGGTAGTTCAAGTAACGTTTATGCGATTAAAGATGGCAAGATTTATACACATCCTGCAAATAATTTAATTCTTAATGGGATTACGAGACGTGTTATAAAAGAATTAGCCGAGGATTTAAATATTCCATTTATTGAAGAATCATTTACATTAGATTTCTTAAATAATGCAGATGAAGTGATTATTTCAAGTACATCTATTGAAGTCATGCCAGTTGTGCAAGTAAATGATCAAAAAATAGGTGTCGGAAAAGTCGGACAAATTACGAAGCAATTACAAAATGCATTTAATAATTATATAGAGTCAAAATCATAAAAATTTTTTAGTGTAATTTTAATATCTTAAGTAATTCAAGTGGATACTGAATTTATAAGACTTATTGTATATGAATAGGTTCAAAATACTCGAAAGTTTTCATTTATGAGGTTGAAATCTTAACCGAAAGATAATAAAATTTAAATCAAGCGCACTAAAATTACAAAAATTAAACAAAAATTTTTAAGATTAAAATATGACTCTTGAAAAAGAATATTCTTGAGTCTTTTTCTTTTTCTTTTATTGAAAGTGAGGTGGATAGGTTGGAACATTTTTATCAATTAGGATGGACATTAGACTCAGCAGGTGGTGCATCTGGTGAAGCATATATGGCAGAACAAGATGGCCGCAAGCTCTTCCTAAAACGTAATTCAAGTCCTTTCTTAACAGCATTATCTGCTGAAGGTATCGTGCCAAAATTAGTTTGGACAAAAAGAATCGAAACAGGAGAAGTTGTAACTGCACAACATTGGAAAAATGGTAGAGAGTTAGTCCAAGATGAAATGAATTCTAACCGTGTTGCCAAACTTCTTAAAAAAATACATTCTTCTAAACAATTATTAAATATGCTTAAACGTATGGAAATGAAACCTATGCATCCAGAGATTTTATTTAATAAAATTAACAGCTCATTGTCACGACATGTATTGTCTAATCGCACTGTGAGAAAAGCATTGTTATATTTAGAAGATAACATGCCAACATTAGACAGTAGATTCTATACAGTCATACACGGAGATGTGAATCACAATAATTGGCTTTTATCTGATCAAGATGAACTTTTCTTAGTAGATTGGGAAGGTGCAATGATTGCAGATCCAGCTATTGATATCGGAATGATTTTATATACTTATGTTGATGAGAAAGATTGGTCAGATTGGCTAAGTATGTATGGCATTAACGATACGCATGATTTAAAGAAACGTATGAAGTGGTATACATTGATTCAAGCTATCGCAATGGTAGAGTGGTATGAAGAGAAAAAACGTTATAAAGATATGAATGATTGGTTACACTTCTTAAATGAAGTGATGACAAGAAATGTATTTATATAAGGAGTAACTTTGAATGAGAATGAGAAATAAACCTTGGGCTGACGATTTCTTAAAAGATCATCCCAATATAGTAGATGTAGATCTTAATCATCAATATAAGATGGCAGAATGGTTTGATAAAGATCAACCCATTCATATTGAAGTCGGAACTGGTATGGGTAGATTTATTACTGAGACGGCTAAACAAAATCCTAATATCAATTACGTAGCAATTGAAAAAGATAAAAATGTTATGGTCCGTGTTCTTGAAAAAGTTAAAGAAATGGAATTAAACAATATTAAATTGATTAATCAAGATGCTAAATTATTAACAGAGTATTTTGTTGAAAATGAAGTTTCTAGAATTTATTTGAATTTTTCAGATCCATGGCCAAAGACAAGACATGCTAAAAGAAGATTAACTTTTTCTAGCTTTTTAGAAATTTATCAGCATATTTTGAAAAAAGATGGGCAAATACATTTCAAAACAGATAATCAAGGATTATTTGAGTATAGTTTAGAAAGTATGTCTCAATATGGTATGTCATTTGATTATATTAATTTGAATTTACATGAAGATGAGCCTGAAGATAATATCCGTACTGAATACGAAGATAAATTCTCTAGTAGAGGTTTTAGAATCTATCGTATGGAAGCAAGCTTTAAATAAGGAAGTTGGAATCGTTATGATTCTAACTTCTTTTTTTATGCCATTTTTAACTAATGTGTTGTAGCAATCATGAAAGATGTTCATTACTCTAATTAGTGATAAAATAATAATAAATGATTGGAGGGGAATTTCTTGTTAAATATAGGTGATTTTAAATTATATCCATTACAAGGTGGTATTACTCAAATGGATGGTGGTGCAATGTTTGGTGTCGTTCCAAAAGCATTGTGGACTAAAAAATATCCGCCTAATGAACTTAATCAAATACCTCTCGTAACACATCCTATATTCGTTCAAACAGATGAACACAATATTATAATTGATGCTGGGATAGGTAATGGTAAATTAACAGATAAACAAAAAAGAAACTATGGTACAACTTATGAAAGTGATATTAGTAACTCATTAAAGCAATTTAATTTGACCATAGATGATATTGATATTGTATTGATGTCTCATATGCATTTTGATCATGCTTGTGGACTTACAACTGCAGATGGTCAATCAGTATTTAAAAATGCAACAATTTATACATCACAAATTGAATGGAATGAATTGAGAGCCCCAAATATACGAAGTAGTGCTACATATTGGGAACAAAATTATAAAGGTATTGAACATCAAGTTGTAACATTTGTGGATTCGATGGAAATCGTTCCAGGCATTAAAATGATACATACTGGTGGTCATAGCGCTGGGCATAGTGTCATTGAAATTGAAAGTAATGGTGTGAAAGCTGTGCATATGGCTGATATCTTGCCTACATTAGCCCATCTGAATCCTTTATGGGTTACAGCTTATGATGACTATCCAATGGATTCTATTAATGCTAAGGAAAGGCTTTTACAGAGATATATTAAAGAAGATTATTGGTTCGTGTTCTATCATGATGCCAATTATTTTGCGCTTAAGCTTGATGAACAAACGAAGGGAATTAAAGAAGAAATAAGAAGGGATGATTTAATTGAAATATAATTTTGATGAAGTGATTGATAGAAGGGGAACAGCAACAGTAGCATATGATGGACAACGTAAAGTTTATGATTATGAGAACTTAGAACCATTTTGGATCGCTGATATGGATATTAAGACACCTGATTTTATTATTAACCATTTGAAAAATAAATTAGATCAAGCACATTTCGGTTATTTAGTATGGAAGCAAGAAGCATATTTAAATGCGATTAAAAATTGGTACAAAACAAGATTTTCTGTGAACATCCAAAAGAATGATATATATTATGTGCCAAGTATTTTGTTTACGGTAACTGAAGTTATACGTGAATTTACGAAAGAAGGCGAAGGTGTCTTAATACATACACCTTCATATAATGCTTTTTTAAATTTAATTGAAGGTAATAAAAGAGTTGCTGTCGAATCTCCATTAGTAGCGACAGATAACGGTTATGAGTTGGATAAAGAACAATTTGAAGAAATGGCAGCGCGTGATGATGTTAAAGTGTTAGTACTGTGTAGTCCTCATAATCCAACAGGTAAAGTTTGGACGAAAGAAGAATGTGCATTTATGAAAGATGTTTGTGAAAGACACGATGTCTTTATTGTTTCTGATGAAATTCATATGGATTTTGTGAGAAGTGAAAATGGATTCTATTCTATGACAAATGAAATGACATTAGATTCTCCAATTCTTGTTGTTACTGGATTAGGTAAAACATTTAACTTAGCGAGTTTAGCAAGTAGTTATATGATTACAAAACATCGCTATTTCACATTACAATTCAATCGTAAATTGGCAACATATTATGGATTGTCTGCTGCAAATACATTGGCTGTTGAAGCAGTTAAAGTAGCCTATAATGAAGCAGGTGAATGGGTAGATCAATTAAATGAGCATATCGAGAAGAATATGACCATCTTAGATGAATTTATTAAAAATGAAATGTCTGATCAGTTATCGTTCATTAAACCTGAATCGACATATTTAGCTTGGATAGACTTTTCTAAAAGTGGTTACGTAGAAAGTGATGTTCAAAAAGCATTGCAATCTGTAGGTAAACTTGCAACAGGCATCGGACATTCATATGAGCTTGGAGAAAGTCATCATTTCAGAATGAATTTAGCTTGTAGTGAAGAAAAATTAAGAAGCGGTTTAGAATCTATTAAAAAGTCATTCGACGCACTAGATCACGGTGAAGTTGAATAATGTTTCAGTCATAAAAAATAGAGTCTGAGGTTTAAATTAATCACTCAGACTCATCTTTTTAAACTTATTAAATTTCAAATATATCAATGACTTGGCCATTAAAGGCATCGGCTATAAATTCATAGTGTACTTGTTTATCATCATTGTTAACGGTAATACCACCATGCACAACTTTAGTTTCAATGCCGAATTTTTGGTAGGTCTTTGGGATATGTAATATATAAGAGGCTTCAACATTATTAAATTGTGCTTTGACTTGTTTAAGTATTTCTTCACAACTATATGGTTTATATTGCTTAGCATATACGATAGAAGCAATAATTCCTAAACCAGTAAAAATGGACAATAATATAATGAAAAAGCGGAACTTATTATTCTGCATGACCATGCCTCCTTCTATTTAATTTAAGTTTAACACAAAGACTGAATGATAGATAAATATTTCAATAAGGAGATTTACAATGACACAAATTAGACAAGAAACACTTAATAGAATGAAAGAATTAACAGAATTACACGCTGTACCTGGATTTGAAAATGAAGTACGTGAATATTTAAAAGAAAAAATGGCACCATTTGTTGATGAAATTATTGGTGATAATATGGGCAGTATTTATGGTGTGAAAAAATCCAAAAAAGAAAATGCTCCTAAAGTATTAGTAGCAGCTCATATGGATGAAATTGGCTTTATGGTTACTGAAATGACAAAAGAGGGTATGTTAAAGTTCACACCACTTGGCGGTGTGTCATCAGACGTATGGCTATCACAAACACTACAGTTAAAAACGCGTGACGGTAAATACTATAACGGCGTAGTTGGCAGTATCCCTAAACATTTTAGAACTGGTAAAGAGTCAGGTGTTGCTATTGAAGATATGCTTTTAGATGTTGGTGCAGAAAGCATTGATCAATTAAAAGAAATGGGCATTAAAATTGGTGATACAATTGTTCCAAGTACGAATTTTGAACAACTAACAGAGAATAGAATACTCGCTAAAGCATGGGACAATAGATATGGTTGTTTAGTCGGATTAGAATTACTCGAAGCAGTTAAAGATGAAGAGCTTGATGTTGATTTATATGTAGGCGCAAATGTTCAAGAAGAAGTTGGTTTAAGAGGTGCTTCAGCAAGTGTGAATTTAATCAAACCAGATTTAGCATTAGTTGTGGATTGTTCACCTGCAAATGATATGAAAGGACACATTGGCTTATCAGGTGCTTTAGGAAAAGGTGTATTAATTAGAATTTTAGATCGTACGATGATTTTATCTGAAAGAATGAGAGATTATTTAATTGAAATGGTTGAAGAAAAAGAAATTAATCATCAATACTTCCAATCACCAGGTGGTACAGATGGTGGAGAAATTCATAAAGCTCTAACAGGTATCCCAACTGCGGTAATCGGTGTTTGTGCTAGATATATCCATACAAGTAAAGCTATTTATGACGCAAGAGATTACGAAAGTGCAAAATTATTACTCAATGAAATCGTGTTAAATTTAAGTTCAGAAAAGATTGAATATTTGAAATTTAAATAGTCCAGATTTTAGTAATTGACAGTAGTTGTAATTCGGTCTAAAATATGTTTATTCCGATTTGGATACTAAGAATAGAGGGATGTATAAATGAAAAAGGGTATATTTTTAATTATTGCATTAATTGTTGTGTTAGCTGCATGTGGAAACAGCAACGACAAGAAAGAAAGTAGCAAGAAAGATGATAAAACAATTGTAGTAGGTACAGAAGGTACGTATTCACCATTTAGCTTCCATGATAAAAATGATAAGTTAACTGGATATGATGTAGAAGTAACAAAAGCAGTTGCTAAAGAAATGGGATACAAAGTTGAATTTAAAGAAACACAATGGGATTCAATGTTTGCTGGGTTAGATTCAGGACGTTTTGACATGATTGCTAACCAAGTTGGTATCAACGATGAAAGAAAAGCAAAATATAAATTCTCAGATCCATACACTTATTCAAATGGTGTATTAGTAGTAAATGAGAATAATAAAGACATTAAATCATTCGACGACGTTAAAGGTAAAAAGTTAGCACAAACTTTAACATCTAACTATGGTAAACTTGCAAAATCTAAAGGTGCAGATATTACTAAAGTAGATGGCTTCAACCAAGCGATGGATTTATTACAATCAAATCGTGTTGAAGGTACTTTCAATGATAATGTTTCATATTTAGATTATAAAAAGCAAAAACCTAACGCTAAAATAAAAGCAATTCAAGGTGATGCTGAACAAAGTCAATCTGCATTTACATTTAGTAAAAAAGAAGATGACAAAGTGATTAAAGATTTTAATAAAGGTCTAAAAACTTTAAAAGATAATGGCGAATTAGAAAAAATAAGTAAGAAATGGTTTGGCGCTAATGTTTCAGAGCCTAAATGATGAGCAACTTCATGCATTAAATGCTGCCAAACAAGCATTTCTACCGATGTTAGAGGGTCTAGTTAAATATTCTATTCCTATTACTTTAGTTACTTTTGTACTTGGTTTAATCTTGGCATTAGTTACAGCATTAATGCGTATATCAAGTAGTAAAGTTCTAAAAGGGATTGCACGTTTTTATGTTTCAATCATTCGTGGTACACCTATGATTGTTCAATTATTCATTATCTTTTACGGAATCCCTGAGATTGGTAGATTGGCAACAGGAAATGCAGACAATCAATTAACTTTGTCACCTGTCATAGCTGCGATAATTGGTCTTTCTTTTAATGTAGGTGCATACGCATCTGAAATTTTAAGAGGTGGAATTATGTCTATTCCGAAAGGTCAAACTGAAGCGGCATACTCGATTGGTATGAATTATAAACAAACTGTACAAAGAATTATATTACCTCAAGCAATTAGAGTTTCAGTACCTGCATTAGGTAATACATTCTTAAGCTTGATTAAAGATACGTCTTTACTTGGCTTTATTTTAGTAGCAGAAATGTTTAGAAAAGCACAAGAAGTCGCTTCTACAACATATGAATTCTTAACGATTTATTTACTAGTAGCGATATTGTATTGGATTGTATGTTTTATCATATCAATCGTTCAATCTTACTATGAATCTTATATTGAAAGAGGGTATCGTTCATGATTGAACTTCAAAATATTAAAAAGTCATTTAATGATAAAGAAGTCATCAAAGGGATTAATCTTTCAGTAGATAAAGGTGAAGTAATTACTTTAATTGGGAGATCAGGTTCTGGTAAGACAACTTTATTGAGAATGATGAATGCATTAGAAATTCCGACTGAAGGTACTGTAGTTGTTAATGGCGAAACGTACACGGCAGATAATAAGAAGTCCCAAATTAAAGTACGTAAACAATCTGGTATGGTGTTTCAAAATTACAACTTGTTTCCACATAAAACAGCAATTGAAAATGTTATGGAAGGTTTAGTTACTGTTAAAAAAGTAAATAAACAAAAAGCATATGACGAAGCACTTCAACTTTTAGAAAAAGTAGGATTAGAAAGTGTTAAAGATCAAAGACCTCATGCTTTATCTGGTGGTCAACAACAACGTGTGGCGATTGCGAGAGCATTGGCAATGAACCCTAAAGTGATGTTATTTGACGAACCGACATCAGCATTAGACCCAGAGTTAGTGAATGATGTATTAAAAGTTATTAAAGATTTAGCCAATGAAGGTATGACGATGGTTATTGTTACACATGAAATGAGATTTGCTAGAGAAGTTTCTGATAGAATGATATTCATTCATGATGGTTTAATCGGTGAAGAAGGTAAACCGGAAGAAATGTTTACTCAACCGAAAACAGACGCATTGAAGAAATTTCTAAATGTTATAGAAGTATAAAGTTTCAATATACACATGTTATTATTTTAATTTAAATAATGACATGTGTATTTTTTATTGTATAATCCTTTTAAGGAGTGTGAATAAATGGAACGCGTAAAATCTTTTTTTAATCGAACAATTATAGATGGATTAAGTTATATGGCTTTAGGTTTGTTTAGCACATTAATTGTTGGACTGATTATTGAAACTTTAGGCCAATCATTAAATACATATTTTGATACTTCAATGATGATAGAAATAGGTAAGTTAGCTCAAACTTTAACTGGAGCTGGGGTAGGGGTAGCAGTGAGTTACGGTTTAGGCGCATCACCACTCATTATATTTACAACTGCTGTAACAGGAATGTATGGATATGAACAAGGGGGCGCTGTAGGTAGTTATTTATCTTCAGTATTTGCAAGTGAACTTGGAAGATTATATTCAGGCAAAACTAAAATAGATATTATTTTATCACCGATTTTAACGTTATTTATAGGTGCAGCAATTGCAAAGTTTATAGCACCATTTATCGATGCATTTATGAAAGCATTAGGAAACTGGATACAATTAAGTACGGATCAACAACCTTTATTAATGGGGATATTCGTCAGCCTTATAGTTGGACTTACACTAAGTAGTCCAATTTCAAGTGCAGCTTTAGCGTTAATGCTTGGCTTAAGTGGAACAGCGGCAGCAGCAGCTACGATAGGTGGTTGTTGTCATATGGTCGGATTTGCAGTAACAAGCTATAAAGATAATGGTATTTCAGGTGTTATTGCTCATGGTATTGGTACAAGTAAACTTCAAATTCCAAATTATTTAAAGCAGCCTTTTATATTAATACCACCAGTCGTAGCAAGTATTGTCGTAGCGCCAATTATGACAGTCTTTTGGCCAATGGAAAATAATGCTGCTGGTGCTGGAATGGGTTCAAGTGGACTTGTAGGGCAAATTATGACGATTAAAACAATGGGTAGTACGACTGAAGTATACTTACAAATTGCATTCTTCCATTTCTTATTACCAGCTGTAATCAGTTTATTTGTTTATCAATTGTTGAAGAAGTATCATATAATTAAAGATGGTCAACAAACATTAATGATAGGAAGTGCAAAGAAATGAAACAATTAACGTCAATCGAAGAATACAAATCATTGATTAACGAACCAACAATATTTATGTTCACAGCATCTTGGTGTCCGGATTGTCATTTTATAGATCCTGATTTACCTGGACTTGAAGAGAAATATCATCAATATCAATTCGTATCAGTTGATCGTGATGAATTTATTGATTTATGCCAAGAAGTTGATGTTATGGGCATTCCAAGTTTTATCGCTTATAACAACGGTCAAGAACTTGATAGATACGTTGGTAAAGAAAGAAAAACAATTCCACAAATTAGTGAATTTATTGATGGATTAAATAATTAAATTTATATAAAAAAAGCAGGTCGAAAAAAGTTTCTTTTATTTTCGAATTACCTGCTTTTTTATTTTATTTAACTTCATTTAAATATGTTTATCACTGTTACATAACTGCGATTTGTTGTAAACTATATAGAGGTATAAAAATAGGAGTGTTAAGTATGAATGTCTTTCAAATGAGAGATTTATTAAAAGACCGATTGAAAACTTTAGATGCAAATTTTAAGTTTGATAGGGAAAATGAAAGTTTAAGAATTGAACGAACGGATAATCAAAAAGGGCTTTCAGTTAAATTAGCTCCGATTATTGCTAAATATAAAAATAACGGTAATAAAACAATAGACGAAATTGTTTATTACGTCACTGAAACTATAAATGCAATGCAAGATGAATCTAATAAAGAAATTAATAAGATTGAGATCTTGCCTGTCATAAGGTCTACTAGTTTTCATAAAGAAACGAAAGAAGGTACACCTTTTGTCATTGATGAACATACAGCTGAAACAAATATATATTATGCGCTTGATTTAGGAAATACTTATAGACTAATAGATGAGTCTATGCTCAGTGAACTTAATTTAACGAAAGAACAAATTAAAGAGCAAGCGTTATTCAATATTAAAAAGAGAAAAACAACTTACAAGTCTGATGAAGTTCAAGGCAATACATTCTACTTCATTAACACGAATGATGGATATGATGCTTCACGAATTCTCAATCAAACATTCTTAAAAGATGTTTATCAAAATATTGAAGGGGAAATGTTATTAGCTACACCTCATCAAGATGTATTGGTGATTTGTGATATTAAAAATGAAATTGGATATGATATTGTAGCGCAAATGACGATGCAATTCTTCCAAAATGGCTTAGTGCCAATAACATCATTATCATTCTCTTATACACCTGATAAACCTTTAGAACCAATATTTATTTTAGGTAAAAATCACTCTCGTAAGAGAAACCAAGAAGTTATTGAGCGTTTAGAAAAAAATAGAGAAATATTTAAAAAAATGAAAAATAATCAAAAAAGATTGTAAGGAGTAGGAGAAATGAATTTATTTTATAATAAAAATGGTGTTGGCGACGTATTAATGGTTACTTTAGAACCTTTAACTGAAGGATTAGAATATGATTTTCAAAATGATTTAACAATTATCAAAAGCGAAGATAAAATTGTTGGATTGAATATATTCAATGCTTCTAAATATGTTCAAATAGAAGGCAATGGCAATATTAAAGTTGAAGAGAAACACATTAATAGTATTCAAGACTTACTAGAGAAAAATAATATTAATTATAAATTAGACGTTGATTTATCTCCTAAGTTTGTAGTAGGATACGTATCTGAAAAATCAAAACATCCTGATGCAGATAAACTATCAGTATGTAAAGTTGATGTTGGAAATGAGACATTACAAATTGTATGTGGCGCTCCAAATATTGATCAAGGACAAAAAGTTGTTGTTGCTAAAGTAGGAGCGGTAATGCCTAGTGGAATGATTATTAAAGATGCAGAATTACGTGGTGTTCCTTCTAGCGGTATGATTTGTTCAATGAAAGAACTTGATTTAGAAGGTGCTCCAAAAGAAAAAGGTATAATGGTACTAGATGATAGTTATACTGTAGGAACACCATTCTTTGAAGACGAAAGGTAGTGAACCTATGAGTTGGTTTGATGATATATTCGGGCAATCGAAAAATGAACAAAAAAATGAAAAGCAAAAAAGCGATCAAGTGTCTTTTGATCATCATCCAGATGACGATTCAACTAATGAAGAAATTTATAGAAGACCTAAAGGCAAATTTAGATTTCCGATACAAATGGAATATGAAGAGCAATCCAATCAAGAGCATCATCAACGTGATAATGAAACAAGTCAACGAGAAGAGAAATATCATGATAGTAGATTTTATGATGAAAGCTCAGCTTCTTTTCCAACGAATAGAAGAAGACGTAGAAGAAATCGTAATGTAGATTCATATGAACCTGCTAAGAAGTCAAGAAGTTATGACCAGGATGTAACACATCATTACGGTACGAAAAGTAAACAATCTTCTCAACGATACGACAACAGTAAACGTCATCATGATGACTATCAATTTCAAGAGAGATTAAATGCTTTACATCAGCCAAAATTTAAAGCTTCTGAAGTGCCTTCAGCAATATTCGGTATGAGAAAACAAAAAGAAGTTCCTAATAGTGGTTTGAAAGATCATTCAGCTCAATCTTCACAAAATGATGCTGTAAAAGAAAATAAACGTAAACAAAGTAGTGAAATCGTACGAGATGTCCCTACTTATTCAAAGACGGACAATACGATTAACATTGAAAATATTTATGCTTCACAAATTGTTTCTGAAATTAGAAAAGAACGTGAGAAGAAACTTCAAAAGAAAAAACAATTTGAAAAAGCTTTAAGAGAAAAAAGAGAACAAGAGCTTAACAGTCTTGATTCAGAAGAGAAAAAGTCACAAATTAAAAATCAAGACTATTACTTAAAACAACAAGCTTCATATATTAAAAATGATCCAAAAGATTATCAAGACGTGGAAGATGAACAAGAAGACTTACACGATGAATTACAAAATGACATACATCAAGATGAAACAAGCGACTTACATGATGAGACGGCTAATTCTAATGCGTTACAACCAGATGTCAATGATTTAACTACATATGAATTTAAAGAGATAGACTTGGATTTTGATGATACAGAAGACGACATTCAGCAAGACAATGTTGATGAAATCGTTGAAGAAGTTGATGCTGAACAAGAAGAAGTCAACTCAACTCACGATTCAAATGAAGAGGAAGTTTCAGAATTTGAAGAAGTAGAATCAAACAATGAAGTAGAAGAAATTCATAATGCTGAAGACAGTACGGAAGCTGAAGCAATACAGTATTTTGAAGAAGATAATGATGATTCTAATGAAGCTGTTATCGAACCTTCAGAAATAATCGATACGCATGATTCTCTCGAAGAAGACAATGATGCATCCATTACGCAATCAGAACAATTTGTCGAAGATGATATTTATTTTGAAGAAGTAGAAGATTCTGATTCTGAAGCTGAAGAAATAGATACAATCGAAAATGCTGAAGATTTATTAACATTTGACGAAACTGAAGAAGATAGAGATGAAAGCTTATTCGAGTCTGATCATGTTGATGTGGAAAGTGATACTGAAACAGAAGAAGCGGATAATGTTATTGCAGAAGAATCAAATAACGATCCTATAGAAGTAGAGGACACGGTTCAACAACCTGAAGAACCTAAAGAGACAACTTCTCACGAACCTATCTTGAAGCCTAAACCTGTTAGAAAGTCTTCACCATTTAACGTGATGATGACACCTTCAGATAAGCGTAAACATCAAGCATTTAAGAGTTCATCAAATATCAACAAGACACAAACATCAAACATACAACAAGCAGAAAGTGAAACTCAAAACGAACAACATGGGTCTAACCAAGCTGTTAAACGTAAAGGACCATCTTATGTACTTCCACCAGTATCTATATTAGATGATGTTGTCGAGGAAGAAGATAATAGTGAATGGTTAGAGGAAAAGAAAAAAGAACTAGATGAAGCTTTTTATCATTTTAATGTGCCTGCACATGTAGTAAATATGATACAAGGGCCAACTGTAACGAGATTTGAATTATCTGTTGAAAAAGGTGTTAAAGTATCTAGAATTACTGCTTTACAAGATGACATTAAAATGGCATTAGCTGCTAAAGATATTCGTATTGAAGCACCTATCCCGGGTACAAGTTTAGTAGGTATCGAAGTGCCTAATCAAAGTCCTAAAAAGATTCCGTTAGGCCAAATGATTACGTCTAAACCTTTCCAACAAGCAGAGAGTAAACTAACTGTAGCTATGGGCTTTAAAATAAATAACGAGCCGCTATTAATGGATATTGCAAAGACACCTCATGCGCTCATTGCCGGTGCAACAGGTTCTGGTAAGTCAGTATGTATTAATGCTATTTTAACAAGTTTACTTTATAAAAATCATCCAGATGAACTGAAACTATTACTGATTGATCCTAAAATGGTAGAGCTTGCACCGTATAACAATTTACCGCATTTAGTTGCGCCAGTTATTACCGATGTAAAAGCGGCAACAGCTAGTTTAAAATGGGCTGTTGAAGAGATGGAACGTAGATATAAACGTTTTGCAGAATTACATGTTAGAAATATTACAGCATTTAATAAGAAAGCAAATTACGAGCAAAGAATGGCAAAAATCATTATAGTTATAGATGAGTTAGCTGATTTAATGATGATGTCACCTCAAGAAGTTGAACAATCTATTGCTAGAATTGCACAAAAAGCTAGAGCATGTGGTATACATATGATTCTTGCGACACAACGACCATCCGTCAATGTGATTACAGGTTTAATTAAAGCAAACGTACCAACAAGAATATCATTCATGGTATCGTCTTCTATTGACTCTAGAACAATTCTTGATGTTGGTGGAGCAGAGAAATTACTTGGTAATGGTGATATGTTATATCTTGGTAACGGTATGAATAAACCGATAAGAGTTCAAGGTGCATTTGTATCAGATGATGAAATTGACGAAACAGTAGAAAATGTAAGTAGTCAAATGAAACCAAATTATCTATTCAAAGAAGAAACATTGTTGAAAAAGGTAAATGAACAACCTGCTGATGCACTGTTTGATGAAGTTTGTGAATTTATGTTAAACGAAGGTCATATTTCAACTTCACTTATACAAAGACATTTCCAAATTGGATATAATAGAGCAGCTAGAATGATTGATAACCTTGAAGAGAGAGGTTATATATCTGGACCTAACGGCTCTAAACCAAGAGATGTACTCATTACTAAAGATATGATAGAAGAAAGAGAAACTAACATTTAAGAAATAGAAGGAGTGACATGAAATGACATTATTTCATTTTGTCGGCATAAAAGGTGCAGGTATGAGTTCACTTGCACAAATCATGCACGACATGGGACATAAAGTACAAGGTTCTGATATAGAGAATACAGTATTTACTGAAATAGCATTAAAAAATAAAGGCATTAAAATACTACCATTTGATGTTGAAAATATTCAAGAAGGTATGACTGTTATAGCAGGTAATGCCTTTCCAGATACACACCCTGAAATAGCTAAAGCATACGAAATGGGACTTGAAGTGAAAAGATATCATATTTTCCTAGGAGAATTTATGTCCCAATATACGTCAGTTGCTGTTACAGGTGCACACGGTAAAACATCGACAACTGGATTATTATCACATGTCATGAATGGTGATCAAAAGACATCATTCTTAATAGGTGATGGAACAGGTATGGGATTACCTGATAGCTCATACTTTGCTTTTGAAGCTTGTGAATATAGAAGACACTTTTTAAGTTATTATCCAGATTATGCGATTATGACAAATATTGATTTTGATCATCCGGACTATTTTAAAGATTTACAAGACGTAACAAATGCATTCCAAGAGATGGCTAGCAATGTTAAAAAAGCAATCGTTGCTTGGGGACATGATGCTGAGCTTAGAAAAATTAAAGCAGATGTTCCAATTTACTTTTACGGTTTTGAGCATGACAACGATGTCTATGCTGACAATGTTCAAACGTCTTCTAAAGGTACAACATTTGATGTTTACTTTAAATCTAAAAACGAACTCATAGGTACATTTACAACACCTATGTATGGTGATCACCACGTTCTAAATGCATTAGCAGTTATTGCAATTTGTCATTTAGAAAAACTAGATATTGAAAATATTAAAGAAGCATTATTAACATTTGGTGGTGTAAAAAGAAGATTTAGTGAAAGTTTTTACGATAATCAAATCTTAATCGATGACTATGCACACCATCCGAGAGAAATTAATGCTACAATTGAATCAGCTAGAAAAAAATATCCTGAAAACGAAGTGGTTGCAGTATTTCAACCTCATACATTTTCAAGAACAGAAACTTTCTTAAACGAATTTGCTGAAAGTTTAAACCTTGCTGATAAAGTATACTTATGTGACATCTTTGGTTCTATTCGAGAACAACAAGGTGAGCTGACAATACATGATTTAAAAGCATTAATTCCTAATGCTGATTTAATAAGCGAAGAATCAGTTTCTCAGCTACAAAAGCATGATAATGGTGTTATACTATTTATGGGTGCTGGAGATATTCAAAAAGTTCAAAAAGCCTATGTTTCTTCACTATCACATTAAATATAATATGTTTATACTTTAATAGTGAGGGTATTAAATATTAGTAAATCGAATAAAGATTAGTTTTATAATTATTAGGAGGCGTTCAGTATGGATTGGATTTTACCAATAGCAGGCATAATTGCTGCGGTTGCATTTTTAATTATTTGTGTTGTCTTAGCACTATTTTTAATGCAATTATTAAAAACAGTTAAAGGAATTAATGAAACTTTAGATGGCATTCAAGGCCAAATACAAGGTATCACACGTGAATCTACTGATTTACTTCATAAAGCAAATCGTTTAACTGAAGATATTCAAGATAAATCATTACGCTTAAACTCAGTAGTAGATGCAGTTAAAGGTGTTGGAGATTCTGTACAAACACTTAATAATTCAGTAGATAGAGTTACAAATTCTATTACTCACAATATCTCACAAAATGAAGATAAGATTTCTCAAGTTATTCAATGGTCAAATGTTGCAATGGAAGTTGCAGATAAATGGCAATTAAGAAGAGATCGTAGAAGTAACGTATCATACAAAAATAATGTAAATGCTTCTAAAGATTTTGAAGCGCAAGTGCCGAAAGACTACAATGAAACAACAACATCAGGTGACAACTTGGATGAAGATAAAATTGGTGCCGGCTTGAAAAAATAAAGTGCATGGAAGCAAATAACAATCTTTTCAGGCTGAGGCATATCAAAAATGTCACAGCCTGATTTCTTTAATAAAATTAGGGGGAAAATATAATGGAAAACAAATACAATAGAGATTTATATACACATGGTTTAGAAACGTATGAAGCTGAATATGAAAAAAATACAAACGGTAGAGATTTTGTATTTGGTGTAGTATTAGGAACAGTAGTAGGTGGAATTGTTGGTTTATTACTAGCTCCTAAATCAGGGAAAGAATTACAAGATGATTTAAGTGAGAAATCAAACAAAATTATCGATGACGTTAAAACTAAAACTGATGACTTAAAAGTTCAAGCTCAATCTAAAGCTGAAGAAATCAAAACACAAGCTGAAGAAAAGAAAGAAGAAGTCAAAACTAAAGTTGAAGATAAAAAAGCACAAGCTAACGAAAAAGCAGAAGAAGTGAAAGCTAAAGCTGCTGATAAAAAAGAAGAAGCTAGTCAAAAAGCGGAAGAAGTAAAAGCTAAAGCCGCTGACAAAAAAGAAGAAGTTAAAACAAAAGCTTCAGAAAAGAAAACAGAAACTAAGAAAAAAGCAGAAGAAGTAAAATCTAAACAAGCTGAAAAGAAAGCTAACAAAGGCGTTGTAACAGCTGACGATGTAGGCGACGAAGAATTAAAAGCACAAAAAAGTGCAATTAAATCTGAAGTAGAAAATGAAGACTTAAAAGGTCCAAAAACAGTTGTAGAGAAAAAAACTTTCGATAAAAAATAATAAATAAGTGATGTATAACGCATATTATTTGTACTACCGAAAAGTCATAACATAACTTTTCGGTAGTTTTTTATATTGTAATGAACACTATTATAAATTAAAATATACTTTATTAGTCTGATTAGTAATAAATTTTAATATTTTTGAGATGTTGGGGTTGAATCAGAGCATTTTAATTGTTATACTAACATCTAATTACTTATATATTTTATCGCTTTAAAGTATGTGAGTTAAATTGTTTACATGAGGTGAAAAGGATGTCAAATGAATTAGAGAATTTAAGAAAAAGAATTGAAGGTATTAATGATGAAATTTTAGCTTTATTACAAGAACGTGGTACTTTAGCTAAAAAAATTGGTGAAGAAAAACGTAAACAAGGTACTCAAGTATATGATCCACAACGTGAAAAAGAAATGTTAAATCATTTAATTGATAATAACCAAGGACCATATAACGACAATACTATTAAGCAATTATTTAAAGAGATCTTTAAAGCTTCTACTGACTTACAAAAATCTGAAAATGAAAAACATTTATATGTTTCTCGTAAATTAAAACCAGAAGATACTATTGTACAATTCGACAATGGTGCAATTATTGGTAATAATAAAAAATCATTCGTATTCGGTCCATGTTCTGTAGAATCACAAGAACAAGTTGATGCAGTTGCGAAAGATTTAGCTGATAGAGGCGAAAAATTCATTAGAGGTGGCGCATTTAAACCACGTACTTCTCCTTACGACTTCCAAGGTTTAGGTGAAGAAGGATTAAAAATTCTTAAAAATACTAAAGATAAATACGGTTTAAATATCGTAAGTGAAATTGTAAATCCTGCACACTTTGAAATGGCTGATGAATACTTAGATGTATTCCAAATTGGTGCAAGAAACATGCAAAACTTTGAGTTATTAAAAGAAGCAGGTAGAACAAATAAACCTGTCTTATTAAAACGTGGTCTTTCTGCAACTATCGAAGAATTCATCTACGCTGCAGAATACATTCACTCACAAGGTAACAATAACATTATCTTATGTGAACGTGGTATTAGAACATATGAAAAAGCTACAAGAAACACATTAGATATTTCAGCAGTTCCTATTTTAAAACAAGGTACACATCTTCCAGTTATGGTCGACGTTACGCATAGTACTGGACGTAAAGATATTATGTTACCATGTGCTAAAGCTGCATTAGCAGTTGGAGCTGACGGTGTAATGGCAGAAGTACATCCTGATCCATCAGTAGCATTAAGTGATGCTGGTCAACAAATGGACTTAAACGAATTTGATGCATTCTACAAAGAAATCGTTGAAGCTGCTAAATTATACGAAAAATAATATTCATATACATCAACTGGCGAAAAGTTATCATAACTTTTCGCCAGTTTTTTTATGTTGTAAATTAACATATGTTCGTTTGTTTTCTGAAAAACTATTTACAATTTACACAAAAACCAAAAATATTAGAGCAATTGTATCGACAACACCTCTATAATCTTTTATAATTGGTAATTGTGAGTTCGCTTTCATATACTTTGAAAACATTATGAAAACGTGCTAGAATAAAGTAGAAAACGTTTTCAAGATAGGAGGATATTATGACTGTAACAATATATGATGTTGCAAGAGAAGCAAAAGTATCAATGGCAACAGTTTCACGTGTCGTAAATGGTAACCAAAATGTTAAACCTTCAACACGTGATAAAGTAAATGAAGTCATTAAAAGATTAAATTATAGACCTAATGCTGTAGCTAGAGGTTTAGCAAGCAAGAAAACAACAACTGTTGGGGTAATTATTCCTGACATTTCAAATGTTTATTATTCTGAATTAGCTCGTGGATTAGAAGATATTGCCACTATGTATAAATATCATACAATCATTTCAAATTCTGATAATGATAGTGAAAAAGAACAAGAGATATTTAATAATTTATTAAGTAAACAAGTTGACGGTATCATTTTCTTAGGTGGTACTTTAACAGACGAAACAGTGGATCTTATTGATAAATCATCAGTACCAGTAGTCGTATCAGGTACGAATGATAAAGACTCTAAACTTGCTTCAGTTAACATTAATTATACAGAAGCTAGTAAAGAAATTGCTGAATCATTGATCAAGAAAGGTGCTAAGAAATTTGCATTTGTAGGTGGAGGATATTCAGAAAAAGCACAAGATGATGCTTTTAAAGGATTAGAACTTGCACTTCAAGAAGCTGGCCTTGAAATCGAAGACAATGCTAAATTTGTTGGTAATGAAACATATAAAGATGGTAGCCGTGCTTATGAGGCTGTTTCACAAGATAAGCCGGATGTTATTTTATGTATTAGTGATGAACAAGCAATTGGTATTGTACACGCAGCACAAGATGCAGGCGTTAATGTACCAAATGATTTACAAGTTGTAAGTTTTAATAATACAAGATTAGTTCATATGGTTAGACCTCAATTATCAAGTGTGACACAACCATTATATGATATTGGTGCAGTTGGTATGAGATTATTAACTAAATATATGAATGACGAACAAATTGATGAACCTAATGTGATTTTACCTTATAGAGTAGAATATAGAGGTACAACTAAATAATAGAAAAAGACGACTGAAACATATCAATTGTTTCAGTCGTCTTTTTTAATATCTAATTAAACCAGTCTAATATTCTTAGTTTAGTATTATTATTTTTTTCAGTTATTTCTGTTCTTCTTGGTATTTCAGTATAGTCTTCTTTTTCATCTACCCAAGTTGAAGGTAGTGGTAATGGTGCGTGTGATTGGTATTTTTGTAACCATGAATCTGGTAGTGAGCCTTCAGGTGTTTGTAGGTCATTTAGTGCAAACCATACATGTGACCACGCTCTAGGTACAACGCGCCATATATTATAGCCACCGCCACCAATCATAATGATTTTGCCATCACAATATTTGTCTGCTAAACCTTTAACGATATAAGGTATTTTATACAATGTATCAAGTGTGCAGCTCAAATGTGTGAGTGGATCTAAATAATGTATATCCACACCATTTACACTAAGTATGACATCTGGCTTATATGCTTTACAAACGGCTTCTACTGTATCTTTAAAGACGTCTATGTATGAATCGTCTTCTGTATAAGCATCTAATGGTACATTGACTGTGGTTCCAAATCCTTTACCATCACCGCGTTCTGTTAACG
This sequence comes from Mammaliicoccus sp. Q-M61, assembly GCF_022386055.1. NCBI lineage: Bacteria > Bacillati > Bacillota > Bacilli > Caryophanales > Staphylococcaceae > Mammaliicoccus > Mammaliicoccus sp. Q-M61. Next base: position 61,606 of record NZ_JAJNJL010000002.1, read on the forward strand.
CACCAGTGCCTGGAAATAAGTATCGACCAGTTTCATGTATAGAATAGTTCATGACGTCTTCGTTTGTATAAAATGACCATTGTACACCATCGCCATGATGAGCGTCTGTATCAATATATAAGACGCGTTGATTATACTTTGATTGCATGTATTGAATGGCAACAGCGCTGTCATTATATATACAAAATCCGCTCGCTTTACCTTTAAAGCCGTGATGTAAGCCACCACCAAGATGGCATGCTCTTGTTGCTTTTCCAGACATAACAGCATCTACTGCACTTAAAGTTCCACCAACAACACGTGCACTATTTTCATGCATATTTACAAATTGTGGTGTGTCTTCAGAATTTAATCCGTATTTATCATATTCTTCTAATGGTAATTCACCATTGCCAGCTTTCTTTATTGCTTCTATATAATTTGGTTCATGTACGAGTTGAAGTTCTTCATCAGTCGCTACCCGAGGTGGAATAATATGCGCTTCGGTTAATACCCCTAAATCAAAGAGTAAATCAGTTGTTAATTTAAGTCTCATTTGATTGAAAGGGTGACTATCTGAAAAACGATATTTCAATAAATCTTCAGAATATACATATTTAACATTAGTCATTTTTTATACCAAACGGATAGATGACATGGTAATCTTGTTCTTCTAATAATTTGTATATTTTCTCTGGATTCATTGATTTCACTCGTAACATCAGGTATCTCTTATTAATATCTTGTTGATCTGCATAAGCTAGAACGTTTAAGATATCAATATTTTGTTCTTTAAATATTTTTGTAATATCATGAAGTGCGCCAACTTTATCATCAATATGTACTTCAATAATAGATCCAGGCATAGTCACACCTGTAAGTTCTAAAAATGTATTAAGCATATCTTTTTGGGTTACGATACCAATTACTTTATTATCTCGAATAACTGGAATTGAACCGATAGACATTTCATAAAAATCTAGTGCAATATCTTCTACAAAATCAAGTGGATGGCAACGTATCACATTACGTCTCATAATTTTTGAAACAGATAATGACAAACTTTTATTGGGCTCGTCATCAGATAATATACTAGGCAGTGCCATTTTTATATCTCTATCAGAAATAATACCGAGTAAATGATCTTCTTCATCAACAATCGGTAAATGTCTAATTTCTTTTTGTGTCATTAATACTAAAGCATCTTCAATAGATTTATCACTTTGTATTGTTGTACAAGGTGATGTCATAATTTTTTCAACTAACATAAATTTAACCCCCCTCTAAAAGAAAAATCGATTCATAAATCTGAGCTTATCAAATGCTTCCATTTGTTCTTGTTGAATATTTTGTCCAATTCTTGCCATTAGGCTATTTGCTGGATGACTAATAATTTCAGGATCATCTGTTGCAAACACTTCTAATCCACCTTCAGCCATCATTTTATGCATGATTTTTTGATATTGATAAACATCTAAACCACTGTTTTTTAAATCCCAATGCCAATAATATTCAGTTGTAATGACGATGAAATCTTCCATTTCTGGTGCTTTCATAGCAAGTTGAAGCATTTTTTTACCTAGACCATATTTACGATAATCTAAAGACAATTCAATAGCGCCTAATTCTAGAATATACGGTAAATTACCATCTGACCATCTCTCTAATGGGTCAGGGTATAAGTATGTTGTATAACCAATAATATGTTGATCAATACGTGCAATAATTATTCTTCCTTCTGGTAATTCAGCAATTTCAATGATCGCTTCAAATTGTTCTTTAGATACTCTAAAACTATTGAGTCCTTCATCAAAAGTCATGTTCCGTAATTCATCTGGATGAACAGGTCCTTCAACGATAATATCTGTGTCTTTATCATAGGGGACAGTTTCAGATATAAAAGTCTTCTTGAATTCCAATGTTGTACCTCCTTTCATTAAGTATGATATTCTATATTTGTAATATGTATTTTGAATAATCAAATTTTTTTGAAAAGTATCATCTATTTATATTATAATGTAAATAGGCTTTATTGAAAACGATTACATTCATAAAAGGGGAGATTTAAATGAAAGTCGAAGTATACGAAGCATTAAATGATTCTTATAACCTTGCTGATTATGATGAAACAGTAAAAAATCATAATTGGAAAGATATCGAAAAGAATTTCAGTTGGAGTGAAACTGGAAAAATAAATATGGCTTACGAATGTATAGATCGTCATGTAGATAATGGTAAAGGGGACAAAATTGCACTTCATTATAAAGATAGCAATAGACAAGATAGTTATACATTTAAAGAATTACAAATCGCGAGTAATAAAGCTGCAAATGTCTTGAAAAATGAAGCGAATGTACAAAAAGGTGATAGAGTATTTATATTTATGCCTAGAACACCTGAATTATATTTCTCTTTATTAGGTACTTTGAAGATTGGGGCTATCGTAGGTCCATTATTCGAAGCTTTTATGGAAAAAGCAGTTAAAGACAGATTAGAAAATAGTGAAGCTAAAGTTATCATTACGACGAACGATTTAGTTGGTAGAATTCCGAAAGATGAATTACCAAACCTTGAACATATTGTCGTTGTAGATGACGAAGTAAGTGATGAATACATTGATTTCAATCAATCATTTGAACAAGCAAGTGAAGAATTTGATATTGAATGGTTAGATCGAGAAGATGGATTGATCTTACATTATACATCAGGTTCTACAGGACAACCTAAAGGTGTATTACATGTTCAAGAGGCTATGATCGTACATTATATATCTGGTAAATATGTATTAGACTTTAAAGAAGATGACGTTTATTGGTGTACAGCTGACCCAGGTTGGGTAACTGGAACATCATATGGTATCTTTAGTCCATGGTTAAATGGTGTTACAAACTGTATCGTAGGTGGAAGATTCTCACCAGAAGGCTGGTATGACTTTATTCAAACATATGGCGTAACGATTTGGTATACAGCGCCAACTGCGTTACGTATGTTAATGGGTGCTGGCGATGATGTTGTTAGTAAATATGATCTTTCATCATTAAGACATATACTTTCAGTTGGTGAACCGTTAAACCCAGAAGTTATTAAATGGGCACATAACGTATTTAATCATAGAGTACATGATACTTGGTGGATGACTGAAACAGGTGGACATATGATTGTAAACTATCCTTCTATGGATATACGTGCTGGTTCAATGGGTAAACCTTTACCAGGTATTGAAGCAGCAATTGTAGATGATCAAGGTAATGAATTACCACCGAATAGAATGGGTAACTTAGCCCTTAAAAAAGGTTGGCCATCAATGATGAGAACAATTTGGAATAACCAACCTAAATATGATTCTTACTTTATCAATGATGAATGGTATGTTTCAGGAGATTCTGCATATAAAGATGAAGATGGTTATTACTGGTTCCAAGGTAGAGTTGATGATGTCATCATGACTGCTGGTGAACGTGTAGGTCCATTTGAAGTTGAATCTAAACTTGTTGAACATCCAGCTGTTGCTGAAGCGGGTGTTATCGGTAAACCTGATCCAGTAAGAGGTGAAATTATTAAAGCATTTATTGCTTTAAGAGATGGCTATGAAGAATCAGACGAACTTAAAGAAGAAATTAGAAAGTTTGTTAAAGAAGGATTAGCTGGACATGCAGCACCTCGTGAAATTGAATTTAAAGATAAATTACCGAAGACACGTTCAGGTAAAATTATGAGACGTGTACTTAAAGCTTGGGAATTAGATTTACCAGCAGGTGACTTATCTACGCTTGAAGATTAATTTAAATAAAGTTCACGTCATATAATTGGCGTGATCTTTTTTACGGGAAATTTGAATAAAAGTAGCTTACATATCGACTTTTATGAGTGAATTGTATATCCTAATAGTGTTAGGATATGTCATTTAATATTTAATTTGTAATATAAATTTAAGGAGTGAACGATGTTGAGTCATTTATCAGATTTAGAAATTGCAAAACAAAGTACTTTAAGACCAATTAGTGAAATAGCTGAGAAGGTGGGGATTTCTCATGAAGCTTTGGAACCTTATGGTCACTATAAAGGAAAAGTTGATATTACAAAGCTAAATGATCTAGAGGAAAAAGGTAAAGTTGTACTTGTAACAGCTTTAAGTCCAACGCCAGCTGGTGAAGGTAAATCAACGGTAACGGTTGGATTAGCAGATGCCTTTAATCAACTTAATCAAAATGTAATGGTCGCATTAAGAGAGCCTTCACTTGGTCCTGTATTTGGTATGAAAGGTGGCGCAACAGGTGGTGGTTATGCACAAGTTTTACCAATGGAAGAAATCAATTTACATTTTAATGGTGACTTACACGCGATAACGACTGCAAACAATGCGTTGTCAGCATTTATAGATAATCACATCTATCAAGGTAACGAACTTAATATTGATTCTAGACGCGTTGAATGGAAACGTGTACTTGATATGAATGATAGAGAGTTACGTCAAGTCGTAGTTGGTTTAGGTGGTCCAACAAGAGGTGTACCAAGAGAAGATGGTTTTGATATCACAGTTGCATCTGAAATAATGGCTATATTCTGTTTATCAAACGGCATTAAAGATTTAAAAGAAAATCTAGCTAACATTACAATTGGCTATAATGTGGATAAGCAACCCGTAACGGTTCGTGATTTAAAAGTAGAAGGTGCTTTAACGCTTATTTTAAAAGACGCGCTAAAACCTAACATTGTACAAACGATAGAAGGTACGCCTGCATTAGTACATGGTGGACCTTTTGCGAACATTGCGCATGGATGTAATTCAATTATTGCTACTAATACTGCTAGAAAGTTAGCGGATATCGTCGTAACAGAAAGTGGATTTGGTTCAGATTTAGGTGCAGAGAAGTTTTTAAATATCAAAACACGCAAAGCTGGATTTGATCCAAGTGCAGTTGTTATAGTCGCAACTATTCGTGCGTTAAAAATGCATGGTGGCGTAGCAAAAACTGATCTTAAAGAAGAAAATGTTCAAGCTGTTCAACAAGGTATCGTAAACCTAGAACGACATGTCAATAATATTAAACAGTTTGGCGTTGAGCCTGTTGTAGCAATTAATGCGTTTATTCACGATACAGATGATGAAGTACAAGTTGTCTTAGATTGGTGTAAAGAAAATAACGTAAAAGTAGCTTTAACAGAAGTTTGGGAAAAAGGCGGAAAAGGTGGCGTCGAACTTGCTAAAGAAGTATTAAAAGTATTAGAAACGCCACAATCATTTAAACATCTTTATGACTTGGATTTATCTATAGAAGAAAAAATAGAAACAATTGTTCAGAAAGTATATGGCGGTAGATCTGTTAAATTCAGTGATAAAGCCTTAAAACAATTGAAGACAATTAAAGAAAACGGTTGGGATAAATACCCAGTTTGTATGGCGAAAACACAATATTCATTTACAGATGATCCAAAAGAACTTGGTGCACCAGTAGACTTCGATATAACAATTAGAGAACTATCACCAAGAACTGGCGCAGGATTTATCGTAGCATTAACAGGGGACATCATGACAATGCCAGGTTTACCAAAGAAACCAGCAGCATTAAATATGGATGTTAACGAAGACGGTTCTGCAGTAGGATTATTCTAAATAGAATATAAGTCAACAAAAAATAACACCTCATTTTCACTGAAAATGAGGTGTTATTTATTTTGAACTAGAAAGTTTATCTAATTATTGCCACTTGGTGGTGCGGTGCTTGTACCACTGGATGGCTTGCTATTGCTGTTTGAATTACTATCTTTATTGCTGCTTGATTTATATGACCAAGCTTCTTTAGAATTTTTAGATACGCGTTCTTTTGGTTTAACTTTTGATGATGTGTTTGTATCAATTGCTTGTCCTAGTCGTTTTAATACATAGTCAGAATTAATATCTTTATTCGAAGTATCGACTTTATCAGATATTAATGTAGAAGATTTAGATTCACCACTGCTACAGCTTCCTGTAGAATTTGTGTATTGGCAAATTGTGTCTTCTTTAACTGTGCTAGGTCTAGAGAATTCACTATCGTATCCTAATTTTTCTCTATCTGTAGAAGATAATGCATTAACCATATCTCTCCACATAAATAATTGATAATGACTGTCTTCATCAAATGTTATTGGTTGGTCATAACCCATCCAAATACCTAGTGTAACTTTTGGTGTATAGCCTACAAACAAGCTATCTTTAGCATCTTGTGATGTACCTGTTTTACCAGCCCAGTTACCGTCAAATGAATTCTTAATTTGGTAACCTGAACCATCATCAAGAACACCTTCTAATATACTAGTTGTTAAATATGTTGTTGATTCACTAAAGATACGTTTAGGATCTTTTTTGTGTTGATAAATCACTTCACCATCTCGTGATTTAATAGATTCAATCATATAACTTTCATTATATTCACCTTTATTAGCTAAAGTACTGTAACCATTCACATCTTGTTCTAATGTGAAGTCTGCTGTACCGAGTGTTAAGGCTAAACCATCTTGGATATCTTTAGGTACGGTCATACCCATTTTATTTAAGTTTTCCCATGGTTTGTAGTCTTGAACATTACTATACAATCTTAATGTACTTAAGTTTAAAGAGTTTCTTAATGCATAATCTGCTGTTACTGGTCCAAATTCTCTTCTATCGTAGTTATCAGGTGAATAACCTTGGAAGTCGAATTTTTTATCCAGTAGGGCAGTGTTTGGTGTGATTAATCCATTTTCAAAGGCTGGTGCATATGTGAGTAATGGTTTCATTGTTGAACCTGGTGAACGTTTAGCACTTGTTGCATGATTGATTTGTGATTTTTCGTAATCTCTACCACCAACGAACGCTAAAATTTTACCAGATTGATTTTCTTTTAATAATGCACCGACTTCATGTTGAAACTCTTTGGAAGCTTTTTTACCTTCACTGTTTGTATAACTTGCTTCTCTATCCCAAGAGTAGCTACCAGAATTATCTTTAACTTCTTGAAGTTTATCGTACATATCTTTTTCAATCGTTGTATCTACACGGTAACCTTCAGTTCGCATAGCTTGATTAGCTTTTTCAGTATATTTCGTCATAAGAACTGGCGTTTGATCAAGTTCTTTCTTAGAAATATTATCTTCTTTAGCTAAATGATATTTAAGAATATCGACAGTACGTTTTTCAACTTCTTCAGTTAAGAATGGATATTTCTGATTAGGTTCTTCAACTTTATCAACAAATGATTTCTTGATGTCGAATTTTAATGCTTCATCGTATTCTTTTTTCGTAATTTTTTCTTCTTGATACATTCTTTTCAGAACATAGTGTTGACGATTGATGCCGTATTTCAAGGATTCATCATCTTTCAAATCACCATTCGGTAAGAAAGGTGTGTATGTGTAAGGATTCTGTGGTAATCCAGCAAGATACGCAGATTGTGCGATGTTTAAATTCTTAGCCGATTTACCAAATACACCTTGAGCAGCGGCTTCAATACCCGCTATATTAGAACCATTTGAATTTCTTCCGAATGAAACGACGTTTAAGTAACTATCAATAATTTCTTCTTTTGATAAGTTCTTTTCAACATTCATTGAAAGTAGCATTTCTTTAGCTTTACGTTCAAATGATGTTTCATTAGTTAAAAGTTGGTTCTTAACAAGTTGTTGCGTTAATGTACTCCCGCCAGAAGAATTAGCACTACCAAGTACTTCTTGTACTGATGCTCTTATAAAAGCTTTAGGTACAATACCATTATGGTTATAGAAGTCTTCATCTTCTGTTGATATAAGTGCATTTTTAACATTCTTACTTATGTCTTTCCCTTTAATAACATCCCTTTGGACATCACTTTTTAATCGACCAAGTGACTCTCCAGAACCAAAATAAACAGATGTGCTTTCTGTCATTGAATAAAGTTGTTGCTTCATTTCCTTTTTAGACATTACTTTTTCATCTTTGACAAGTCCTGCGAAGTATCCGCCGCCAATACCCAATCCTAAAGCTAATAATAAACAACTAATAAATACAATAATGAAAAATAAATTGCTTATTACATTGTATGTAGTATGGAATATGAGTTTTGGGGACCATTTTGTTTCTTTAAAAGTATCTTTATATTTCTTACTTGAACGATTAAATTGTTCTTTAAGTTTGTTTTTAGACTGATTTGAACTCAAATTTTTACCTCCAATCTAATCATCAATATTATAACATATATGTTTAGTGTTGACTTTTAAAAAAGTTAGCATTATACTTTGTAATTAATTGCATAAGGTAATGAACTAAAGGAGAAGTAGTGATTATTTTCTTTTTAAGAGAGTCAGTGGTGCTGCGAACTGATAAAGTGATAATGATGAATACACCTTTATAACAACAAGTTCAACGTTTTTAATGTACGTAACATTAAAGAGTGATGATGTATGAATTTACGTCATAAGTATGGTGGTACCGTGTATTCAAGCACCCTTACATTTTTTGTGAGGGTGCTTTTTTATATTCTATTTTAGAGGAGGAAAATATAATGACAAATGAACTTTTAGAAGATTTAAAATGGAGAGGTTTAATTTATCAACAAACTGATGAACAAGAAATTGAAGACTTATTAAATAGAGAGTCAGTTAAAATATATTGTGGTGCAGATCCTACAGCTGATAGTTTGCACATTGGACATTTATTACCATATTTAACATTACGTCGTTTCCAAAACCATGGACACACACCAATCGTCTTAGTCGGTGGTGGTACAGGTATGATTGGTGACCCATCAGGACGTTCAGAAGAAAGAAAATTACAAACTGATGAACAAGTTGAAGCTAATGTAAGAGGAATCATGAATCAAATGCATAAAATATTTGATTTTGAAGGTGAAGACTCAGCGATTCTTGTTAACAATAAAGATTGGTTAAAAGAAATAGACTTAATTTCATTCTTAAGAGATTACGCTAAACATGTGGGTGTAAACTACATGTTAGCGAAAGACTCTGTTAAGACGAGATTAGAAACAGGTATTTCTTACACTGAGTTTACGTACATGATCTTACAAGCCATTGATTTCGGATACTTAAACCGTAATTACGATTGTAAAATGCAAATCGGTGGTTCAGACCAATGGGGTAACATCACGACAGGATTAGATTTAATGAGAAGAATGTACGGTGACACTGAAGCTTACGGTTTCACAATTCCACTTGTTACAAAAGCAGATGGTAAAAAATTCGGTAAATCTGAATCAGGTACTGTATGGTTAGATAGAAGCAAAACATCAGCTTACGAGTTATACCAATTCTGGATTAACTCACAAGATGCCGATGTTGTAAAATACTTAAAATACTTTACTTTCCTTGATAGAGAAGAAATTGAAAGACTTGAAAAAACAGTTGAAGAAGCACCTCACTTAAGAGAAGCTCAAAAAGTATTAGCTGAAGAAATGGTTCGCTTTATACATGGTGAAGAAGCTGTAGAAGAAGCTAAAAGAATTACAGATGCACTATTTAAAGGCGATATTAAATCATTAACAAAATCTGAAATCGTAGAAGGTTTTAAAGACGTGCCAACAGCTGAAGTAAGTTCTGAAACTGTACAACTTGTTGACTTTATTATTGAAGCAGGTGTTTCTCCTTCAAAACGACAAGCACGTGAAGATATCACAAATGGTGCAATCTACTTAAACGGTGAACGTATTCAAGATGTTAACCACGAGATTTCAAGCGAAGATAAAATAGATGATGAATTTACAATTGTTAGAAGAGGTAAAAAGAAATACACAATGGTTAAATACGTTTAATATTTATGAGTTATAATGGCTGAGACAACGATGTTTGTCTCAGTCTTTTTTCGCATACATATGGTATTTATTGTATAATAAAGAAGACCATTTATTTATAAAAAGAAAGGGAGACATTTAATGAAAAAATATTTAGGACCAATTATTGTTGTTGTAGCAGTAATTGTTATTATTGGTTTATTTATGATCGGTCCATACAATAGATTAGTTGGACTTGAAGAAGAAGCGGATAAGTCATTATCTAATATTGATAATCAGCTTCAAAGACGTGTTGACTTAATTCCTAACTTAGTTGATACAGTTAAAGGTTACACGAAACATGAAGAAAAAGTATTTAAAGATGTATCAGATGCACGTAGTAAATTAGCAGGTGCGAATACGCCAGAAGAAAAAGCAGAAGCAAATGGAGAAGTTAATAGTGCGTTAAGTCGTTTACTTGCTATCAGTGAAAATTATCCAGATTTAAAAGCAGATAAGCAATTTACAGGATTAAGAGACGAATTAGCTGGTACTGAGAATAGAATTGCAGTAGCTAGAAAAGATTATAATGAATCTATTAATGAATATAATCAAGCTACTCGTAGATTCCCATCTAGTATCATAGCAGGATTGTTTAATTTTGATAAGAAAGAATATTTCCAAGCCAAAGGTGAAGCTAAAGATGCACCAAAAGTTGACTTTGGCGGAGACGAATCTTAATGAAATCAATGTTTAAACGATTTTGTGTCTTGCTTATTGTTAGCTTTTTTTCACTAAGTTATGTCGTACATGCAGCTGATGATAAATTTCCTAAGTTAGAACAGCCTGTATTTGTACAAGATCATGCTAAATTAATGACTGATCAAGATAAAGACAAAATTAATCAAAAAGGTCAAAAATTACAAGATGGAACAGATGCAGATATCTTGTTAATGACGATGAAATCAATAGGTCAAACACCTCGCCAAGATTATGCGTTAGAAGCGGGGAGACACTATAAAGTTGGTGACCAAAAGCATAATCGTGGGATTGTTATCCTATTAAATATGGATAACGGTAATGAGAACAATAATAGAGGTATTGATATAGCAGTTGGAGATGGACTTGAAGGTGTCCTCAATGACTCTAAAGTTGGGGAATTGATCGATTCTAAATTCATGCCTTACCAAAAGAAAGCTGCTCAAACTAAAGATACTAAAAAAGCAAACGCTTATTACAGTCAAGGTTTAACAAATTTATATGATGCAGTGTGGGATGAAGTAGCTAAAAGTTACGGATACGATGGTAAGAAGTTCACAGAAGACGAACCACAAAGTAGTGGGTTAGGAAAAATACCATTTATCATCTTTATCATATTTATTATTGTATTCTTCATTATTTACTTCAAAAATGGAGGCGGTAGACCTCCAAGAGGTGGAAATAGAAGAGGTACAAGACGCGGTATGACTGGTCCATTTATCTTTGGAGGCTCATCAGGTAGTTCTGGTGGCGGTTTCTCAGGTGGAGGCTTCTCCGGAGGTGGCTTCGGCGGAGGAGGCGGCTTCTCTGGCGGTGGCGCAGGTAGAGGATTCTAGTTTGAAATATGTATATAGAAAAAGCATGCAACTCGATATGAGTTGCATGCTTTTTTGAATTAGTTTTGTTCTTTCAATGTGATTTTTGTTGTATGTGTTTTGCCATCTCTAATGTATTTGATTGTGATTTTGTCACCTGGTTTTTTCTCATTGTAGATATAATTTTTAATATCAGAAACGTCTGATACATCTTTATCGTCTACTTTTGTGATGACATCATCTTTTTTAAGCCCGTTGTCTGCTTTTTTATCTACTTCAGAAATGTAAACACCTTTATCTGTAGTGAGATTTAATTCTTTCTTATATTGGTTTGGTATATCATCTATTGAAATCATGCTGATGCCGATATAAGGTCGTGTTACTTTACCGTCATCCATAATATCTTTAATGATATTATTTACTTCATTACTTGGTATTGCAAAGCCGATACCTTCTACATCTGATCTTGAAATTTTCATTGAGTTAATACCGATAAGGTTACCGTTTAAGTCGATTAATGCGCCACCTGAGTTACCTGGGTTTATGGCAGCATCTGTTTGAATAACTGTTGCTTCTGTAACACCTTGAGAAGTTTGTACATTCATCGTACGTTCTTCTGAAGAAATAATACCTTGAGTCACACTGTTTGCAAATTCTACACCTAATGGGTTACCTAAAGCAAATACTGTTTCACCAGCTTTAACTTTAGATGAATCTGCGAATTTAATTGGTTCTATATTATAATTGCCTTCTATTTTTAATACTGCTAAGTCTGTCATAACATCTGTACCAACAAGTTTGGCTTTCACTGATTTATCATTGTGAAGGCGAACTTCTATTTCATTTGCACCTTCTATAACATGGTTGTTCGTTACGATATAAGTACTATTACCATTAGATTGATAAATCACGCCTGTACCTGTTCCCGTTTCTTCTGAATCACCAGACCCGTCTGAATCCTCGGAGTTGTTACCACCGAAAAATGATTCTAGTCCGCTTGCTTTTTGTTTGTTTATAACACCTACAATTGAAGGTGAAACATCTTCAATCATTTTAGAAACGGATTTGTTACTTGATTTATTATCTTTAATATTGCCACCTTTTTCATTAGCTGGTGCTTTTGTAATATTTGCTTCATCATTATAATTGCTAAATACATCTACTATTTTAGTCCCGCCGATATATAATGCGAGTATTAATACCGCACCTAAAATACCAGAAATAAATGGGATAAGACAACTTTGATACCAAGGGATTTTATTTTTTTGTTTGTAATAGTAACCATTTGAAGTTGTCTTATTAATATTTTGTTGATCCTCATTTTGATTTTGATCCATTGTATTGCCTCCTTAAACACTGTCCATAAAATAATTATTATAGAAATTCTTTTAAAAAGCTAATGATATGGTCGTTTTAAATTGTTACAATATTTTGTATGAAAACTTGTTACGTAAGTACGACAATGATAGAATATGTATATCATTAAGAAGAGAGTGGTCATTAAATGTATAAATTTGCGAGTACTGTTTTACATACTATTTTTCAAAAATTCGGGAAACAAATTGTAGCAATCAACAAAGAAAAAGTTCCTGATGAACCTTATATCGTTACATGTACACATACAGGATATGTAGAAGTGATTATGTTAGCTTTAAGTTTATATCCTACAGAAATTAATTATATGGCTAAAAAGGAATTGTTTTCGAAAGACTGGTCAGATAAGTTCTTTCATTCATTGAATGCATTTCCAGTTGATAGAGAAAAACCAGGTCCAAGTACTTTAAAAATACCTGTTAAATTATTAAATGAAGGTAAAAGTGTTGGTATTTTCCCATCTGGTCATAGAGCAGAAACAGGAGAAGCACCTTTAAAAAGAGGGGCTGCAACAATTGCTGTATTAAGTAACAAACCAATTGTACCAGCTGCTTTTGAAGGACCTAAACAAGTTAAATCAATTTTTGGATTTAGACAAAAGTCGTTTATTAAATTTGGAGAGCCAATTGATCCAAACGTCTTTCCAAGTGATATGAAGAAAAGTGAAAAAATCGCTAAAATTATGACTTTATTAGAAGAAAGAACGAATACTTTACAAAAAGAAGTGACGTATATCGCTCAGAAATCTAGACAAAAATAACATTTAAAAATCTTACAAGCGACCATTTGCTTGTAAGATTTTTTTGTATTTTAAACTAAAACGTTTTCATTTATCTTATGTTGTAATACTACTGTATTCAGTAATAATCTATGCTAAAATTATAATCAGAATGTTCAAAAAATGGAGGCATAATATGAAACAAGTATTATTTGATGTAGACGGTGTTTTTTTAAGTGAAGAAAGATGTTTTGATGTTTCTGCTTTAACAGTTTATGAAATTTTACATAGTGAAGCTTTTTTAAACTTAAAAGGAACAGTAGACATAGAAACATTAGACGAACAAGATATTAAACAAATTAGAAAAGACATATTTATTGATGATCAAATTCTGAATCAACTTAAGTCTTTAGGTTTAAATTCTAACTGGGATATGCTTTTTATTGTGATTAGTACACATTTAATTGAATTGTTAAAGCAATCAAAAGCTACAAATCTTGACTTGAGTAACGTTAACTTTGACGACAATACTTTGAAAAATTATGCTCAACAAATAGTAGGTAAAGAGATAAATATAGAAACTCCTCGTCGATTTTTATCTAAAGCGACTTCCGGTAAAGAAAATATTTATCATGATCTTATCGCTTTTGCACAAGAAGAACTAAATGTAGAAGATGCTTCAATTTTTGAACTGAAAAGTAAGTTCTGGGATGTAGCACAAGAAGTATATCAAGAATGGTACTTAGGTACTGAGCTATATCAAGAAGTTGAACATAAGACACCTCGTACAACTTTTAAAAATGGTTATATAAAAGAAGAAGTAGTGTTAGCTGATGTGGATGAAGTGACACAATTGCTAGAAGATTTGAAAGAAGCAGGCTATCAAATTGGTATTGCTACAGGTAGACCAAGAACAGAAACAATCGTTCCATTTGAAACAATCGGTTGGTTAAAACAATTTGATGAATTCCATATTGGAACAGCATCAGAAGTGCTTAAAGCAGAAACCACATATCCAGAATTTAAACCACTCGGTAAACCAAATCCATTTAGCTATTTAATAGCGAATGGTGGAAATGACCCAGAGAACTATTTAACTTATATTAAAGAACAAGAACAAGTGTTTAGTGAGCTAGAGATATATATAGTAGGTGATTCATTAGCTGATTTATTGAGTGCACAAAAAACAGGTGCAACATTTATAGGCACACTCACTGGATTAAAAGGTCAGTCAGCAAGAGCAGAGTTAGAAGATTATGATGCTGATTTTATTGTAGATAACGTATTAGATATTAGAAACGTATTATTATAAATTGAAAATCTCACAAATCATCAAAGATTTGTGGGATTTTTTTATGAATAAAAATTCTATAAGATTTCATTACAATATTTACTTACAAATATTGTATAATAGAACTGTGGAAAAATTTTGAAAAAAAAATGGGGGTTGGAATTATGTATATTGATATTTTACTTAAAAATCATGATGCTGATAGAAACCACTTTATAAGGCAAACTGGGTTCTCTCATAAGAAAATTTCTAAACTCAATAAGCAAGATCCTAATTCGTATAGTGATGATTTAATAAAAGAGATTGCTCAATTTCTTAATTTAAGCTATGACAGTACTAGAAATGAATTACGGCAAATTAAAGAAAAGGGGACACTTTATAAAGCGCAAACTGTCGAAGAACTAAAGATTGTGATTGATACGAGTCCTAAAGAATTTTTAGTGAGTAAAGAGGTTTATAGTCTGATTAATGATATTAAGCAATCTGATATATCTCATGATCAACAATATATGAAAGACGTTTCTCAAACTGTTTTAACGTCATTTATTTTATGGATTGTTGGTAAAGTGAAAAGTATTTGTAAATCATCTGAAGAAAAATTGATCAATGATTTAAGGTTACATATCTTAACGTACTATGATATTCATGAAATGAACAACAATCGAGCAAGACTCGTACTGAAAGCATTTGTTAGTTAAATATGCATAATAAAAACCACGTGCTAGCTGAATGCTAAAACGTGGTTTATTGTTTATAGTTGTTTATTTAGTTCGACTTTTTTAATGCTTTGGAAGCCATCAATAGCAAATAAGTCATCTATTGTTTCATCTGAAGCTTCTTCATCTATTGATAATATCATTAATGCTTCTCCACCGATAGAATGTCTACCTAAATGCATTGAAGCAATATTAATGCCATGTTCTCCTAAGATTTGGCCCATTTTACCTACGATACCTGGTCTATCATTATGATGGATAAGTAACATATGTTTTTCAGGTTTGAAATCTACTGGATAGTCATTGATTCTTACGATACGAGGTCCATAACCATTTAATACAGTTGAACCGATTTTAATAGAATGATCTTTGTTCACTAATTCCAATTCAATATAGTTGCTGAAACCATATTTTTTACTATTTTTTTCGATTTGATACGTTACACCTTGTTCATTTAACAATACGAGTGCATTGATTAAATTAACATGATCACCTAAGTCTTGTTGTAAGACACCCATAACAAGTTGTCTTGTAATTAAACTTGTATCATCTAATGCAATTTCACCATGATATTTAATTTTTAATTCTCTTGGACCTTTTTCAAATAGTTGGATACCAACTTCACCAGTTGTTCTACTTAATTCAACAAAAGGTCTAAGTTCTGCTTCAACTTCACCAGACATTTGTGGTGCGTTTACAGCATGTAAGACGTTATTATTTTCAAAGATATCAATGATTTCATTTGCAACAGATACTGCAACTTTTTCTTGAGCTTCAATAGTTGAAGCACCAAGATGTGGTGTTACGATGATTTTTTCATGTTGCGTAAGTGGTGTGTTATTTGCTGGTTCTTCAGTAAATACGTCTAGAGCGGCTTTTTCGATTTTACCTTCATCAAGTGCTTTAATTAAGGCATCTTCATCGATAATACCACCTCTAGCAACGTTGATGATTTGTAAGTTAGGTTTCGCTTTATTGAAGAAGTCTTCATTTACAAGTCCTTTAGTCTTTGGTGTAAGAGGGGTATGCACTGTAATGAAGTCTGCTTGTTCAGCAATTTCGTCTACAGTTGCTCTCGTAATTTCTAAACGTTTCGCATCATCGCTAGATAAATAAGGGTCAAATGCAAGAATATTCATGCCGAAACTTTGAGCACGTTTGGCAACACCTAAACCGATTCTACCTGCACCAATTACGCCAAGTGTCTTCTTGTATAATTCAGTCCCACGATATTTTTTTCTATCCCAATTACCCTCTTGTAAAGAGCGATGTGCTTCTGGAATATTTCGAGCCATAGAAAGAATCATTGCCATAGAATGTTCAGTTGCAGAAATAGTGTTACCATCAGGCGCATTAATAACAAGAATACCTTGTTTGGTTGCGTGATCGATATCAATATTATCAACACCAACACCAGCTCTAGCTACAACGCGAAGATTTTTTGCTGCATCTAGAATAGGGGGTGTGATTTGAGTTTGGCTTCTTACGATTAAAGCATCATAGTCACCGATAATGTTAACGATTTCTGATTCACTCAAGCCAGTTTTGATGTCTATTTCGAATTTTTCATGATCTGTTAAACTTTTTAAACCTTCTTCTGATATTGGATCGACTACAATTACTTTAAACATATTGATTAACTACCTCCTGGAATTTTGAAACACCTTTACCAAGTACTGATTGTTCTCGTATTTCTGAAAGTATAATTTCTAATGCGCTAATAAATTGCAACATGTCATTCGGAGAGACTTTACCCATATGACCAACTCTTAATATTGTTCCTTTAAGATGCTGTTGACCACCTGCAATTGTAATGTTGAATCTATTAAGTAATTCATCTTTAATCGTCTTAACTTCATCTTTATTTGGCACAAAAGCTGTTACAGTAGGTGAAGCAAATTCATCTTCAACTAATAGTTCCATATCTAAAGCTTTTAAACTTTCTCGAACGGCTGTTTTACATACTTCGTGTCTTTTGATTGTATTTTCAAATTTTTCTTCTTGAATTAAATCACAATAAGTTTGTACACCTCTAATAAGTGATACAGCTGGTGTGAAAGGTGTTGAATCATCCTTTAAAGAAGTTATGTATTTATTTAAATCTAAATAAAATCTTGAAGTTGTCACTTCTTTAAACCTTTCGATAGCTCTATCATTATATGCTACAAAAGCTGCTCCAGGTGGTAACATGATTGCTTTTTGACTACCTGAAACGAGCACATCGATGTTGTCTTGTTCCATATCTACTTCAACTGCCCCAATAATACTAACGCCATCCACTACAAAATAGATGTCAGGATTAAATTGTTTAACTAACTTACCTAAAGCATTAATAGGGTGTTTTACAGAAGTAGATGTTTCACAAAATTGTGTGAATACGGCTTTAACATCAACATTAAGTGAGTTTAAATATGTTTCAAATTCTTTTAAATCGACACCTTTTCCCCATTCAACTTCAAAAATATGTGCCTTAAATGGATATGAGGATGCGATTTTTCTAAACCTATCCCCAAAAGCGCCTGAAACAATAATGACAATATCATCTTCAGGATTCGCTACATTAACCATAGCTGCTTCAAGAGCACTTGTTCCTGATGAAGTTAGAATAGCAACAGGGTGTTTAGCCCCAAAAATTGTTTGTAAATCTCTCGATGCTTGATGGATAATTTGACTAAATTCCTTTGTTCTATGTCCTGTCATAGGTTGATTCATACTTTCTAAAATCTCCCTAGGAACAGTTGTAGGACCTGGTGCGAGTAATAAAGAATCATGCTGATACATATATATACACTCCTTACTGAATTTATGTTCTATATTGTAGCAAAGAAAATAGTAAAATAATAGTGAATTTATTGAAAATTCTGATTAAAACGCTTTCATTACTAAAATCTTATTTCACCTGTTGCTACAACTTGAACATTACCAGCTAAAGCACGTGTTATCATACAAGATTCTTCTGCTTTTTGAACAAGTCTGTTTAATCTTTTTTGTAAATTTTCATCTGGTTCTTCAGATAAATAAATAATAGGGAAATGTTCTATTTTTTTATAAGTGATCACGCCATCTTCGAAATCAACATGACCTTTAGAATCTACTTCGATTCTTTCAATATCAATTTCAGAGCGTTCAATCATTGCTGCCAATGTAATCATATAGCAAGTTGAAGCTGCACCTAGTAACATCTCGTCTGGATTTGTACCGATTTCTGGTCCGTCCATTACTTCAGGGATTGATACTCGAGTAGATAAATTATCAGTTGTAATATGGCCAGAAGCATTTCTGCCTTTAGTCCATGTTCCTTTTAAATTAAAAATATGTGTTGTCATATTCATGTTCCTTTCTATATTTAAAAATATTTGGGTATAATCTATAGTATGACTGATTTTAAAGGAGTAGACAATGAATGTGAATAATCAAAATTGCAAATTAAAAGTTGCACATAGAGGTGTTCCATCATTAGCACCAGAAAATACAATGATTTCTTTTAAACGTGCAATAGAATTCAATATAGATGTTCTTGAAATAGATATACATAGAACGATGGATGGTGAACTTGTTGTTATTCATGATCCAACAACGAACCGTACTTCACAAGAAAAAGGGGTCATCAGAAAATTAACATATGAAACATTGAAAAAATATGATGTCGGTAAATGGAAAGGGCAAGCATATATTGGTGAGCAAATTCCATTATTTCAAAATGTACTTAAATTAATAAAAGACACACATTTAAAGCTACTTATAGAAATCAAGCAACCAGAAAACTATCCAAATATCGAATCAGATATTATTGCTATGATCAAACAACATGATATTTCGCACAATCAAATTATCATTCAGTCATTCAATAGAAATTCAATTCAACAAATAAACAGTTTATGGCCAGAAATAGAATTAGGTGTCTTGATTAAGAAGAAAGATCGTTTTATAAATAGAAGGACAATTAAGAAAATAGGGGAGTATGCAAACTATATTAATCCGAATTATAAAATTGTAACGAGAAGATTTGTAGAGGCAGCACATGTATCGCAACTTAAGGTATTACCGTATACGATAAATGATAAATCTACGGCTCAAAAAATGTTAGCGATGGGTGTTGATGGTTTAATATCGGATTATGCACATTTATTAGATGAATGGATGAAGTCATAAATTATAAAATAAAAAACCACTTTCGAAATGAAAGTGGTTTTGTTTGAACAAAGATTAACGAGAGTAGTACTCAACGATTAATTGTTCATTGATTTCAGCAGATAATTCGCTACGTTCAGGAACGCGTACGAAAGTACCTTCTAATTTGTCAGCATCGAATGATAAGTAATCAGGAACGTGATGACTTAATTCAACTGATTCTAATACGATGTTTAATTTTTGTGATTTTTCACGAACACCGATAGTTTGACCTGGTTTTAAAGTGTAAGATGGGATATCAACACGAGCGCCATCTACAGTAATGTGACCGTGGTTAACTAATTGACGTGCTTGACGACGAGTACGAGCTAAACCTAATTGGTAAACTACTGCGTCTAAACGTGAAGCTAATAGTGCCATGAAGTTATCACCGTGGATACCTTTCATGTTACCAGCTTTATCGAAAATAGTGCGGAATTGACGTTCGTTGATTCCGTACATGTAACGTAATTTTTGTTTCTCTTGTAATTGAAGACCATACTCAGATAATTTTTTACGTTGAGTTGGACCGTGTTGTCCTGGTACGTAAGGACGTTTTTCTAATTCTTTACCTGTGCCGCTTAATGAAATACCTAAACGACGTGATTTTTTCCAGTTTGAACCTCTAAATCTTGCCATTTTGAAGTTCCTCCTTTTTCTTGTTTGATTGTTATGAAGAAACAAGAAAGAATGTTAAATGCTCATAGGGATATGTTATATTTGTGTGCCTTCACCTTGCAGCCGCGGTTACACAACACGCCTTCTTTGGGAATAACATAGAGCCTTATAATATTTAACTGCTACTTTCGTTAATTCACACAAAAGCTATTATACATTTTTGTTTAGTTAATGTCAATTTATATTTTAAAGATGGATATGCTTTTCTAGCGTTTTGACAAGTAATTCTAAGCCTTCAAGATCAGTTTGATTAAATCTTGATTTAACAGGTGCATCTATATCTAACACACCGATGATTTCTTTGTTATAGTATATAGGTATAACGATTTCTGATTGGCTATTAGCATCACATGCTATATGCCCAGGGAATTGATTAACATCTTCAACAAGTTGTGATTGCTTTTCGGCAACAGCTGTTCCACAAACCCCTTTACCAATTTCAATGTCTACACAAGCTGGTAATCCTTGAAATGGACCAAGTTTTAAGGCATTATTTTTAATAAGATAAAATCCAACCCAATTAATGTTTGGTAAGAATTGGTTGATGAACGCAGATGCATTACTTAAATTAGCAATTAAATCTTGTTCTCCTGATAATAAACCATCTAATTGGCGGTTGAGTAATGAATAATCTAGTTGTTGTTCTGACATTTTTATTCCTCATTTCAATATTTATTTGAATTATATTACTATTTTATGATTTTGAATATGTTTTGCATAGAAAAAGGTTTGTTGGATATATATTTTACGTTATAATAAAGAGAACGATTTAGGAGGAGAATACATAATGGCAATTTATATAACACTTGCAGTTATAATCATTATATTAATTGGTATTGGTATAATGTTATGGTTGCGTACATCAAAGCGAAATTTGATTACTGAGACTGAGCAGCGTAAGCAAAAAATTAAGCAATTACCTTTTCAAGATGAATTAGCGAAGCTTAAAAAATTAAATATCCATGGTGAAGCTAAAGACAAGTATGACCAATTTAAGAGAGAATGGCAAACTGTTTTACAAGAAGATTTAAAAGTTGTAGATGCAAAAATTCACGATGCTGATGCAGAACTTGATAAATTTAAGTTCTCACAATCAGAAGAAAGTATTGCTGATGCTAACAAAATAATGGATGGTATAGAAAAGAAATATACGCGTTTAACTCAGAGTGTTACAGAATTAATGACAACAGTGGAAACAAGCGACAAACTATACGATGAATCTAAACAGATTTATAGAGAAACGAAGAGAGAAGTATTAGCGAATAGACACCAGTTTGGGGATGCTGCTGAACTAATCGAAAAAAACATCGAAGCTTTTCTACCTAGAATTGAACAATATGAAGAACTTGTTGAAGATGGACACTACATTAAAGCAAGTGGTCATATCGATCAATTGAATACGGATATGAAACGTATGCAAGAAGATATGGAGGAAATTCCATTATTAATTAAAGATGTACAAAAAGAACTACCAGGTCAATTCCAAGACTTGAAATTCGGATGTAGAGATTTAAAAGTTGAAGGTTATAACCTTGAACACGTTAAAGTGGAAGGTACATTACAAACTTTACGTGGCAAATTAAATTTAGTTGAACCATTGATTGGAAGATTAGAATTAACAAAAGCTGAAAGCATTATTAATGAAATTAATGATTCTTTAGATGATATGTATGATTTAATCGAACATGAAGTGAAATCTAAAAATACTGTCGAACAATCTAAAGAAATTATTACAGATGAATTATTCCATGCTAAAGATATGAACTACACACTTCAAACTGAAATTGAATATGTTAAAGAGAACTATTATATTTCTGAAGAAGATGTACATAAAGTAAGACAGTATGAGAATGAAATTCAAAACTTAATTAGTGTATACGATGAAATTTTAGGTGAAATGGCTAAAACAAATGTACGCTATAGTGAAGTTGAAGATAATCTACTATATATAGAAGAACATGTTAAAGTAATTAATGATAACCAACAAAAAATACAAAATCATTTAGTTTCTCTTAGAGAAGACGAAGCTACAGCTCAACAAAATACATTACGTGTTCAATCTAAGAAAGAAGAAATATATAGAAATTTATTAGCATCTAATTTACCAAGTGTACCTGAAAGATTTATCATTATGAAAAATGAAATTGATCACGAAATTCGTGAAGTAAATAAAATCTTTAGTCAAAGACCTATTAATGTACAATATGTGAAAGATAAAGTAAGTAACATTGTTCTTCAAATGAATAAATTTGAAGATGAAACAACAGATGTACTTATCAATGCAGTTCATGCTGAAACATTAATTCAATATGGTAATAGATACAGAAAAGAAAATAATGAACTGAATAAGAGTCTTAATGAAGCAGAAAGACTGTTTGCTAACAATAGATATAAACGTGCTATTGAAATAGCTGAAGCGGCACTTGAAAAAGTAGAACCTGGTATCAGTGAAAAAATAGAAGAAGATGTAAATAAACGATAAGAACGTCATAAAGGTGAAGACATGGTAAATGTCTTTGCCTTTATTTTTTTCTGAGTTAGTGGATGTTTTTTCTAAGTCAATTAGTATATCTATACGAAATGACTTGTGGTATCATTATATAATGAAAAAAAGAGGTGACAGTATGATATATCTTGATAATGCTGCAACGACAAAGCCTAATGAGGACGTTATCCAAACATATACACAAATGAATCAACAATACTTTTTCAATCCAAATAGTCCTCATTCTGCCGGCATAAAGATTGCTCATTTACTTGATAAAGCAAGAGAAAATATTAAACAATATTTAAATTTAAAAGATCCATTCAATATTATATTTACAAGTGGTGCTACCGAATCGAATAATATCGCACTTCAAGGAATGGCCAAAGCGAAAAAGAGATTTGGTAATACAATCCTTACAACAAAGATGGAACATCCGTCAGTTCTTGAAACGATGAGAGGATTAGAGGACGAAGGTTTTAATTTGAAATATATTAAAACGACGAATGATGGCAAATTAGATATATCATCTTTACAAGAATTACTAAACGATGATGTTGTACTTGTTACATGTATGCATGTTAATAATGTAATGGGACAAATTCAACCGATTGAAGAAATTAGTCGAATTTTAGAAGAATATCCTAAAGTGCATTTTCATGTAGATGGTGTACAAGGTTTTGGGAAAGTACCATTAGATATTAATTTAGCGGATAGTTATAGTTTAAGCGCACATAAATTTCACGGACTAAAAGGTTCAGGTATTTTGGCAATTAAACAAATTAAATCGATTAAACAAATTATATTTGGTGGCGGACAAGAGCAAGGCTTAAGAAGCGGTACAGTTAATGCACCTGTCAATATTGCATTAGCAAAAGCGATGAGAATAATGAACGATCGTATGGAAGGTAATGCTCAAGCATTAAGTCAAAGAGGTAAAGAAATTAGAACGTTTGTTGAACAATATAAAGGTGTCTTGATTAATTCACCAATCGATGCAGCACCATATATCTTAAATATTTCTTTTCCAGGTGTTAAAGGTGAAGTATTAGTCAATGCATTTTCTAAATTTGAAATTTATTTGTCTACAACGAGTGCATGTTCTTCAAAGAAAAGTTCTCATAATGAAACGTTAAAAGCAATGGGATTAAGCAACCTTGTAATTGAAGGAAGTATAAGAATAAGTATTGCACCAGATTTAACGAATGAACAAATAGAACGTTTTAAAGATGCCTTTGATAAAGTATATAAAGAGGTAAAGGAGTTAATAAAATATGAATTATGATCACATATTAGTGAGATACGGAGAGCTGACTTTAAAAACAGGTAATAGAAATATGTTTGTGAATAAATTAAAAGCAAATATCAAAAGCCGATTAATGCCACTTCAAGGTTATAAAGTACGTGCAAATCGTGACCGTATGTATATCGATGTACACGAAGGTTCTGACATTGAAGAAATGATGAGCAGAATTCAAACTGTGTTTGGCGTACATTCTGTAAGTCCAGTAGTTCGAATTGAAAAAGATTTAGATTTAATGAAAGAAGTCGCTTTAAAGTTTGCGCATGATTTTAAAGATGGTGACACATTTAAAATTGACGTCAAGCGTGCAGATAAAACGTTTGAACTTGATACTTTTCAATTGCAACAAGAGTTAGGTGGTCATGTACTTCAAAATACTGATCATATAACAGTAAATGTTAAACAACCAGATCATAAAATTAAAGTAGAAGTTCGTAAAGATGCTATTTATATGTACAACCGCGTACTTGAAGGCGCTGGTGGATTACCTGTAGGAACTGGTGGTAAAACATTACTTATGCTTTCAGGTGGAATCGATTCACCAGTAGCAGGTATGGAAGTAATGAAACGAGGCGTGACAATTGAAGCTATTCATTTTCATAGTCCACCGTATACAAGTGAACAAGCTAAACAAAAAGTAATCGATTTAACAAAACAACTTGCACATTTAACAGGCGATATCAAATTGCATATTGTACCTTTTACAGAACTTCAAAAGCAAATTCATAAAGTCGTTGAAGAAAGCTTTACAATGACTAGTACAAGAAGAATGATGTTAAGAGTTACTGAAAAAGTGGCACATGAAATCGGTGCACATGCAATTGTAAATGGTGAGAACTTAGGACAAGTAGCGAGCCAAACTTTAGGTAGTATGTATGCCATTAACAGTGTAACATCAATGCCAATTTTGCGTCCGTTACTTACATTTGATAAAGAAGATATCGTTAAAAAGGCGAAAGCTATTAATACATTTGATTTATCAATTCAACCATTTGAGGATTGTTGTACGATATTTACACCAAAAAATCCAAAGACAAATCCTAAATTAGAAAAAGTGGAATATTTTGAATCTAAATTTGATTTTGGTCCACTAATTGATGAAGCGGTTAAAAATGTAGAAACACTTACAATTTCTAAGCACGATGATTTGAATCAACAAAAAGACGAATGGATGGATGAACTACTTTAATACGAACGTTGGGATGTCGTTATCATTAAAGTAGAGGAGATATCCATATGGAGTTTGATTTAAATATATTATTAATCATTATTTTGTTTGGTTTAATTGCATCATTTATCGATTCGGTAGTAGGTGGAGGAGGATTAATTTCTTTACCTGCATTACTAGCAGTGGGAATGGATCCAGCCACAGCTCTAGGTACAAATAAATTAGCGAGTTCATTCGGTTCATTTACGAGTACGATGAAATTTATAAGAGCGAAGAAAGTAGATTTCGATATTGTAGGTAAATTATTTCCATTATCCTTTGTAGGTTCGATATTCGGTGCGATTACTGCTACATATTTACCACCAGAATATTTAAAGCCATTGGCAATCATTATATTGGCACTTGTAACCATATACTCAATAGTAAAGAAAGATTGGGGAGACATTAATCGATATAAGAAATTGTCACTTAAAAAAGCAATCTTGTTTATTATTGGTGTAACGTTAATTGGTTATTATGATGGATTTCTTGGAGGCGGGACAGGATCATTCTTCCTATTTGCTTTATTAATGATTGGTCTTGATTATTTACACGCAGCCGGAAATGCTAAATTTTTAAACTTTGCTTCTAACATAGGTGCATTACTGTTATTTATGGTTTTAGGACATGTCAATTATATATATGGATTAAGTATGGCAGTATCTATGGTAATCGGTTCGTATTTAGGGGTTACATTTGCTATTAAAAAAGGCGTATCTTACGTTAAAGTATTATTTATTATTGTAACGATAACGTTAATTCTCAAAAATCTATATGACTATATTAGTAGTCACTTTATGTAAAAAACACCTTAGCGTCTATGCGCTAAGGTGTTTTAGTTTATGGGTTGTTGCTTATTGTTATAAGAATTTTCTTTGTACTTTACTCCAGAATGAATTCTGAGGTAATTTCAATGTTCGAATATATTTATCTTGAATTCTAAGTGAAATAAAGTCTGTTTCTTGAATGCTTAATGCTTCGTTATCTAGTCCCATAATTGGATAATAGTTACCTTCTTTATCAAGAATGATTTTAAGGGTTCTTGTATCACCCAATACTACTGAACTACTCACTGTTCTGAAATTATTGTTATTCAGTGATGCGATTTCAGTTAGTTGCATGCTTCTAATTTTAGGGTCAATAATTGCGCCGTCTAATGATTTGTTATATCCAGTTGATCCTGTTGGTGTTGAAATTAATAAACCATCTCCGTTGAATGCTTCGAAGTATTCGTCGTCAATGTATATTTCCATCTTCATCGGCTTGATGACACTTGATTTAATGTAAAAATCATTTAAACACATATAAGACATTTGGTTATTCAAGTTTACTTCTAGGACGGGATATTTTCTCACACTTACTTCATGAGAATCAATAGATTCAATTAAATGTGGAATGTCATCTATACTAAAATCTACATATAAATAATTCTGATCTAGTCGTGTTTTAATACCTATATAAACTTTGTCTTTATTAAAGTTCGTTTTTCTACAAGCTTGTAAGAAACTCCCATCTCCCCCGACTGAAGCAATAATATCTGCATCATCGTAATTTGAAACAAATTCAAATCCGTGTGGTTCCATTTCTTTCTGGATTTTTTCACGTGTTTCTAATACGTCACGGTCTTTTGAACTAAATAAATAAATACGTTTATACGAAGTCATAATTTGTTCCTCCCAAAAGTTACAGTTATTATTAAAGTCTGTTATTATTATAAATGTAAATATTTAAAATAGAAAGGATGATACTATGTCTAAACGAATTATTGCGATAATCATCGCAGCTGTTTTAGTTGTAGGTGGTATAGTTGTCAGCACAGTTGGCATATTTTTAGACGATTCGTGGAAAAAAACAGTAACAGATTCAGATGGCATAAGTGAGTCTGTCGTATCTGGTAGTGATAGTAGTAGCAAAATTGTTAAATTATCAGTAGATGGTACCATTCAAGATACAGGTGTCCAAGAGTCATTATTTAGTGGAGGAGGGTATAATCATCAATCCTTCTTAAAACAACTTGATAAAATTAAAAAAGACGATCAAGTTAAAGGTGTACTTCTAGTTGTGAATTCACCAGGTGGTGGAACATATGAAAGTGATGAAATACATAAAAAATTAGAAGAAATTAAAGCTAAAGATAAAAAAGTTTATGTTCAAATGAAAAATATGGCAGCATCAGGTGGCTATTATATCTCAACACCAGCAGACAAAATTTATGCAGGTTCACAAACTTTAACAGGTTCACTTGGGGTAATTATTTCAAGTATTAATTATTCTGAACTTGCGAATGATTTAGGTGTGAAAGATGAATCTGTCACTTCTGGTAAACATAAACAAATCTTGAACCCAATGAAAGAAATGTCGAAAGAAGAACGCGAGATCATGCAATCTATCATCGATGATAGTTATAAACAATTTGTAAATGTTATTAAAGATGGTAGACATATGTCAGAATCAGAAGTTAAGAAATTAGCTGATGGTAGAATTTATTCAGCACAACAAGCTAAATCAAACGGTTTAATTGATGAAATTGGTTATGAAGATGATGCTATTAAAGCATTAAGAAGTGACATTAAATCCAAACATGCACAAGTTGTAACATATGATACAACAGGCGGATTCTTAAACTTCCCAATGGCTGCTAAAAGTAAACTTTCTTCTATGATAGGTTTAGATGATATGACTAAATATGAAGCCTTAATTAAAGCGAATAAATCACCACAACCTATGTATTTATACGGTGAATAAGGAGGGATTGTAATGACAGAAACAAGTTATGAACAAGTCGCTACTACACGTCAACAAAGTGAAATTGAGCGTACTGTCAATAAATATATGTCTGATATTAAATCCATCGTATTTGCTGGATTCTGGGTCCGATTTTTAGCTTATATCATCGATATTTTAGCTTTAGCAGGATTTAAAGGTATTGTACTAAGTCCGATATTTGCACTTACAGATATCAATGATTCTTATCTATGGGTGCCATACTTCAGTGTTGAAAATATGGCTAGTGCCTTAATATTTTATTTATATTTCGTGTTGATGACGTATTATTTTAAAGCAACACTAGGCAAGATGATTTTAGGTTTAAGTGTCTATCGAGAAGATGCTCAACCGCTCAAATTGAAGGATGTCCTATTTAGAGAATGGATCGGACGAATTATTTCTGGTGCATTATTAGGCATTCCATATATTGTAGTAGCATTTACGAAAAAGCATAAAGGTATTCATGACTATTTTGGGGAAACAGTCGTTCTCAAAAACAAATATGTTCAAATGAGAAAAGACTTCCAAAATGTGATTGGATAACTAAGTTATAATCAAAAGAATTTTAAAGTCTCTTTAATCATGATAAAATGTATTTATCAAGAATAAGGAGGCTTTTTTTATGGCGCAAGTTACATTCAAGAATGAACCAATTACAATATTAGGTGAGGAAGTTAAAGTAGGTTCAGTAGCACCTGATTTTACTGTATTAGCAAACGACCTATCTGAAAAGACATTAAAAGACTATGAAGGTAAAAAGAAACTTATTAGTGCCGTACCTTCTTTAGATACAGGCGTGTGCAGTCAACAAACACGTAAATTTAATGAAGAAGCTGCAAATGAACAAGATGGCGTTGTCTTAACAATTTCTAACGACTTACCATTTGCTCAAAAAAGATGGTGTGCAGCTGAAGGTTTAGATAATGTGATTACATTAAGTGACCACCGTGATTTATCATTTGGTGAGAACTATGGTGTTATCATGAAAGAACTTCGTTTATTAGCACGTTCAGTATTTGTTTTGGACAAAGATAATAAAGTTGTTTATGCAGAAATAGTGAGTGAAGGTACAAACCATCCTGACTATGACAAAGCTTTAGAAGCATTCAAAAATTTAGACTAATTAACAACCATAAACTGCTGTCCATTTAGTGGACAGCTTTTTATACGAAAGAGGGCAATTATGACTGAAGAAAAGAATATGATGGAAGTATTATTTGAAAAACTTGATGTAAAAAGTAAAGACCTCCACGACGAGAATGGACAAAGTTATATAGAGAATCTTGGTTTGGCGATGGAAGACATTTATACAAACCAAAGAGATCTTTTAGAACAATCAACATTACAAGAACGAAGAAAAGCGTTCCAATTTGCTTATTTAAGTTTATTAAAAGAAGAAGTAATACAACCCAATCATCAAATGACGCCAGATTCAATTGGGTTTATTTTAAGCTACCTTGTAAACTTATTTAATAAAAACAAAAAAGAATTAAACATTGTAGATATTGCAAGTGGTACAGGACATTTGAGTGCAACAATCAATGAACAAAATCAAGACAAGACATTGATGCACCACTTGATTGAAGTAGATCCTGTATTACAACGTGTAAGTATACATTTAGCTAACTTCTTAGAAATACCATTTGATGTATACCCACAAGATGCTATAATGCCACTACCTTTAGAAGAAGCGGATGTCATTGTCGGCGATTTACCTGTCGGATATTATCCAGTTGATGAACGCAGTAAAGAGATGAAATTAGGCTTTGATGAAGGGCATAGTTATAGTCATTATTTATTATTAGAACAAGCTGTTACAGCAACAAGACCAGGTGGTTATGTATTCTTAATCGTACCAACAAATATCTTTGAAGGTGAAGAAGTGAAACAGCTTCAAAAATATATTGCAACAGAAACAGAAATGCAAGCATTTTTAAACTTTCCTAATTCACTGTTCAAGACAGAACAATCACGTAAATCACTATTGATTTTACAGAAGAAAGACCCTGGAATTACTAAGAGCGTTGAAGTATTGCTAGCAAACATACCAGATTTCAAGGCACAATCTCAATTGCAAACGTTTTTATCAGAAGTAGATGAATGGATGAAAGAAAATCATTCTTTATAAACTGTATTAATGCTTGATTCATAACTGTATTAGTGTTTAAATAGTATAGAATAGTATTATCAGGAGGAAGTCTAAATGACAAAAATTATAGCAATTAATGCTGGTAGCTCATCTTTAAAATTCCAATTATTTGAGATGCCTGAAGAAAAAGTTATCACAAAAGGATTAATCGAACGTATCGGATTGAAAAATTCAATTTTCTCAATTACGGTTGACGGGGAAAAAATCACAAAAACATTAGATATTGAAAATCATGAAGTTGCAGTAAACATCATGATTGAAGCTTTAAAAGAGCACAATATCATCGAAGACATTAATGATATTCAAGGTACTGGTCATCGTGTTGTTCATGGCGGAGAATTATTCCCAGAATCAGCACTTGTTACTGATGATGTATTAGCTAAAATCGAATCATTAACTGATTTAGCACCTTTACACAATCCTGCAAATATCATGGGTATTAAAGCATTTAGAAAATTATTGCCAAGTATCCCACATGTTGCAGTATTCGATACATCATTCCACCAAACAATGCCAGAAGAATCATATTTATACAGCTTACCTTACAACTTCTATAAAGATTTCGGTATTCGTAAATATGGTTTCCATGGTACAAGTCATAAATATGTATCTGAAAGAGCAGCAGAATTATTAGATCGTCCTTTAGATCAATTAAGAATTATCTCTTGTCATATCGGTAATGGTGCTTCTATTGCTGCAATTGACGGTGGTAAATCAGTTGATACTTCAATGGGCTTCACACCATTAGCAGGTGTTACAATGGGTACACGTTCAGGTAACCTTGACCCAGCTTTAATTCCATATATCATGGAGAAAACTGGTAAAAATGCTGAAGAAGTATTAAATATCCTTAATAAAGAATCAGGTTTACTTGGTATCTCAGGTTCATCAAGTGACTTAAGAGATATCGAGCAAGACGCTAACGAAGGTAACGAACGTGCTAAATTAGCATTAGATGTATTCGCATCTAGAATCCATAAATACATGGGATCATATGCTACAAGAATGCACGGCTTAGATGCAATTGTATTTACAGCTGGTGTAGGGGAAAACTCTGACACAGTTCGTGCTAAAGTATTAGAAGGATTAGAATTTATGGGTGTTTATTGGGATCAACGCTTAAACACAGGTTTACGTGGAGAAGAAGCGTTCATCAACTACCCACATTCACCAGTAAAAGTTATTGTAATTCCAACTGACGAAGAAGTTATGATCGCACGTGATGTTGTGAAATTTGGTAACTTAGGATAATAAAGTATATTTTAAAGCGAGGCAGGCGTATCTTATATGTGAATAAGATGCCAGTCTCGTTTTTTTATGTTTAAAAAGTGATTCTACGGTTATATGTAAGTAATGCATGTTCTAAGGAGGATATATAAATGAGACCAGAAAGAGCATTAATGAAATTAGTTAGAATCGTTACACGTAGAGTCGTTAAAGAACAATCAAGAAAACAAAAACAAGAAAATAATCAAAACTTAAAAAATCAAAATAATAATCAAAACTAATATAAAAGCGTTCAGCCATAAGGTTGAATGTTTTTTTATTTGGAATGTTGTTAAGAGGAGGAAGTTAAGCTATTAGAAAGGTATTCTACGTATTATACTTAGACAAAAATATCAATTTATTCAAAATTCTGACAATTATTATATACAAAAATTGGAAGTAGTATTATAATTAATTTATGCATTTCCAAATTTTACTAAATTCAAAGAAAGGAGCGTATCATGCGAAAAAAAAGACAGAGAAATAAAACAGGTATACTAGTAGCGATTATTTATTGTTTTATAATGTATTTTATTTTAAATATTTATGGGGAATCTATCGATGATATAAATAAAAGTATTCGATACATAATTATGCCCTTTGGAGTAGTAATAATTATTGTGATTTTTGATTTTTTAATTAAAAAAGATTTTTTCGATAAGAAAAAAGATAAAGCGTCCAGCCATTAAGACTGAACGCTTTTCTTATGTCTATTTATTTACCTTCGTGGTGTTCTTCGAATAATTCTTTTGTTGCTACAACTGGTTCGAAATCTTCAGGCATTGTTTCTGTTCTTACTACTAGAACGTCACATGGTGAGTTTCTTACAATTGATTCTGATACAGAACCAACGATAAATCGTTCTACTGCATTTAATCCTGAAGTACCACACATGATTAAATCTACGTCAAATTCTACTGCTAATTTTTTAGGAATAACTGTTTTTGGAGATCCGAATTCAAGCTTAGTCGCTACGTTATGAACACCATTATTCTCAGCGAATTCTTTATATCCAGATAATAAACTTTCAGCAAAACTTGTTGCTTTATTTACTATTTGAGTATCATAGGCTTCAACACTTGCATATGATCTAGAATCTACAACGTTAACAATTGTTAATTTAGCGTCATTACGTTTAGCAACGGCTACAGCTTTATTATAAGCCCATTCTGATTCAGTTGATCCGTCTACTGCAATTAAAATATTTTTGTAACTTAACATAGAAACCGCCTCCTAGTTCTTTTGTTTAATTATATCATAATTTTCTGAAAAAATAACATTATAAACTTTTAAATAATAGGGAATTTACACGATTTTTATATAATGTATGTTAAAATTGGTTGTAGTAAGAAAATTTAAAAAATTTAGAAAATAAGGATAATATAAAAATTGAATAATAATGATTGCGCTTTCAAATTTGTGGCGTTATGATAAAAACAAGGAGGAATGAAAAATGATTATTGGAGTACCAAGAGAGATAAAAAATAACGAAAATAGGGTGGCATTAACACCTAGTGGCGTGGCAAGTTTAGTTGCACAAAATCATGTTGTTAAAGTAGAAACTGAGGCAGGATTAGGTTCACAATTTACTAACGAAGATTATCAACAAGCTGGAGCAGAAATTGTAAGTCAAGAAGAAGCATGGAATGTTGAAATGGTTATGAAAGTTAAAGAACCATTACAAGAAGAATACCAATTCTTCAAGAAAGACTTAATCCTATTTACATACTTACATTTAGCTGCTGAAGAATCTTTAACAAATGCATTACTAGAAAATGAAGTAACTGCAATTGCTTATGAAACTGTTCAGTTAAGCGATCGTTCATTACCATTACTAGCGCCAATGAGTGAAGTAGCAGGAAGAATGTCAACTCAAATTGGTGCGCAATTCCTACAAAAAACACACGGAGGCATTGGAATATTATTATCTGGTGTACCAGGTGTTAAAAGAGGGAAAGTAACAATAATCGGTGGAGGTCAAGCAGGAACAAATGCTGCTAAAATGGCAGTTGGTCTTGGAGCAGACGTTACGATTATTGACTTAAATCCTACACGTTTACAACAATTAGATGATTTATTTGGTGCAAGCGTGCAAACGATGATGTCATCACCACTAAATATTGAAGAAGCAGTTGTTGAAAGTGATTTAGTAATTGGATCAGTACTTATCCCAGGTGCTAAAGCACCGAAACTAGTAACTGAAGATATGGTTAAGAAAATGAAACCAGGTTCAGTATTAGTAGACATCGCGATTGACCAAGGTGGTTCATTCGAAACATCAGATAGAATTACGACACACGATGATCCAACATATGTTAAACATGGTGTCGTACACTATGCAGTTGCTAATATGCCAGGAGCAGTTCCAAGAACATCTACAATTGCATTAAATAATGCAACAACTCCTTATGCAATTCAATTAGCAAACAAAGGCTACGTTAAAGCATGTCAAGATAACGAAGCGCTTGCTAAAGGTTTAAACACAATACACGGTAAACTAACATATAAAGAAGTTGCAAAAGCTTTTGATAAAGAATACACTCCTTATCAAGAAGTTTTGAGATAACTCCACCAAAAAAACCTGAGACGAATTTCGTCTCAGGTTTTTCTTATTATACGATTTTTGTACCGTGTACTTCATCGAATGGTATGTCTTCTATGAGTTGAGATAAGTTATCTTTATTGAGTCCGCCACCTGGCATAATTGTGATATTGCCTTTTGAATAAATCAACAATTTACCTAAATGGTTAATGTTATCAAATATCACACTATCACTAGGTCCGCCATGTGTTAGTAGGCGACTGAATTGGTGTTTAATTAACCAGTCTAATGATTTTAATTGATGATATGGATTAATAGAATCAAACGCCATATGACAAACGGCATGTATGATACCACATGTTTCTTTTAATGCTTTCATCTTCCATTCGTCAAGATGTCCGTGTTCATCTAAACAGCCAAATACAAATGCATCAACTTTCAAATCTTTCAATTGTAATATATCTTGTCGCATGATTTCATATTCGAAATAATTATAGTTAAAATCTCCACCGCGAGGTCTAATCATGACAGCGACTTCGACGTTATGTTGATGACAAAGTTCTACTGCAATCTTTACCATTCCGTAACTTGGTGTTGTACCACCAACTGAAAGGTTATCGCAAAGTTCTATTCGATTTGCACCGTTTTTAATCGCATGTTCAATTTGCGAAATTGTTTCTACACAAGCTTCTTTAATCATTTTTGGTAGCCTGTTAGTATGCGATGTCCGTCTTCAGTTACAACGATATCGTCTTCAATTCTAACGCCAGCAACACCAGGAACGTATATTCCAGGTTCAACTGTTAATACCATGCCTGGTTTGAATTCATCCGTATTAGCACTGGAAATGTCTGGGAATTCATGGACGCTTAATCCAAGTCCGTGACCAAGTCTATGTGGGAAGTATTCACCATAACCAGCATTGCTAATAATATCTCTAGCTACTTTATCGCAGTCAGCAATTTTAGCACCTGGTTTAATCATTTCAATCGCTTGTTTATTAGCATCAAGTACGACATTGTAAATTTCTTGTGCTTTTTCAGAAGGTGTACCAAATGGAACAGTTCTAGTGATATCTGAACAATAACCTTTATAAATGACACCTAGGTCAAATAGTACATATTCGTTTTCTTTTAAAGTTCTTTCTCCTGGTGTACCATGAGGAGCTGCTGCATGATCGCCGAATAATACCATAGTATCAAAGCTCATCTTAGAAATACCATGTTGTTTCATAGTTGTTTCAATATGATTTAATACTTCAATTTCAGAAACGCCAACTTCTAATTTATCAACGCCAGCTTGAATCGCTAAATCTGCATATTTAGCCGCTTCTTGTAACAACTCAATCTCGTCATTTGTTTTTACATTTCTAATATCTTTCAATACTTGATCAATATCAACAATTGTTTCAACATTAAATGCTTTTTCAATTTCACGAAGTCTTTTAACTGATAAATGCTCTGATTCAATCGCGAAAGTTTTATAAGATTGTTGTTCAATTAAATCGAATGGTGATTCTGTATCTATGTATCCAACGATGTTTCCAGTGAAGCCTGCATTTTTAGCTTCTTCTACTTCCATTTTTGGACAAAATAGTGTTTCTTCACCATCTTTAGTGACTAATAAACTAAATAGACGTTCATGTGGTTCAGATAAATAACCTGTTAAATAAAAGATGTTTAAAGGCGTTGTAATCCATGCTGCGTCCGCACCTTTATCTTTTAAAAATGTTGCAATTTCATTATGTTCCATTATTCTTCCTCCCAAATCTCTTTCTTACATCATTATTTTAGACTTCTTGATTCATAAATTCAAATTTAGGGTATATAATATACGGAAAAGACAATGTGAGGAGGGAGATTCATGAAAGTATCATTTCATGGACAATCAGTAATCTATTTTGAAAGTAAAGGACATAAAGTGATTGTGGATCCATTTATAACAGGGAATCCATTATCAGATTTAACGGCAGATGAAGTAGAAGCAGATTATATTATATTAACTCATGGTCATGGCGATCATTTAGGTGATACTGTTAGCATTGCAAAAAGAACTGGTGCAACTGTTATAGCGTTACCTGAAGCGATTGATTATTTATCTAATAAACACGGATTAGAAAACTTACATCCAATGAATATTGGTGGGAATATTGAATTTAATTTTGGAAAAGTAAAATATGTGCAAGCCTTTCATAGTAATAGCTTTACAGAAGAAAATGGAGAAATCATCTATTTAGGTATGCCAGCTGGAATTGTATTAGAAACTGAAGCGGGTACAATTTATCATACAGGTGACACTGGTTTATTCAGCGATATGAAATTAATTGCAGATAGACACCCAGTTGATTTGTGCTTTATTCCGATAGGCGACAACTTTACAATGGGCATTGATGATGCAAGTTATGCAGTTAATGAATTTATCAAGCCGAAAAAAGTAGTACCTATTCATTACGATACATTTGACTTTATTAAACAAGACCCTAAAGATTTTGAAAAAGCTGTAACGGAATCAGAAGTTCACATTTTAAAACCTGGTGAATCGGTAGAATTATAAATGAATATGGTAGTAAGTTTAGTAAGCTGAGATGATTTTGTCATCTCAGCTTTTAAGTTTAAGAAGTAAATCTGTATAAAATACTTAATTTAATAAGCGTTGTTTCAATCTTTTATTTAATTTTTAAGATATCATTTAAGACATTAAAAATGTATAATAGAAAGTAATTCATAAAATTTGATAGAGGGTATAAACATGACGAAACATGAGCAAATTATTAAGTATATTGAATCGTTATCTGTTGGACATAAAATCTCTGTCAGACAGATAGCGAAAGATTTAAACGTCTCTGAAGGTACAGCCTATCGTGCAATTAAAGAAGCGGATAATCAAGGGCTTGTAGCATCTATTGATAGAGTAGGGACAGTTAGAATTGAGAGAAAATCTAGAGAACAAATTGAAAATTTAACATTTAATGAAATTGTTAAAATTGTGGATGGTCAAGTATTGGGCGGTAAACAAGGCTTATATAAAACTTTATCAAAATTTGCAATTGGTGCAATGGAATTAAATGATGTCGTTAAATATTTAACTAAAAATACATTGCTGATTGTTGGTAATAGATCAGATGTACAAATGGAAGCTTTAAAAAGAGGTTCTGCTGTTTTAATTACGGGTGGTTTTGAAGCGAATGAAGATATTATAAACTACGCTGACGAACACGAACTTCCGATTATTTTATCAAATTATGATACATTTTTAGTTGCCAATATTATTAATAGAGCTATATATGATCAAATGATTAAAAAAGAAATTTTAATGGTTGAAGATATTATGATTCCTATTGAATCAACTTCTTATTTAGATGACAAACAAAAAGTGCGAGATTGGAATGAATTATCTCAACAAACATCTCATACGCGTTTTCCAGTTGTTGATAGCGAAATGAAAGTTGTAGGTATTTTAACGAGTAAAGATATTGTTAACGAAGAACAAGATAAAAGTATCAGAACATTGATGACGAAATCACCTATCATTGCGCATTTAAATACGACAATCGCAACTTGTGCCCATCTTATGATTTGGGAAGGGATTGAATTATTGCCTGTTGTATCAACCTCTAAAGTATTAATCGGAATTATTTCTCGTGAAGATGTATTAAAGACGATGCAATTAATGAGTAGACAACCACAAATAGGTGAAACGATTCATGACCAAATTGCAAAGCAAATCACAATGGACAATGGTAATGTTGTGGTGAATATATCTCCACAATTAACGAATCAATTCGGTATGTTAACGAAATCCGTCTATATTGCAGTTATTGAAGAAGCGTTGCGTTATGAAATAAGAAAAATGAAAAAATCAGAAATCATGATTGAACATATAGATATTTATTATTTAAAAACTGTTCAAATTGATGACGATGTAGAAGTGAAAATTACAACATTAGATATCGGTAGAATATTTGCTAAATTCGAAGTTACGATGGTGAGCGGTAGTGCGACTGTTGCGAAAGCATTACTGATGTGTCAAATTCTCGAAAAATAAAAAAGCGTTATGTGATACAACGCTTTTTAAAATATTATTGATGCTTTTTTTGTTCGAAGTCTTCCCAAGCTTTGTTCTCGATAGGTAAGTTACCTTTAAAGTATTTACTTGCTCTATAGCCATAAGATACGTTTAAAATACCAAAGAATAATAATACTAAAACAATAATATAAGTGACTAATGTTGGGAATAACAATACTTGGTCTGCTGCAAATGCGATCATAAATATACCAAAGTAAAATCTTGAACGTGCTTTATGATAAGCTTTTCTAACGTCACGTTTCGTTCTAAATGAACGTGCTAAATTTAAGATAGCAAATATTAAAGCAATAATCATAACAGTTACTGCTAAAGCAACTAGTGTAGACATAATTTCAGATGACATGTTTGATTCCTCCTACCAAGTCGAATTATATCAATTAATAAAATATAAGTAAATATAAAGAAAGAAGGATAACAATGGAAGAAATATTAAATAAAATAAAGCAATATGAAACAATTATCATACATAGGCATGTTAGACCAGACCCTGATGCATACGGCTCTCAATTAGGCTTGAAATATATATTACAAGAGGCTTTTCCAGAGAAAAATATATATGCAGTCGGTCAACCAGAACCAACGCTAACATTTATTGGAGATTTGGATGAAATTGCAGATGACACATATAATGGCGCACTTGTGATTGTTTGTGATACAGCAAACGCACCACGTATAGATGATAGTCGCTATAATACTGGTGAAGAATTAATTAAGATTGACCATCACCCTCCAGTTGACTCATATGGTGATATTAATTTTGTAAATACAGAAGCATCATCTACAAGTGAAATTATCTTTGATTTAAATAAATCATGGAATTTAAAAGGTTCAAATGTAAGTGAGAAAGCAAGTAGAGTCTTATATTTAGGCATCGTTGGTGACACAGGTAGATTCTTATTTGATAATACGTCTACACATACAATGGAAGTTGCAGCAGAGTTAATGACGAAAGAATTTGAACGTACTAAATTACTTAACCAATTGAGTGAAAGAGACCCAGCTTTACTTCACTTCCAAGGATATATTCTTCAGAATTTCAAATATGATGGTGAGGGATTCTGTTCAATTAAAATTACGAAAGATATACTTGAACAATTCAACTTGCAACCTAATGAAGCTTCATTATTCGTGAATACTGTTTCAGATATTAAAGGATTAAAAGCATGGGTATTTGCTGTCGATGAAGGTAAAGAAATAAGATGTAGAATTCGTTCAAAAGGCATAAAAATTAATCATATCGCAGCTAAATATAACGGTGGAGGACATCCAAATGCTTCAGGTGCATCTGTATATAGTTGGGAAGAGTTTGATGCATTAGCAGCAGATATTAAATCTGAAATATAGGAGGTGAGCGCATGGTAAGTCATTTAAATATTCATTCATCATATGATTTGCTTAATTCAAGTATTAGAATCCCAGATGTTGTTCAAAAAGCTAAAAATGAAAATTATCAAGCGCTTGCTCTTACAGATTTAAATGTTCTGCACGGTGCTTTACAATTTTATGATGCATGTATAAAACAAAATATAAAACCTATCATCGGATTAACTATTTATTTAGATGACCAACTCAATCAAGTTGAATGTGTGGTCTTAGCTAAAAATAAAACGGGCTATCATAATTTAATTAAGTTATCGTCTGCTATATCCATTAAAGAACGATTTTCAGCACCAATTGAATGGGTAAATGCATATTCAGAAGGTCTTATAATTATTGGTAAACAAATCAATGAAGCCAACTATTATTTATTCCAAGCTATAACAATTGATGACAATGATAAATATATTTCTCATGATTCTACGATTGATATGGATCATAAAAAAGTCTTTATGAAGTCTGCACTTTATTTGAATGAAAATGATGGTGATAGTTTAATTGCACTTCACGCAATTAAAAATAATGAAAAATTAACGATGAGTGATTTTCAACAAAACTTAAATCATCATTTTTTAACTAAACAAGATATATCGCAAATTAATATAGATGAAGCGTACATACAAAATACAGATGAAATAGCTCAAAAATGTCAGGTCGAAATTGAGTATCATCAAGATTTATTACCAAAATATAAAACGCCTGATAATCAATCAAGTGATGAATATCTTTGGGAATTATTAATGATGAATAAAGCAAAGTATCCACAATTTAATGAAGTATATGAAAAAAGACTTCAATACGAATACGATATTATTGTAAAAATGGGATATTCAGATTATTTCCTAATCGTTAGTGACTTAATCAATTATGCGAAAGATCAAAATGTATTAGTTGGACCTGGACGTGGTTCATCTGGTGGGTCTCTAGTTAGTTTTATTTTAAATATTACAACTATCGATCCGATTGAATTTGATTTGTTATTTGAAAGATTTTTAAACCCAGAACGTGTGACGATGCCAGATATTGATATCGACTTTCAAGATACTAAGCGTGATAAAGTGATTCAATATGTTCAAGAAAAATACGGTGATAATCGTGTTGCTGGGATTGTAACATACGGTCATCTTCAAGCGAGAGCAGTAGCAAGAGATGTAGGTAGAATATTGCAGTTTGATGATGCTACACTCAATTACATTTCAAAATTAATTCCTCATAAATTAGGTATTACGTTAAACGAAGCATTTGAAGATGATGCGTTTAAACAATTTGTTAACCAGAATCATTTGCATGAAAAATGGTTTCAACTAAGTAAACAATTAGAAGGTTTACCGAGACATACATCGACCCATGCAGCAGGTATCATTATTAATGATCAGTCTTTACACCAATTTGTACCTACGATGATGGGTGATACAGGTGTCTTAACGCAATGGACGATGACAGAAACTGAAAAGATCGGTCTATTGAAAATCGACTTTCTTGGTTTGAGAAATTTATCGATTATTCAACAAGTGGTCAATCAAGTGAAATATCAAGAAAATCAAATTGTAGATATTGAAAAAATTCCTTTTGATGATCCTAAAGTCTTTCAACTATTGTCTAAAGGTGAAACAACAGGTATTTTCCAACTCGAATCTCAAGGTGTTAGAAGTGTATTAAAAAGGTTAAAGCCTGACCATTTTCTCGATATTGTAGCAGTTACATCTCTATATAGACCTGGACCAATGGAAGAAATACCAACATATATTAAAAGACGTAGACAAAATGCAGAGATAGAATATTTACATCCAGATTTAAAAGATATATTGAAATCAACATATGGCGTTATTATTTATCAAGAACAGATTATGCAAATTGCGAGTAAGTTCGCAGGATTCTCATATGGTGAAGCGGATATTTTGAGACGTGCGATGAGTAAGAAGAACAGAGCAGTGTTAGAAAATGAAAGAAAACATTTCGTGAATGGTAGCTTAGAAAGAGGTTACGAGGAATCAACAGCTGTAAAAATATTTGATTTAATACTGAAGTTTGCAGACTATGGTTATCCAAAAGCACATGCAGTTGCATATAGTAAAATTGCGTATATCATGACTTATTTGAAAGTACATTATCCGACATACTTTTACGCTGCGATTCTTTCTAATGTAGTTGGTAATGAAGTTAAGACAGAACAAATGGTAACGGAACTTAAAAGAATTGGTGTGGAAATATATCCACCGTCCATTAATCATAGTGAATGGTTCTATAAAGCAACTAAAAAAGGTATATAT
Organism: Mammaliicoccus sp. Q-M61; assembly: GCF_022386055.1. Lineage (NCBI taxonomy): Bacteria > Bacillati > Bacillota > Bacilli > Caryophanales > Staphylococcaceae > Mammaliicoccus > Mammaliicoccus sp. Q-M61. Next base: position 103,276 of record NZ_JAJNJL010000002.1, read on the forward strand.
ACATCACTTGGTGCAATTAAAAGCGTTGGTTATCAAAGTGTAAAAGTGATTGTTGATGAAAGAAAAACAAACGGAACGTATAAAGATATGTTTGATCTTGTACATCGATTACCAAGTAAGGCTAAAAGTAAGAAATTGATACAAGCACTTATATATGCTGGCGCTTTAGATGATTTTGGTCAGACTAGAGCGACGTTGTTACAGTCTATTGACGATGTTTATGAAAGTAGCGAGTCTGTCGGAGATTCTAATAATTTATTGAAAGAATTAGGTTTGAATGTAAAAAAAGAATTTAAAGAAGTTGACGAAATGCCTAATCTTATGAAAAGTGAATATGAAAAAGAATACTTAGGGTTCTATGCAACTGAGCATCCAATCATTTCATTATTCAATCAACATCAATATTTATCGATTTATCCATTAAGAATAGACCATAATAAAGTACCGATGCTCGTAATGATTGCATCACTTAGGAAAATTAGAACTAAAAAAGGTCAAAATATGGCGTTCGTCAATTTAATAGATGGATTAAATGAAGTTGAGGGGGTTATATTCCCTGATGCATATAAACAAATTGAAACAACTGATATTACCAATGTCCCAGTAATTATCAATGGCAAATTCGAAAAAAGAAATGGTAAGACACAAATGATTATTAATCAAATAGATACATTAGAAGCATTTAAACAACATAAATTTAATACGACAAAAGAAGTCGTCGTAAGAAATGTAGAAGATTTAGAAGAGTGGATAACAAATGACCACGATCGTCATATTAAAGTAACGTATTTTAATGATAAAGATTATAGTTCAAAAATGCTTGGCTATTTAAACTTAAATCATGGTAATTTTGAAGAATTTATTCATAAAATCGGTTATGAAAATGTACGTCTTTTATAGGCTTTATTAATTAAATAATTTATGCTATAGTATTCTTCATGGTGGTCTGACCACTATGAAGAATTTTTTAATTTAAATATAGAAATTTAATGTATAATAAAGGGATAGATACATACAATGAAGGGATGATTATTTTGTCATTAAGAGATGATGCACTATATATGCATAAAGAAAAACAAGGTAAATTAGGCGTTTATGCCAAAGTTAAAGTCACTAATAAAGAGGAATTAAGTCTTGCTTATTCTCCAGGTGTTGCGGAACCATGTAAAGATATACATGAAGACGTAAGAAAAGTATATGACTATACAATGAAATCAAATGCAGTAGCTGTAATTACAGATGGAACAGCTGTATTAGGTTTAGGTGATATTGGTCCTGAAGCAAGTATACCTGTAATGGAAGGGAAAGCAGTTTTATTCAAAAGCTTTGCTGGTGTAGATGGTGTACCAATTGCACTTAATACGACAGACGTTGATGAAATTGTGAATACTGTTAAATTATTAGAACCTAACTACGGTGGCGTTAACTTAGAAGATATTTCAGCACCTCGATGCTTTGAAATTGAAGAACGTCTAAAAAAAGAAACTAAAATACCTGTCTTTCATGATGATCAGCATGGTACAGCGATCGTAACTGTTGCTGGTTTGATTAATGCATTGAAAATTACTGACAGAAAATTATCCGATATAAAAGTTGTTTTAAACGGTGCAGGTGCAGCTGGTATTGCAATTATTAAATTATTATACAGTTATGGTGTAAGAAATATGATTATGTGTGATTCTAGAGGTGCGATTTACGAAGACCGTCCTTATGGTATGAATCCTACTAAAGACTTTGTTGCGAAATGGACAAACAAAGACAAAACAGAAGGTCAATTATCAGATGTTATTAAAGATGCGGATGTATTTGTAGGTGTATCTGTTGAAGGCGCATTAACTAAAGAATTAGTTGAAACTATGGCTGAAGATCCAATTATCTTTGCTATGGCTAACCCAGTTCCTGAAATTATGCCAGATATAGCAAAAGAAGCGGGTGCTAAAGTTATTGGTACAGGACGTTCTGATTTCCCTAACCAAATTAATAATGTATTAGCATTTCCTGGTATTTTTAGAGGTGCATTAGATATTCGTGCAACTCATATAAATGAAGAAATGAAACAAGCTGCAGTAGAAGCAATTGCTAACCTTGTTTCAGAGGAAGAATTAAACGCTGATTATGTCATTCCTGGGCCATTCGATCCAAGAGTTGCACCATATGTTGCGAAAGCAGTAGCAAAAGCTGGTATGGAATCAGGTGTAGCACGTATTGAAGTTGATGTTGATGAAATAGAACGTAGAACATATGAATTAGCAGACTTGTCATAATTTTGGAAGGAGACTCACGTTGGATAAAGAAAAGCAAAAAGGATTAATCAAGATTGTCGAACAAATTCAGTCAATTATTGTTGAAAAAAATATTCAAGTGGGTGAAAAATTGCCTTCCGAAAGATTTTTAAGTGAAACCTTAAATGTTGGACGTTCAAGTATCAGAGAAGCCCTAAGAGCATTAGAACTTTTAGGGGTGATACATACTAGAAGAGGTGAAGGTACATTCTTAAGTGATATGTACCAACACCAGCTTTTTGATTTAATCGGAAGGTTCTTAATTCATAATGAATCACAACTAGATGAAATCAATGAATTAAAATGGATGATTGAAAATTTCTGTGAAGAACACAATAACATTGAAACAAATTCAAAAGAAGAACTTGTTTCAAATAATAATAATCAAATTATGTATATGATTTGGAAGCTACTCTCTCAATATAGTGATAGATTTGAAAGAGACAATTGTAAATAAAATCAGGGGGATAGTGACATGTTTAAAGACTTGTTCAATCGAAGCCAGAAAAAGAAAAAATATGTAACTGTTCAAAACAGTAAAGATAATGACGTGCCTGAAGGTATCATGACTAAATGCCCTAAATGTAAAAAAATCATGTATACAAAAGAGCTCGTTCAAAACTTAAATGTCTGTTTTAACTGTGATCATCATATTGCATTAACTGCTCACGATAGAATTAGAGCTGTGAGTGATGAAGATGCATTTAAAGAGTTTGATGTTGGTATGACTGCTTCAAACCCATTAGAATTTCCTGGATATGAAGAAAAATTAGAAAAAGATAGAAAAAGCACTGGTTTAAATGATGCAGTCGTTACTGGTGTAACGTCAATTGACGGTATTCCTTATGGTATTTGTGTTATGGATTCAAGATTTAGAATGGGTAGTATGGGTGCAGTAGTAGGAGAGAAAATTTGTAGAATTGTCGATTATTGTGCAGATCACAATTTACCATTTGTATTGTTCACAGCAAGTGGTGGTGCAAGAATGCAAGAAGGCATCATCTCACTTATGCAAATGGCAAAGACAAGTGTATCCATTAAACGTCATAGTGATAAAGGCTTACTATTCATTTCATACATGACACACCCTACAACTGGAGGCGTTTCAGCAAGCTTTGCTTCAGTAGGTGATTTGAACTTTGCAGAACCGAAAGCTTTAATTGGATTTGCTGGTAGAAGAATCATTGAACAAACGATAAGTGAAAAACTACCTGACGATTTCCAAACTGCAGAATTTTTACTAGAACATGGCCAATTAGATAAAGTTGTACATCGAAAAGATATGTATAAAACTTTAAGTACTGTGCTTAAGATGCATCATAACGAGGTGAAAGACAATGCTTGAATTTGAAAAACCTTTAGAAGAAATTAAAGAAAAAATAGCATCTCTACAATCTTATCAAGAAAAACATGGTGTAGACTTAACAGATGAAATAGAAATATTGGAAGCCACTTTAACAAAAGAAACTGAACACATTTATAATAATTTAAAGCCTTGGGATAGAGTACAAGTTGCGAGATTACAAGAAAGACCTACAACTTTAGATTATATCCCTTACATATTTGATGATTTTATCGAACTTCACGGTGATCGTACTTTCCGTGATGATCCAGCATTAATAGGTGGATTGGCTTACTTTAATGGCTTACCTGTGACTGTTATAGGTCATCAAAGAGGTAAAGACACTAAAGATAATATTTATAGAAACTTTGGTATGGCACATCCTGAGGGATATCGTAAAGCATTGCGTTTAATGAAGCAGGCTGAAAAGTTTAATAGACCGATCATTACGTTCATTGATACGAAAGGCGCATACCCAGGTAAAGCTGCAGAAGAACGTGGACAAAGTGAATCTATTGCTAAAAACTTAGTCGAAATGGCATCTTTAACAGTACCTGTTATTTCTATAGTTATTGGTGAAGGCGGAAGTGGTGGCGCACTTGGATTAGGCGTAACCAATCGTCTACTTATGTTAGAGAATAGTACTTATTCAGTTATTTCTCCAGAAGGTGCAGCAGCATTGTTATGGAAAGATTCTGGGCTTGCTCAAATGGCAGCTGAAACAATGAAAATTACAGCACCTGACTTATTTGATTTAGATGTTGTAGATGAAGTTGTTAAAGAACCATTTGGTGGTGCTCATAAACATCTAGAATCACAAGCATCACTTATAAAGACATCAATTGAAAAACATCTTTCAGACTTAAGAACATTAAATGCAGAAAGTTTAGTTGAAGATCGTTTTAATAAGTATCGTAATATAGGAAGTTATATCGATTAGGATATTTAAAATGACAAGTAATCATTTATACTGATATAATTTCTTTTCATAAATTTATGTATATGTGCATAATTGAATTAAAATTAAGCGATTCCAACTTTTGAAAAATTACAAAAGTTGGAATCTTTTTTTAAGAAGACGTTTACATATTTAAATAACAGTAGTTTTAATGGAATCAAGCCAATATTTGTGTTATTTTTAAATTAACAATCATATAACAAGAGAGGTCTGTATATTTATGAAAAAAATTGCGGTTTTAACGAGCGGTGGAGATTCACCAGGGATGAACGCAGCAATTCGTGCAGTTGTTCGTAAAGCTATTTATCATGATATTGAAGTTTATGGTGTATACCAAGGTTACTTAGGCTTAATAAATGATAATATCAAAAAACTTGAATTAGGTTCAGTTGGTGACATGATTCAAAGAGGTGGTACATTCCTTTATTCTGCTAGATGTCCAGAATTTAAAGAAAAAGAAGTGCGTGCGAAAGCAATTGAAAACCTTGAAAAAAGAGGTATAGAAGGATTAGTTGTTATCGGTGGAGATGGAAGTTATAGAGGTGCACAAAGATTAAGCGAAGAAGCTAAAAATCTTAAAACTATCGGTGTACCCGGTACTATCGATAACGATATTAATGGTACAGACTTTACAATTGGTTTTGATACAGCACTTAACACAATCATTGATGCTGTCGATAAAATAAGAGATACAGCATCAAGTCATGAACGTACTTTTATTATTGAAGTAATGGGAAGAGACGCTGGTGATTTAGCGCTATGGTCAGGATTAGCAGCTGGAGCGGAAACAATTTTAATTCCAGAAGTTAAATCAGACATTGAAGAAATCGCTGAAAAAATTCAACATGGTATGGATAGAGGGAAAAAACATTCTATCATTATTTGTGCTGAAGGTGTCATGACTGGTCATCAATGTGGGGAAGAATTAAAGAAATTTATTAACATTGATACACGCGTTTCATGTTTAGGCCACATTCAAAGAGGTGGTACACCTACTGGAATGGATAGAGTACTTGCTTCTCGTTTAGGCGGTTATGCAGTTGAATTACTTATGCAAGGTGATAGTGCTAAAGCAGTTGGAATCCAACAAAATGAATTAACATGTACGCATTTTGATGAAATATTCCAAGCAGAACACAACATCGACAAGAAAATGTATAATTTAGCACATCAATTATCTATATAAAAAAAGAAAAACTACGGAGGTCATTTTAATATGAGAAAGACAAAAATTGTATGTACGATAGGTCCAGCATCAGAATCAGAAGAAATGTTAGAAAAATTAATGCTTGCAGGCATGAACGTTGCTAGATTGAACTTCTCACACGGAAGTCATGAAGAACATAAAGGTCGTATAGATACAATTAGAAAAGTAAGTTCTAAATTAAATAAAAATATTGGTATCTTATTAGATACTAAAGGTCCTGAAATTAGAACACATAACATGAAAGATGGTTTAATTGAACTTACTAAAGGTAGTGAAGTAACAGTTAAAACAACTGAAGTAGAAGGTACGCCTGAAGCGTTCTCAGTTACTTACGAAAAATTAGCAGAAGATGTAGAAGTTGGATCAACAATTCTACTTGATGATGGTTTAATTGAGCTTACAGTTAAATCTATTGATATCGCTAAAGGTGAAGTTCACTGTGACGTTCAAAATACTGGCGAATTAAAAAATAAAAAAGGTGTTAACTTACCAGGTGTTAAAGTAAACCTTCCAGGTATTACGGATAAAGACGCTAGTGATATCCGCTTCGGTATCGAACAAGGTGTAGACTTTATCGCAGCTAGTTTCGTAAGACGTCCATCAGATGTATTAGATATTCGTGCAATTTTAGAAGAAAAAGAAAATAATTTTATTAAAATTATTCCTAAAATTGAAAATGAAGAAGGTATTGAAAATATCGATGAAATTCTTCAAGTTTCAGATGGTTTAATGGTTGCTCGTGGTGATATGGGTGTTGAAATTTTACCAGAAGCAGTTCCAATGGTACAAAAACAATTAATCCAAAAATGTAATAAATTAGGTAAACCAGTTATTACAGCAACACAAATGTTAGATTCAATGCAAAGAAACCCACGTTGTACAAGAGCAGAAGCCAGTGACGTAGCGAACGCTATTTACGATGGTACAGATGCAGTCATGTTATCTGGTGAAACTGCAGCGGGATTATATCCTGAAGAAGCAGTACGTACAATGCAAAATATTGCAGTAGCTGCTGAAGAAGCTCAAGATTACAAAAAATTATTATCTGATCGTTCAAAAATGATCGATACGAATTTAGTTAATGCAATCGGTGTATCAGTTGCACATACAGCTTTAAACTTAAACGTTGAATCAATCGTAGCAGCAACTGAAAGTGGAGCTACAGCGCAAACAATTTCTAAATATAGACCACATTCACACATTATTGCAGTTACACCTAATGAAACAACTGCTCGTCATATGACATTAGTATGGGGCGTATTACCAGTTGTGAAAAAAGGTAAACAAACAACTGATGAATTATTAAATAATGCTGTATCAACAGCTGTTAACACAGGTTTAGTTGATAATGGTGATTTAATCATTATTACTGCAGGTGTACCAACAGGTGAAACAGGTACAACTAACTTAATGAAGATTCATTTAGTAGGTGACGAATTGGCTAAAGGTCAAGGAATCGGTCATCATTCAACAGTAGGTAAAGCTGTAGTAGCAAATACTGCTGACGACTTAAAAGGAAAAGATTTAAGTGAGTCAATTGTAATTACACAATCAACAGATGCTGATATGGTTCCATATTTAGAAAATGCTAAAGGAATTGTAACAGAAGAAGGCGGATTAACTTCACACGCTGCAGTTGTAGGCCTTAACTTAGGCGTAGCAACTATCGTAGGTGTAGAAGGCGCTCGCGAAAAAATAGCAGATGGTACATTAATTACATTAGATCCAAAACAACACAAAGTGTTCGAAGGATATGCTAACGTATTATAATATATGTGAGATAGAGATTGGGATATGATATCCTAGTCTCTTTTTTGATTTTATGAATGTATATGCCGTTATTAGCAGTCCTGGTCAAAAGTGCAAATACTGGTTCCTATATATGACTACTAAATAAGGCTACAAAAAAACATCTCATTTTCTGATTTGCTCAAGAAAATGAGATGTTTTTAATTTACTTTATTTAAATACTTTACGTTTTTGATTAAAGTACATGAATGTCAAAATGATAAACCAAATTGGTGTAATTAATATAGCGATTAATGTCACTTTATTAGTCATCAATAACACGAATACGAAAATAAAGAATATTAATGTAATCCATGCTACTGGAACACCACCAGGTAATTTGAAATCAGAAGCTTTGTTTAATTCTGGTGATATTTTACGATATCTAATATAAGCAATAATAATTAATGACCATACTACTAAGAAAAGAACAGTTGAAACTGATGTTACATATTTAAATACTTCACCAGCGTCTTTAATTACGTAATTTAAAAGTACTGAGATCATTAATAAGAAACAACTAAATAGTGTTGCTTTATAAGGGACACCAGTTTTATTTGTTTGACCAAAACTTTTATTTGCTTGTCCATTTTGTGATAATCCATAAAGCATTCTACTATTTGAGAAAATACCACTATTACAAGATGAAGCTGCAGCTGTTAAAACAACAAAGTTGATAATTGCTGCTGCGATTGGAATACCAATCAGTCCAAATAATTTTACGAATGGACTTTCGGCAGGGTCGATTTTGTCCCAAGGTGTAATTGACATGATGATAATAAGTGAACCTACATAGAAAAGCATAATTCTAACTGGAACACTATTTATCGCTCTTGGTATCGTCTTATGTGGATCTTTCGTTTCACCAGCTGTAACACCGATTAATTCAATACCTACAAATGAGAATGCTGCCATTTGGAATGATAAGAAGAAACCATTCATACCATTTGGGAAAATACCATTATGATCCCAAATATGTGTTAGTGAAGCTGTACCGTATGGTGTTTCATATGCCATTACGATCATGATAATACCGACAACGATTAATGCTACGATCGTTGTTATTTTAATAATAGAGAACCAGAACTCTAATTCACCAAATAGTTTAGCAGTCATTAAATTCATTGTCATTAATATGAGTATTGTAAATAATGCTGTAATCCATGTTGGTATGTCAGGAAACCAAAAACTTATGTATTTTGCTACTGCAGTTACTTCAGCCATACCAGTGACAATCCAACAGAACCAGTAAGTCCATCCTGTTATATATCCCGCGAATGGGCCGATATATGTATGTGTGACATCTGCAAAAGAATGAAAATCAGTGTTTGAGAGTAATATTTCCCCTAAAGCTCTCATAAACAGAAATAAAATTAAACCTATTATAATATAGGTCAGTAGTATTGAAGGGCCTGCTGAACTGATTGTTTCACCAGCACCTAAGAATAAGCCTGTACCTATAGCACCACCTATCGCAATAAGTTGTACATGCCTATTGCTTAACTCCCTTTGTAAATTGTTAGCCATATAAAATTTATCCCTCTTTCATATACAAACTTTTATGTTATTATTATGCGCTTACTGTAAGAAAATAGCAATTAAAAAATGAATGTTTAACAACTGTTTGATACCTGTTAACATGATTTATTATTTTTATCATATATAATAATAAAAATGAATGGATGAACGACGAAATGACGTATTCTGATAAAAATGATAGGGTATTACTCACTCGTAAATCCTTTTGTGTTCACGTTTTCGGGATATATTTAATTTACTATAGCAATATTATAAAAATTATAAAATTACAACTGTTTATTTTTATTCATCTAAAATTACTAAAGAATTTAAAGTTTAAAAGTCCTTCGCATTCACAAAACTCAAGAAATTATATATAATGATAGATGAAAGCCATTACATATATGGGCAATTATTTAGTAAGGGGGATATTATTATGGCACAAGTAGCAAAAGGGTTAGAGGGCATCATTGCTTCTGAAACTCAAATTAGTTCAATCATAGATAATCAATTAACTTATGCAGGTTATGAAATAGATGATTTAACTGAAAATGCTTTATTCGAAGAAGTTATGTTTTTACTATGGAATTTAAGATTACCAAACAAAGAGGAATTAGCTGAACTAAATGAGAAACTACTAGGATATATGACTCTAAACCCTAGAATGTATACACATTTTGAAGATTATGCGACTGATAAAGTTCATCCAATGACTGGATTACGTACTTCATTATCTTATTTAGCGCATTTCGATCCAGATGCTGAAAAATTTGATGAAGAAATGAACTATGAACGTGCAATTAGAATTCAAGCAAAAGTTGCATCGTTAGTTGCAGCATTTTCTCGTGTAAGACAAGGTAAAGAAGTTGTAAAACCTAAAAAAGATTTAACATATGCAGCAAACTTCTTATATATGTTAAGAGGTGAAGTTCCAACTGATGTTGAAGTAGAAGGTTTTAACAAAGCATTAATTTTACATGCTGACCATGAATTCAATGCTTCAACATTTACAGCACGTGTAGCGGTTTCGACATTATCTGATATGTATTCAGGTGTGACAGCAGCAGCTGGCGCATTGAAAGGCCCATTACATGGTGGTGCTAACGAACAAGTTATGAAAATGTTAACTGAAATTGGTACTGTCGACAAAACTGATGATTACATTAAAGAAAAAATCGCAAACAAAGAAAAAATTATGGGCTTCGGACACAGAGTTTATAAAAATGGTGATCCTAGAGCGAAGTACTTAAAAGAAATGAGTCGTCGTATTACAGATGAATCAGGTCAAAAAGAACTGTTTGAAATTTCTTTAAGAATTGCTGAAATTATGAAAGAAGAAAAGGGATTATTACCTAACGTTGACTTCTTCAGTGCAACTGTATATCACAGCATGGGTATTGATCACGACTTATTCACACCAATTTTTGCGATTAGCCGTATGTCAGGTTGGACAGCACATATTCTTGAACAATATAGAACAAATAGAATTATGAGACCAAGAGCTGAATATACTGGTGAACGTGATCGTAAATATGAACCAATTGAAAATCGTTAATTTAATGAATATAATATAACTAACAAATTTAATGGAGGAATCATATAATGACAGCAGAAAAAATTACAACAAATCAAGGCGTTTTAAATGTTCCAAATAATCCAGTTATCCCATTTATTATTGGGGATGGAATCGGACCAGATATCTGGAATGCAGCAAGTAGAGTATTAGATGCAGCTGTAGAAAAAGCATATAATGGCGAAAAGAAAATCGAATGGAAAGAAGTATTAGCAGGTCAAAAAGCATTCGATGAAACTGGTGAATGGTTACCAAACGAAACTTTAGAAACGATTAAAGAATATTTAATCGCTATTAAAGGTCCATTAACTACACCAATCGGTGGCGGAATTCGTTCATTAAACGTTGCTTTACGTCAAGAGTTAGATTTATTCACTTGTCTACGTCCAGTACGTTGGTTCAAAGGTGTTCCTTCACCTGTTAAACGTCCTGAAGATACAGATATGGTTATCTTCCGTGAAAATACTGAAGATATTTATGCTGGTATTGAATTCCAAGAAGGCTCAGATGAAGCTAAAAAAGTTATAGACTTCTTACAAAATGAAATGGGTGCTAAAAATATTAGATTCCCTGAAACTTCAGGTATCGGTATTAAACCAGTATCTAAAGAAGGTACTGAAAGATTAGTAAGAGCAGCAATTAACTATGCATTCGATAATAATCGTAGAAATGTTACGTTAGTTCATAAAGGTAACATTATGAAATTCACTGAAGGTGCTTTCAAAAAATGGGGTTACGATTTAGCTGAACGTGAATTCGGAGATCGCGTATTCACTTGGCAACAATACGATAAAATTGTTGAAGAAGAAGGTAAAGATGCTGCTAATAAAGCACAATCAGATGCAGAGGCTGAAGGTAAATTAATTATCAAAGACTCTATCGCTGATATCTTCTTACAACAAATTTTAACGCGTCCTGCTGAATTTGATGTAGTAGCTACAATGAACTTAAACGGTGACTACATTTCAGATGCATTAGCAGCTCAAGTTGGTGGTATTGGTATTGCACCAGGTGCAAACATTAACTACGAAACAGGACATGCAATTTTCGAAGCGACACACGGTACAGCTCCTAAATATGCTGGTTTAGATAAAGTTAACCCTTCATCAGTATTATTAAGTGGTGTATTAATGTTAGAACACTTAGGTTGGCAAGAAGCTGCTGACAAAGTAACACAATCTGTTGAAGCTACAATTGCTTCTAAAGTAGTAACATATGACTTTGCTCGTTTAATGGATGGCGCAACTGAAGTTAAATCTTCAGAATTCGCTGATGAATTAATTAAAAATTTACCATAATAGATTGTTATTTGAGGAAGGTTATTTATTAACCTTCCTTTTATTATAAGGAGATGAACAACATGGCAAGAAAGAAAATTTCAATTATTGGAGCAGGATTTACTGGCGCTACAGCTGCATTTATAGCAGCCCAAAAAGAGTTAGGTGATATTGTACTTGTTGATATGCCTCAATCTGAAAACCCAACAAAAGGGAAAGCGTTAGATATTGCAGAAAGCGCACCGGTATTAGGCTTTGATTCAAAAGTAACGGGTACTGCTAATTATGAAGATACAAAAGATTCAGATGTCGTCATTATTACAGCGGGTATTGCAAGAAAGCCTGGTATGTCACGTGATGATTTAGTACAAACGAATCAAAATGTTATGAAATCTGTAACGAAAGAAATTGTTAAATACTCACCTAATTGCGTTATCTTAGTCTTAACAAACCCTGTAGACGCTATGACTTATACAGTGTATAAAGAATCAGGATTTCCGAAAGAGCGCGTAATTGGTCAATCTGGCGTATTAGACACTGCTAGATTTAGAACATTTGTTGCAGAAGCATTAGACCTTTCTGTTAAAGATGTAACAGGATTTGTATTAGGTGGTCATGGAGATACAATGGTTCCACTTATTAGATACTCAGCAGCTGGTGGCGTACCTTTAGAAAAGTTATTATCTGAAGAAAAAATTGCTGAAATTGTTGATAGAACAAGAAAAGGTGGAGCTGAAATCGTTAATTTACTTGGTAACGGTTCGGCATACTATGCACCAGGAGCAGCTTTAATTGAAATGACAGAAGCAATATTGAAAGATCAAAAGAGAGTATTACCTTCAATTGCTTATTTAGAAGGTGAATATGGTTATCAAGACATCTATTTAGGTGTACCAACTGTATTAGGTGCTAAAGGTATTGAAAAAGTCATTGAGTTAGACTTAACTGACGAAGAAAAGCAATTACTTGATGAATCTGCTCAATCTGTTGAAGCAGTAAAGAATATTTTACAATAAAATAACAGTTAAAAGGCGCATTCTGCTTTGAATGCGTCTGTTTTATTTAGCTAGTGTTAACTTTTTGTAAAGTTCTCTAAATAACCATTATTTTTTTAATAATTTAAGTTATAATTATATTAAATCGCTTAAGGAGGACCTTGAATGTCACAAAAAGTATTGGTAGTAGACGATGAGCAATCTATCGTTACATTGCTTAAATATAATATAGAACAAGCTGGTTACCAAGTAATTGTAGCTTATGATGGAGTTCAAGCGTTAGAGAAAGTTAATGAAGAGAAACCAGATTTAGTAGTATTAGATGTAATGTTACCTGAGAAAGATGGAATTGAAGTTTGTAAAACGATTCGATCAGATAAAAACCAAGTTCCCATTCTTATGCTTACAGCTAAAGACGATGAATTTGATAGAGTATTAGGTCTAGAATTAGGTGCAGATGATTATATGACTAAACCATTTTCACCTCGTGAAGTTGTAGCACGTGTTAAAGCTATATTAAGACGCGTTGGGCAAGTTGAAAATAAAAACATAGATGATGATGAAGATATTATTCTAGGTGCAATTAGAATTAGACCTGACTTCTTTGAAGTGTATAGAAATGATGAGTTATTAGAATTGACACCAAAAGAATTCGAACTTTTACTTTACCTTATTGAGAGACAAGGTCGTGTGATAACTAGAGAACATATGTTGAATTCAGTTTGGAATTATGAATTTGCTGGAGACTCTAGAATAGTCGATGTGCACATTAGTCATTTGAGGGATAAACTTGAAGAAAATCCTAAACAACCTCAATTCATTAAAACGGTGAGAGGTTTAGGCTATAAGTTAGAAAGACCAAAGAATAATGATTAAGTTCTATAATAAATTACTAATTATACTTACAACGGTTACTGTTGTAAGTTTTCTTATATTAGGGTTTTTCCTTCATAATTCTAGTTACGATTTAATTTCTAAACAACAGCAAAAATTATTAAAGACTGAATCCAAAAAAGTTTACGATATTGCAAAAAATAATCCTGAAAATCTTAAAGATATTTTAAGTGTCTTTGATCAAGATATTTTACTGCAAAAAGATGGACGAGTGTTATATCGTTCAAGTGAAAAAGATACAAATATATTTAATCAAAATAAAAAGCAAGCTATATCTGATGCAAAAGCTTTTGATGAATATTTTGCAGTAGACAAGTCAGAATCTGAAGTCATGTATGCAAGAACGTATGGTGATTATACAGTTGTCATTGCAAAACATACAGATACGATAGCGATTATTCAAAAAGATATTTGGAAATATTTATTGTTAGTCTTATGTTTTACATTACCTTTAATTTATTTTGTCGTTCGATATATTAACACTTCTTATATTCATCCAATTAAAGAAGTGACATACGCTACTAAATTATTGGCTTCTGGTAAATATCGTGTTAGAGTGCCAGAAAGTAATGTGAAAGAAACGAAAGAACTCTTTGTTAATACGAATGAACTTGCTAGAACATTAGATAATTTAAATAATGAACAGAAATTGCAACGTAATCGATTGGAAACGACTTTAGAGAATATTCCAAGTGCAATTTTAATGTTAGATAGAGAAGGTTATATTGTCATCGCAAACAAGACGTATCATGACTTATTTGATAGAAACAGTCATTCAGAAGGACAGTTATTTAAAGAAGCAATGCCTAATGTTGAGATTATACAGATGATGAACGAAGCGTTAAAATTAGAAAAACCTATGTTTGAACAAGTCGAAATGTATATCAATGATGTTCATAATAAGTTCTTTGAAGTTTCAGTTATTCCAGTATTATCCCGAAAAAAACGAAATCTATTAGGTTTAGTTGTCGTTATGCATGATATAACGAAGTTGAAGAAATTAGAACATATGCGAAAAGATTTTGTGGCTAATGTATCTCATGAATTAAGAACACCAATTACATCGATAAAAGGATTTGCGGAAACATTATTAGATGGTGCTAAAAATAATCCCGAATCGTTAGATATGTTCTTAAATATTATGTTAGATGAATCTAATCGAATTCAATCACTTGTTCAAGATTTACTCGAGTTATCAAAAATCGAACAAAATAGCGAGATACCGAAAGAACAAATATCTTTAACAGAAATTGGCGAACATTCGATTAATACAGTATCAAATGTTGCTTCTAAAAAAGACATACACATTACAAATCATATCGATAAAGAAGTGTATGGATATGGTGACAAAGATAAATTAACACAGGTGTTGATTAATTTATTAACGAACGCCATTAGTTATTCACCGAAATCTAGTGAAGTTATTATAACCATTAAAGAAGTAGATGATGGTCAAATCATTTCTGTGAAAGATAATGGTATAGGTATATCTAAAGATGAACAAAAACGAATTTTTGAAAGATTTTATCGTGTAGATAAAGCGCGTAGTAGAGATTCAGGAGGAACAGGACTTGGTTTATCCATTACGAAACATATTGTAGAAGCGCATAATGGACAAATCAAAGTTGAATCAGAAGTTGGAAAAGGATCTAACTTTATTGTGAAACTCTTTAATAAGTAATCTTCATACAATCTTTACAATTTATTCATATTGAATTAATCATGAACAGATAGAATAAACATAGACCCCTTCATTTTGATGATTATGCGAAATACATTGTGTATTTCGCTTTTTTTATTTATGCGAAACAATCTTATTATATTGTGAGATATGATAAAATATAATCAATATAAAGATGGAGGTATCTTATTGTGGAAAAATTGGTACTGATTGATGGTAATAGTTTATCATTTAGAGCATTTTTTGCTTTGCCTTTATTAACAAATAAAGCTGGCGTTTATACTAATGCTATATATGGTTTTACGATGATTTTAGATAAAATAATTAAAGAAGAAGAGCCAACTCATTTTATGGTTGCTTTTGATGCTGGAAAAACAACTTTCAGAAATAATATGTACAGTGAATATAAAGGTGGTCGTGAGAAGACGCCGGATGAATTAAGAAGCCAATTACCATATATCCGTCAACTTGTGGAAAGTTATCATATTAAACATTATGAATTAGAAAATTATGAAGCGGATGATATTATCGGTACATTATCTCGTGAAGCGGATGAGAAAAATATTAAGACGATCATTATTACGGGTGATCGAGATTTAACTCAGCTAGCAAGTGAAAATGTAACGATTTATTATACAAAAAAAGGTGTAACAGATATTGATCATTACACACCTGAATTTATCGCTGAAAAATATGATGGTTTAGTACCTAACCAAATTATTGATATGAAAGGGCTTATGGGTGATAAGTCAGATAATATACCAGGTGTGCCTGGAATTGGTGAGAAGACAGCGATTAAATTACTGAAACAGTTTGAGACTGTAGAAGGTGTTTATGAAAATATTGATGAGTTAAAGAAATCAAAAATGAAAGAAAAATTAATAGATAACGAAGACAATGCTAAGTTAAGTAAAGAGCTAGCTACGATTAATCGTGAGTCTCCTATTGAAGTCACAATTGATGACTTGAAACTTACAGAACAAAGTAATGACGAGAAGATAAAGTTATTTAAGACATTAGAATTCAAACAATTGCTTGATCAAATGGATGCAAGTGCTGAAGCAACAGATGACCGAGAGATTAAATACTCAACTGATATTGATGACTTTGATTTTGATAATGTAACTGAAGCGGCTATTCATTTTGAAACGAACGAAGCTAATTATTTAAAAGCAGATATACTTGGATTTGCGATTCATGCAAATGACGAAACTTATGTTGTTTCTCTTGATGTTTTAAAAGAACATAAAAAATTACAACAATGGCTTGAAAATGATCAAGTAACATTTGCAACTTATGATGCTAAAAAAACGATTATATTATGTAAAAGATTAGGTATTGAAATTAATGGTATTCAGTTCGATACAATGTTAGCGAGTTACATTTTAGATCCTTCTAGAACAATTGATGATGTATACTCAGTTGTATCAGAATTTGGCATTTATTATGTACCGAATGATGAAAGTATATATGGCAAAGGTAAAAAGTTGCACGTCCCAGAAGAAGATATGCTTTTTGAAAGTATCGCTAAAAAGGTAACAGCAGTTTATGAAACAAAAGATAAAATGACTGAATTACTAGATGAAAAAGATCAATTAAGTCTACACGATGATTTAGAATTACCGTTAGCACGTGTATTAGCTGAAATGGAATATATCGGCATAACGGTTGATAAAGATACTTTAGTTGAAATGCAAGAAGACTTGAAAGTACGTATCGATAAATTGATTGAACAAATTCATCATCATGCTGGTTCGGAATTCAATATTAATTCACCAAAACAGTTAGGTGTCGTATTATTTGAAGATTTAAAACTACCAATTATTAAAAAGACAAAGACAGGATACTCAACTGCAGTTGATGTGTTAGAACAACTGCGCAATGAACATCCAATTATTGAAGATATATTAGTCTATAGACAACTCGCTAAACTTCAATCTACTTATATTGAAGGATTGCAAAAAATGATTACGTCTGAAGGTAAGATTCATACAAGATTTAATCAAACATTAGCTCAAACGGGTCGTTTAAGTTCTGTAGATCCTAATCTACAAAATATACCTATAAGATTAGAAGAAGGTAGAAAAATTAGAAAAGCATTTAGACCAAGTAAAGAAAATCACGTTATTTTTGCTGCTGACTATTCTCAAATCGAATTACGTGTATTAGCAGATATTACTGGTGACGAGCATATGAAAGAAGCCTTTACTGCTAATGAAGATATTCATACGACAACTGCAATGCGTGTGTTCAATGTCAGTAAAGACGAAGTAACTTCAAATATGAGAAGACAAGCAAAGGCAGTTAACTTTGGTATTGTGTATGGTATTAGTGATTATGGTTTAAGTCAAAGTTTAGGTATTACAAGAAAAGCTGCTAAGCAATTTATTGATGATTACTTAGACAGTTTCCCTAAAGTAAAAGAATATATGGATACAATCGTACAAGATGCTAAACAAAAAGGTTATGTAGAAACGCTACTTCACAGAAGAAGATATACACCAGACATCACAAATCGTAACTTTAATTTAAGAAGTTTTGCTGAGAGAACAGCTATGAATACACCAATTCAAGGTAGTGCAGCGGATATTATTAAATTAGCAATGGTACAATTTGCGAATAAGATGAAAGATAAAGATTTTAAAGCTAAATTATTATTACAAGTACACGATGAATTAATATTTGAAGTTCCAGAAGATGAATTAGAAGCATTTCAACCGTTTGTAGAAGACATCATGGATAATGCACTCGAGTTATCTGTGCCATTAAGTGTAGAATCTAGTTCAGGACAAACATGGTATGATGCTAAATAATAAAAGGAAAGAAGATTATATATGCCTGAGTTACCAGAAGTAGAAAGTGTTAAAAAAGTGATAGAACCTAAAATTGTCGGTGCCACAATACAAAATGTAACTTTTTCAGAAAAAGTTGAATTGGGCAAATCGACAGGTAAAGAAACAATTATAAAAGGTAGTTCATTAGCTGTATTCAAAGAACGTACTGAACATTACAAGATTATGAGTGTCTATCGTAGAAGTAAATATATTTTTATGGAAATTGATAACGGTGAAAATAGCAATGTTATCATGTGTCACTTCGGTATGACGGGGGCATTTTTTACAGTTCCAGATTTAAGTCATATTGAAGTTGATAACCATAGGAAGCATTGGCACGTTATATTTGAATTAGATAACGGATTACAGCTTATATACACAGATATTAGAAGGTTTGGTGAATTAAGAGCATTGGAAGATTTAAGTGAATATCCTTCAGTCTTAAAAATTGCACCAGAACCGTTTGTTGAAGAAGCTTACCAACATTACTTAAATAAAGTGATGTCAAATAAATTTATCAATAAACCAATTAAAGTCGCGATATTGGACCATACAGTTATATCAGGTTGCGGTAACATTTATGCTTGTGAAGCTTTGTTAAGAGCGGGCGTTCTTCCGATGAGACCTGTGAAAGACTTAACTTCAAAAGAACGTAAAGCGGTCTTTGATGAAGTGGTTAACGTGTTACAAGAAGGTATCGATAACGGTGGTTCAAGTATATCTGATTACTACAATGCAGATGGTGAAAAAGGGACAATGCAAGAAAAGCATAGAATATATGGTAAAAAAGTGTGTGGTCAATGTGGCGGGCAAGTATTACAAAAAGTCATTGCCACAAGAAACACGCACTATTGTCCAAATTGTCAAAAGTAGGTGTAAAAATGGCGAAAGTAATAGGTTTAACTGGAGGTATTGCTACCGGCAAGTCTACAGTATCTCGTATTTTACAAGATAAAGGGTTTTGTATAGTAGATGCCGACGTAGCTAGTCGAAAAGCAGTCGAAAAAGGTAGCGTTGGTCTACAACAAGTTAAAGAAGTATTTGGAGAAGATGCAATTATAGATGGTGAAATGAATAGACAATATATTGGTTCTATTGTATTTAAAGATTCAACAATGCGAGAAAAGCTAAACAATATTATTCACCCGATAGTAAGAACAATAATGGATAAAGAAAAAGAAGAGGCATTAAATCATGGTAAAAATGTCATAATGGATATTCCGTTATTGTTTGAGAACAAATTGCAAAATACAGTCGATGAAACTTGGTTAGTTTATACAGATCAAGAAACTCAAATACAACGTCTTAAAGAACGTAATCAGTTAAGTGATGAAGAAGCGGAAGCAAGAATACAATCACAAATACCAATAGATGAAAAGAAAGCATTAGCCGATTGTATAATTGATAACAATGGAAGTTTAGAGGATTTACATCAAAATATTGATGATTTACTTAATAATAAGGCATTAAATCTTTAAAATTAAATAAGCTTAAAATGAAAGTGGATGAATAGCATTTGTTATTCTTCCACTTTTTTAAATTATTTTAGAAAAAGATAATAGAAAACGTTTTCAACAAACTTTTAATGTGATATACTAATTGCAATAAATAGTATATCACATTAAAAGGGGTTCTCGACTATGAAGAAAAATATCGCAATTAATGGTTTAGGAAGAATTGGAAGAATGGTCTTAAGAGGTGCACTTAAATCAAATGATTTAAATATTGTGGCTATTAATGCTTCATATCCACCAGAAACAATTGCTCATTTAATTAAGTATGATTCTACACATGGCAAATTAGATGGAGAAATTAAAGCAGTTGAAGATGGCATCATCATTGATGGTCATAAAATTTTACTTGTATCTGAAAGAGATCCTAAATTATTACCGTGGGGAACTTTAGGAATTGATATTGTTATAGAAGCAACTGGTAAATTTAATCATGGAGATAAAGCTATTGCACATATTGACGCTGGCGCTAAGAAAGTTATTTTAACAGGACCATCTAAAGGTGGCCATGTTCAAACAATTGTTAGAGGTGTAAATGATGATGCACTTGATTTAAATGATTTTGATATTGTTTCAAATGCATCTTGTACAACGAATTGTTTAAGCCCGGTAGTCAAAGTTTTAAATGATACATTTGGAATCGAAAATGGATTGATGACAACTGTACATGCATTTACGAATGACCAAAAGAACTTAGATAATCCTCATAAAGATTTGAGAAGAGCACGTTCTTGTACGGATAGTATCATTCCAACTTCAACAGGTGCAGCAAAAGCATTGTCACTTGTATTACCTGAATTAGAAGGGAAAATGCATGGAATGGCATTAAGAGTACCAACTTCTAATGTTTCTCTTGTAGATTTAGTTGTCGATTTAAAACAAAATGTAACAGTTGAAGAAGTGAATGAAGCATTACGTCAAGCTAGTAATGGACCATTAAAAGGGATTATGGATGTTAATGATGAGCCGCTTGTTTCAATTGATTTCAAAACGAATCCACATTCAGCAATCGTTGATGAACAATCTACAATGGTCATTGCAGATAATAAAGTGAAAGTACTTGCTTGGTATGATAATGAATGGGGTTACTCAATGAGAGTTGTTGAACTAGCAAAACAAATTGCTCAAATACTTTCAGAAGTGAGAGAACAAAAAATTTCATAAGTGATATAAGGTACATTTAAAACGTAATGTGGTAAATTAAATACCGCATTACGTTTTTTTATTGAATAATAATACTGTTAAGTATCTATAAGTGCATTTTGAAAAGTAGTGAGCGTTTAAAAAAATAACAAACTACTGTATAATCAACCTATGTAATAAGTATATGAGGGGTGAAACGAATGAGATGTCCAAACTGTAAATATGAAAATTCCAAAGTTGTAGACTCTAGACACGCGGATGATTTAGTAGCAATTAGAAGACGAAGAGAATGTGAATCATGTGGATTTCGTTTCACAACTTTTGAAAGAGTAGAGCTCACACCTTTAATCGTCGTAAAAAAAGACGGCGCAAGACAAACATTTAATAGAGATAAAATATTAAACGGTTTAGTACGTTCTTGTGAAAAAAGACCGGTTGCTTATCAAAAATTAGAAGAAATTACAAATCAAGTTGAAAAAGAATTAAGATCTGAAGGTAACACAGAAGTATCTTCAAATGATATTGGTGAAAAAGTTATGGAACATTTAATGGATGTCGATCAAGTATCTTATGTAAGATTTGCATCAGTATATAGAGAATTTAAAGATGTCGATCAATTATTAAAGTCTATGCAAGGCATATTGAAAGACCGAAAGTAAGGTGAGTATTAATGGCGGAATATTTTAGTGGTATCAAGCCAAGTGATGGCTTCTATGTTAAATCGAATTATAATTATACACATGTACATCAAGATATATTAGTTAGTTTATATACGCCATTAATTGGAACTGATGCAATTGGTGTTTATTTATATTTATCGCAGTTTAATTATCATCATGAAACAGAAGCGTATAATCATTATACAATTATGAATGATTTAAGAATAAATTTATCTAGCTTTAGAGATGCTTTAGACTTGTTAGAAGGTATTGGCTTACTGAAGACATATTTTAAGACGAATCAAGAAGCGCAATCATTTATTTATCAATTAGAGCAACCTGCTACAGCAGAACAATTTTTTAATGATCCTTTATTATCTGTATTTTTATATCAACAAATTGGGAAGTCGAGATATATTAGATTAAAAAATAGATATAAAGATGACAGTGTGACAACAGAAGGTTTTCATGAAGTGACCAAGAGCTTTACTGATGTATTTAAAGTGCCAAAGTTGACGAATGTTGAACAACAAGATGATATCAATATTCGACCCGAATATAAAAGTAAAGGTCTCGATTTGTCAGACGTTCAATTTGATTTTGAAATGTTAGAATTATTGTTGAGTAATCATTTGATTTCTAAAGAGATTTTAAATAAACAGACGAAAGAAGTCATCATACAAATTGCTACGTTATATGGTATTACACCAGTTGAAATGAAGTCTATTATTTTAAAATCCATTACAGAAAACCAAACGATTTCATTACAAGATTTAAGAAAACATGCACGTACAATTTATCAAATTGAGCATGAAGGTGAACTACCAACATTAGATTTAAAAAATGAAAAGCCTAAAACAAATGCGCATGCTGAAAACAGTGAAGTGAACTCTTTATTGTCTTGGTTTGAACTGTTGGATACGACAAGTCCAATAGACGTGTTATCATCATTTACGCAGTCTGAACCGACAATATCACAAAAGAGAACTGTTGAAGATATTATTACACGCGAAAAATTACCGTATGGTGTAATTAACATATTGTTAGAGTATGTAATGTTTAAAAATAATATGCAATTACCGAAAGCATATATTGAAGAAATTGCTTCGAATTGGAAAAAGCTTAAATTATCTTCAGCTGAAGAAGCTTATCATTACGTTAAAAATCTCGATAAACAAAAAGCAGAGAAGAAAAAAGAACGTAAAAGTAATGCAAATAACCCTTATAAATTAAAATCAATTGAAAAGACACCAGAATGGTTATTAAAACAAAAATCTTCTGAATCAACTAAAGAAGAGAAACAAAATGATCATGAATCTGATGCTGCGTTTGAAAAAAGAAAACAAGCGCTTCAAAAAGAAATGGAAGCTTTTTGGAAAGAAGGTGATCAATAATGGAACCACTTGGACAACATTTGAAACAAAATAAAGATTTTCAAAAACGATTAGAAAAAATTAAAAAAGATACATTGTCTCATAATGAAGTAAAGGCATTTTTAGAAGAACATCAATCTGAATTAACGAACGAAATGATTGATAGAGATTTAGATCAATTACAAGCATATAAAGATCAATCGAAATGTTGTGAGAAATGTGGGAGTTATGGCACTTGTATCAACTTTGTGAAAGGTCATGTACCTGAACTATACATTGAGAATGACCACATCAAAACAAGGTACTTACCATGTCCGAACAAAATCGAATACGATGAACAAAGATTTGAATCAAGTTTAGTGACATCATTCCAAATGCCAGAAGAAACGTTGAAAGCGACGATCAAAGATATATATATCGATAATGAATCTCGTATGCAAATTATTAAGAAGGCTATGGATATCTGTAATAAAATTGTAGCTGGTGATGAAGTTAAAGGACTATATATTCATGGTCCATTCGGAACGGGTAAATCGTATATATTAGGTGCAATTTCAAATCAGCTAAAAGTCAAAAAGCAACCTTCTACAATTATATATTTGCCTGAATTTATTAGAGTGCTTAAAAATGGATTTAATGACGGATCATTCAGTAGTCGATTTGAAGCGGCACGTGAAGCTAAAGTGTTGATGCTAGATGATATAGGTGCGGAAGAACTGACACCATGGGTTCGTGATGAAATATTGGGTCCATTATTGCATTATAGAATGGTCCATAAATTACCGACATTCTTTAGTTCGAATTTTAACTTTGAAGAGTTAGAATTTCATTTGAGCAAAACACGACAAGGTTCAGAAATAACGAAAGCTAGTCGAATAATGGAACGTATTAAAACAATCTCTGAGCCATATGAATTAGATGGTAAAAACTATCGCGCTTAATTTTAGCTTGATATTTTACAGTAGAGTTGTATAATTGAATTATCTTAAATGAATATACAAATTTAGAGGACATGACGTCTATAAAGCATTCACAGAGAGTCTCATTGAGCTGAAATTGAGATAATGCAATATAAATAGTTACTCCCTCAATACATGATGTGTTAATCCACATTCGGCTCAAGACCGTTATCTTATGTAGAGTTATCGTGCTTATTTGTTAAGTACGTTAATGAGGGTGGTACCGCGAGAGATTTCGTCCCTTTGGATGAGGTCTCTTTTTTGTGTTCTTTAATAAAAAAGAGGAGGAAGTCGTTATGAGTGAGATAAATATTAAGTTTCCGGACGGTAATGTAAAAGGGTTTGAGCAAGGCACAACTACTGAAGAAATCGCTCAATCTATTAGCCCAGGTTTAAGAAAGAAAGCTGTAGCTGGTAAATTTAATGGTCAGTTAGTAGATTTAACAAGACCTTTAGAAAATGATGGAGAAATTGAAATCGTTACACCAGGAAGCGATGAAGCTTTAGAAGTGTTAAGACATTCAACTGCACATTTAATGGCACAAGCTTTACAAAGATTATACGGAGATGTGAAGTTTGGCGTAGGTCCTGTAATCGAAGGTGGTTTCTACTACGATGTAGATACAGAACATAAAATTTCTAGTGACGACTTTGAAACTATCGAAAAAGAAATGAAACAAATTGTGAATGAAAACTTTAAAATTGAACGTAAAGTTGTAAGTCGCGATGAAGCGAAAGCATTCTTTAAAAATGATGAGTATAAATTAGAGTTGATCGATGCTATTCCTGAAGACGAAAACGTAACACTTTATTCTCAAGGTGAATTTACAGATTTATGTCGAGGCGTACATGTTCCTTCAACTTCAAAAATTAAAGAATTTAAATTGTTATCTACTGCAGGTGCTTATTGGAGAGGTGACTCAAACAATAAGATGTTGCAACGTATATACGGAACAGCATTCTTTGATAAAAAGGAATTAAAAGCATACTTGAAAGTATTAGAAGAAAGAAAAGAACGTGATCACCGTAAAATCGGTAGAGAACTAGAATTATTTACTACTAACCAAGATGTTGGTGCTGGATTACCTTTATGGTTACCAAATGGTGCGACAATTAGACGTGAATTAGAGCGTTATATTGTAGATAAAGAAGTCGCAATGGGGTATGACCATGTGTATACACCAATTATGGCTAATGTAGATTTCTACAAGAGATCTGGACATTGGGATCACTATCACGAAGATATGTTCCCACCAATGGATTTAGGTAATGAAGAACTTGTGCTTAGACCTATGAACTGTCCACATCACATGATGATTTATAAAAATAGTCGTCATTCATATAGAGAGTTACCAATTCGTATAGCTGAATTAGGTATGATGCATAGATATGAGGCAAGTGGAGCAGTATCTGGTCTACAACGTGTTAGAGGTATGACTTTAAATGACGCACATATCTTTGTTCGTCCAGACCAAATTAAAGAAGAATTTAAACGTGTTGTTAACATGATTCTTGATGTGTATAAAGATTTCGGTTTCGAGGATTACAAATTCAGATTAAGTTATCGCGATCCAGAAGATAAAGAAAAATACTTCGATGATGACGAAATGTGGAATAAAGCACAAGCGGTTCTTAAAGAAGTAATCGATGAAATGGCATTACCATACGAAGAAGCAATCGGTGAAGCGGCATTCTATGGCCCTAAATTAGACGTTCAAGTTAAAACAGCAATGGGTAAAGAAGAAACACTTTCTACTGCTCAATTAGATTTCTTATTACCACAAAAATTTGATTTAACTTATATCGGTAATGATGGTGAAGAACATCGTCCAGTTGTTATTCATAGAGGCGTAATTTCTACTATAGAAAGATTTACTGCATTCTTAATAGAAGAAACTAAAGGTGCATTCCCACTTTGGTTAGCACCAAAACAAGTGGAAATTATACCTGTAAATGTTGACTTACATTACGATTATGCAAGAGCATTAAACGATGAATTAAAATCTCAAGGTGTGCGTGTTCATATTGACGACCGTAACGAAAAAATGGGATATAAAATTCGTGAAGCTCAAATGAAAAAAATACCGTACCAAATAGTAGTCGGTGATAAAGAAGTAGAAAACCAAGAAGTAAATGTACGTCAATACGGATCTAAAGATTCAAAAACAGTTGAAAAAGACGAATTCATCTGGAATATTGTGGATGAAATTCGACTAAAAAAGTAATATCCTATTGAAATTTCTGGAATCATCGGGTATAGTTTTAATAGTGAAATTTAATTAAATATTCCTCAGTAATGAGTTAGAGGTTGCGATGTTCAAGAGTAATTATTCAGAAGCGAAATGGCGCGTATGTTGAAATAATGAAAGGGTGCATCGCCGAAACGAATCATATCCATAATATGATTTGTTGGGTCAGTGTTTAATAGATACTGGACTGTCACACTAAGTGATGTGCTACCAATTTGTATGGAATGTTCATATATCGGTCGCATATCTCTTGAGATATGCGACTTTTTTAGTGGCTCGATTGTGGAATGGAGAAAGGAAATAGCAATGAATCAAGAAAAATCAACGAACAATATTCAAAGGAAACTCAAAGATAGACATATCTCTATGATAGCCATCGGTGGTTGTATTGGTACTGGTTTATTTATGACTTCTGGCGGAGCGATTAGAGATGCTGGACCGGGTGGTGCATTACTAGCATATGCAATAGTTGGCTTGATGGTCTTCTTCCTTATGACATCATTAGGAGAAATGGCGACTTATTTACCAGTCTCAGGTTCTTTTAGTACTTACGCAACTCGATTTGTCGATCCTTCACTAGGATTTGCATTGGGATGGAACTATTGGTTTAACTGGGTTATTACAGTTGCAGCTGATATTACAATTGCATCTCAAGTTGTGAGTTACTGGGAACCATTAGAAATCATTCCATCATGGTTATGGAGTATCATTTTTATGGTTATCATATTTGGCCTTAATGCACTTTCAGTTAGAGTATACGGGGAAAGTGAATACTGGTTTGCATTTATTAAAGTAGCTACAGTAATTATTTTCATTGGTGTAGGTTTATTAACGATATTTGGTTTACTAGGTGGCGAATACTTAGGATTCGATAACTTTGTAGCAGGTGATGCACCATTCTTAGGTGACTCGAACGTTAATACATTCTTACTTGTATTAGGTGTATTCTTAGTTGCGGGATTCTCATTCCAAGGTACCGAGTTAATTGGTATTACAGCTGGAGAATCTGAAAATCCTGAAAGAGCAGTTCCTAAAGCGATTAAACAAGTATTCTGGAGAATTTTATTATTTTACATTTTAGCAATCTTTGTAATTGGTATGATTATTCCTTATACAAATCCAAACTTAATGGGTGGAGACGAAATTGCGAAATCACCATTTACACTAGTATTTGAGAATGCAGGTTTAGCATTTGCTGCTTCATTTATGAATGCTGTTATTTTAACTTCAGTATTATCAGCAGGTAACTCTGGTATGTACGCTTCAGTTAGAATGCTATTCTCAATGAGTAAAGATAAATTAGCATCACCAGTATTTTCAAAAACAAATAAATCAGGTGTTCCATACACAGCATTATTTGCAACAGCAGTAGTTGTTATACTTATATTTGCAATTGAGCATTTAAGTGGTGGCGCATACGAATATATTATCGCTGCTTCAGGTATGACAGGCTTTATTGCTTGGTTAGGAATCGCAATCAGCCATTATAGATTTAGAAGAGCATTTGATCTACAAGATTATGATAAGACTAAATTAAAATATAAAGCTAAATGGTTCCCATTTGGTCCATTGTTTGCATTTGCTTTATGTGCGATTGTAATTGTAGGACAAGATGTTGATTTCATCCAAACTGGTGAATTCGAACCAAGAAGATTCTTTATTACTTATATGGGTATTCCTGTATTTTTAGCGTTTTATATTTTCCATAAACTAAAATATAGAACTAAAATGATTCCACTTGATAAAGTTGACTTAAGTCAAGATGTGGATATGAAAGAATTTGAAAAGAATATTAAATAAACATTGACATAAGGGTTTATAATTGGTAAGATAAGTTTTGTTGAATACGAAACGGACCAAGTAGAAGCATACCCGCTTCTCACCTGTAGTGACGCGTAAAGCAGTTAGCAGGTACAATAAACCTTTAAAGTTTATGGATGAGAACGGGTGCATTATGCATTCGTTCTTTTTTTCTTGGACGACTTCGTAAAATTCTAGGAGGTGTCAACCATAGCTAAAGATCAGACTCAAGTTAACGACAAAATTCGTGCAAAAGAACTTCGCCTTATTGGCCAAGATGGTGAGCAAATTGGTGTTAAATCTAAATATGAAGCCCTTGAAATGGCTGAACGAGTAGATTTAGATGTTGTAATCGTAGCGCCTAATGCTAAACCACCTGTTGCAAGAATTATGGATTACGGTAAATACAAATTCGAACAGCAGAAGAAAGAAAAAGAAATGCGTAAGAAACAAAAAGTAGTCAATGTTAAAGAAATTCGATTAAGTCCAACTATCGAAGAACATGACTTCGAAACTAAATTGAAACATGCTCAAAAATTCTTATCTAAAGAAGATAAAGTTAAAGTATCTATTAGATTTAGAGGTCGTGCGATCACGCATAAAGAAATTGGTCAACGTGTGTTAGAACGCTTTGCAGAATCTTGTAAAGACATAGCAACAGTTGAACAAAGACCTAAAATGGAAGGGCGTTCAATGTTCTTAATGTTAGCGCCAATTTCAAACGACAAATAAACCGAAATTATAGGAGGAAATCTCAATGCCTAAAATGAAAACTCATCGTGGAGCAGCAAAACGTGTTAAAAGAACTGGTTCAGGTCAATTAAAACGTTCTAGAGCGTTCACTTCACACTTATTCGCAAACAAATCTACAAAAGCAAAACGTAAATTGCGTAAAGCTTCATTAGTTTCTAAATCAGATACTAAACGAGTTAAACAAATGTTAACGTACGTAAAATAATAAACATAGCGGACTAATGGTCCATTTTAAGGAGGAATTATCATGCCACGTGTTAAAGGTGGAACAGTGACGAGAGCTCGTCGTAAAA
Organism: Mammaliicoccus sp. Q-M61; assembly: GCF_022386055.1. NCBI lineage: Bacteria > Bacillati > Bacillota > Bacilli > Caryophanales > Staphylococcaceae > Mammaliicoccus > Mammaliicoccus sp. Q-M61. Next base: position 132,365 of record NZ_JAJNJL010000002.1, read on the forward strand.
AAGTTTTAAAATTATCTAAAGGTTACTTTGGTTCAAAACATACATTATATAAAGTTGCTAAGCAACAAGTTATGAAATCTGGTAACTACGCTTACCGTGACCGTCGTCAGAAAAAACGTGAATTCCGTAAATTATGGATTGCACGTATTAATGCAGCAGCTCGTCAAAACGACATCAGCTATAGCCGTTTAATGAATGGTCTTAAAGTAGCTGGTATTGAAATTAACCGTAAAATGCTTTCTGAAATCGCTATTTCAGACGAAAAAGCATTTGCTGAATTAGCTACTAAAGCTAAAGACGCTTTAGCTAAATAATTGCATTTCATTGTTGTATAAGCTGTCAATAAAGTTATTAACTTTATTGATGGCTTTTTTTATGAAATAATATAGTAGAAAGTGCGTCTTCTTTACGCTTCAAATTCGCTTTGATAAAATAGTGTAGAAATAAGAATAAGGAGTTTATTATGTCTAAATTTGATGAAATGATTACAGTAGTACCACGTAAATTAATATTTAAAGACGAAGCTTATCAATTTGATGGGTTTAAATCTATTCAAGATGAAGAAACTAAATATATTTATGAAACAATTAGTCAATTTGAAACAAAACGTCGTGGTGATATGGAAGAAGATCCTTCATATAAACAACTCATTTCATATTGTATATTAGAAAATGAGGACGACGAAGTACTTGTATATGAAAGGTTAACTGGTGGTGGCGAAAGTCGATTACATGGTTTAAGTTCAATAGGAGTAGGCGGACATATGAATGATGTTCCTGAAGCTGTGACAGTTGAAGAGGTAATCAGAGAGAATGCTGCAAGAGAACTTGAAGAAGAAGTTGGTTTAAATAAACAAGATGTAGCAAACATGGAGTTAATTGGATTTATAAATGATGATCAAGATGAAGTAGGTAAAGTTCATATTGGTGTTGTTTTTAAATTAAAAGTTAATAAATCTAGCGTTGAAGCAGTCGAAACAGATACATTAAAAATTAAGTGGGCTGATCAAACAGAATTGTTGAATCATAAGAATTATGAAACATGGAGTAGTCTAATTATAGATGGTATATACAGAAGAGGTGAGTAACCTTGAGTGAAATTATTCCATTTCCAAAATTAAAAAAACAACTGGTTAACAATATTAATCTTGCGATTCGAAATGAACAATTTGATGAAGCGTATGAATTGTTTGAAACATACGAGCAACATTTTGAGATGGATGATGACTTATCAATAAAGAAATGTGAAGTCTTAAAATCTTGCGGTTACTATCTTGAATTGCGAGAAGAAGCGAGTATATTGCTGAATCAAGGTCATCCATTCTATGACAAAATAGTCATTTATTTTGTAGAAAGTTTATACTTTTTAGAACAATATCAAACAGTAGTTGAAATTATTAATCAAATTAAAGATGAAAATATCGAACACGCTACGAGAATGGCATTGCTACCTATTCAAGATATGGCTAAAGAAAAGTTGAACCAAAGGCAATTGAAAGCTTCAGAGGTATTGAGAACATTTCAAGAAACACAATTTGAAGAACAAATTAATCTACTTATAGATTTAATTGATCATCACTTAGGTATATTTAATTTAACTTTAGCTCAAATTATTGAGAATGAAGTATTACATCCTAATGTGCAAAGTTTAATATTAGAATATTTAAGATTAAGTGAATGGTCAGCTGAAGTTAAATTCAATAAAATAGATGAGAATATTACTGTTATACCGACTGAATTACCTGGTATAGAAAGAACAAATTTTACACAAAATATCATTCCTAAAGTAATTGATCAACTTGAAATTGATAGTCCTTCATCTATAGAGTTAGCTAAAAGTTTATTAAACCAACATGCCATTATTATGTATCCAATTACACTAAATGATATAAATGATGATGTTTTAGTTGCATGTTACTTGAAACTTTTATCAGAACGTTTTAATATAGACGCTAACTACGAAAGTGTGACTCAACAAGATTGGGACATATTCATTGAAGTCATTCAAAAATTGCAATGAATATAAACACTATAGTTGAAACATTAGAAAGCTATGTTATAATTAAAGAGTTGAAAATTTATAAAATTAGGATAATCACGGAGGTTTTTATTCATGACAGCAACATGGGAAAAGAAAGAAGGTAACCAAGGTTTATTAACTGTTACGGTTCCTAAAGAAGAAGTAGATAAAGGATTAGACAAAGCATTCAAAAAAGTTGTTAAACAAATTAATGTACCTGGTTTCCGTAAAGGTAAAATGCCAAGACCATTATTTGAACAAAGATTTGGTGTTGAATCATTATACCAAGATGCTTTAGATTTCATTTTACCTGAAGCATATGGCAATGCAGTAGAAGAGGCAGAAATCAACCCAGTTGATCGTCCAGAAATCGACGTTACACAAATGGAAAAAGGTAAAGAACTTATCTTTGAAGCAACTGTAACTGTTGAACCAGAAGTTGAATTAGGAGACTATAAAGGTCTTTCAATCGAGAAACAAGATCGTGAAGTAACTGACGAAGAATTCAATCAAGCAATTGAAGATGCAGTAAGCCGTCAAGCTGAATTAACAGTTAAAGAAGGCGAAATCGCTGAAGGAGACGTTGTTAACATTAACTTTGATGGTTATGTTGATGGTGAAGCTTTCGAAGGTGGTCAAGCAGAAGGTTATGATCTTGAAATTGGTTCTGGATCATTCATCCCTGGATTTGAAGAACAATTAATCGGTCTTAAAGCTAACGATAGCAAAGATGTTGTTGTCACATTCCCAGAAGAATACCACGCTGAAGAATTAGCTGGTAAAGAAGCTACTTTCAAATGTGAAGTTAACGAAGTGAAATCTAAAGAAATTCCAGAATTAGATGACGAGTTAGCACAAGAACTTGATGAATCAGTTAGCACAGTTGATGAATATAAAGAAAAATTACGTAAAGACTTAGAAGAAGCTAAAGTTAATCAAGCAGAAGCAACTGAAAAAGAAGAAGCTATTACAAAAGCTACTGACAATGCAAAAGTTGATATTCCAGAAGCTATGATTAATACAGAATTAGATCGTATGATGCAAGAATTTGAACAACGTATTTCTCAACAAGGTTTAAACCTTGAGTTATACTATCAATTCTCAGGTCAATCAGAAGAAGAACTTAAAGCACAAATGAAAGAAGATGCTGAAAAACGCGTTAAAACTAATTTAACTTTAAGAGCTATTGCTGATGCAGAGAATATCGAAGTATCTGATGCAGATGTTGAAGCTGAATTCGCTAAAATGAGCGAACAATTTGGATTATCTGTTGAAGATATTAAAGCAACATTAGGTAATAACGATATTTTAGTTAATGACCTTAAAATCCAAAAAGTTATCGATTTATTAGTAGCTGAATCAGCTGGAGAATAATAATTATTCGGTATTAAAGTAACTATAGTAGCAGAATATTTCTGCTACTATTCTTTTTTAGTCCGTTTAATTTGAAAAAGTAAAAAACATTTAGTATAGTCTAAAAAGAATAGGGGTGTAAAAATGTTTAAATTTAACGATGGTGAAGAAAACTTAAAATGTTCTTTTTGTGGTAAAGAACAGGATCAAGTTAAAAAACTTGTTGCTGGTAGTGGCGTATATATTTGTAATGAATGTATAGAATTGTGTTCTGAAATTGTAGAGGAAGAATTAAAGTCACAAGAACCAGAACAGTTTACTGATGTTCCTACACCTAAAGAAATTATGGAACAATTAAATGATTATGTTATCGGTCAAGAAAATGCGAAAAAATCATTAGCTGTAGCTGTTTATAATCATTATAAACGTGTACAACAACCTTCTGAAAGTGAAGATGGTGTTGAATTACAGAAAAGTAATATTGCATTAATCGGACCTACTGGTAGTGGTAAAACATTGCTTGCACAAACGTTAGCTAAATCATTAAATGTACCATTTGCAATTGCAGATGCAACAAGTTTAACTGAAGCAGGTTACGTTGGTGAAGACGTTGAAAATATATTATTAAGATTAATCCAAGCAGCAGATTTCGATGTTGAAAGTGCTGAAAAAGGTATCATTTACGTGGATGAAATTGATAAGATTGCACGTAAATCAGAGAATACGTCAATTACACGTGACGTATCTGGTGAAGGTGTACAACAAGCGTTACTTAAGATCTTAGAAGGTACGACAGCAAGTGTACCGCCACAAGGTGGAAGAAAGCATCCAAACCAAGAGTTTATTCAAATAGATACAACAAATATTCTATTTATCCTTGGTGGTGCCTTTGATGGTATTGATGAAGTTATTAAACGTAGACTTGGTGAAAAAGTTATCGGCTTTAGTAGTTCAGGTGATGAAATTAGTGACGAAGAATCATTATTATCACAAATTAGACCTGAAGATTTACAGGCTTATGGTTTAATTCCTGAATTTATTGGTAGAATTCCAATTGTAGCTAACCTTGAAACATTAGATGTTGATGCATTGAAAAATATTTTAACGCAACCTAAGAATGCGTTAGTTAAACAATATACTAAGATGCTTGAATTAGATGATGTTGAACTACAATTTGATGAACAAGCACTTACGGCTATTAGTGAATTAGCAATAGAACGTAAAACAGGTGCACGTGGACTTCGTTCAATTATTGAAGAAGCTTTAATCGATATTATGTTTGATATTCCATCTAGCTCTGATGTAAGTAAAGTAGTTATTACTGAAGATACAATTAGAGATCATAAATTACCAAACTTATATGATAGTGAAGGTAATTTAATCAATGATGAAAAAACATCAGCATAATCACATATGATTATAAAGGCTGAGACATGTTATTAACTGTCTCAGCCTTCTTTAATGTTTAAAAGTGATTTGATAGACCTATCGTTACTGTGTTTAAAATATAAGTAAGATAAGATATAATAAAAGAAACAAACTTGTAGGAGAAAACGATGAAAATTAATCCGAATAATGTAGATATTATAATCAGTGCAGTAGATCCAAAACAATATCCTGAGACTGGTTTGCCAGAAATAGCACTTAGCGGACGTTCAAATGTTGGGAAATCAACATTTATCAATACGTTAATTTCAAGAAAAAAAGTGGCAAGAACGTCATCGAAACCAGGTAAGACACAAACATTAAACTTCTATAATATCGATGAGCAACTTATCTTTGTAGATGTGCCAGGTTATGGATATGCTAAAGTTAGTAAAAAACAAAGAGAACAGTTTGGTAAGATGATTGAACAGTACTTAACAACTAGAGAAGCATTAAGATGTGTAATTCAATTAGTTGATATTAGACATAAACCGACTCAAGATGATGTGTTGATGTATAACTATCTGAAACATTTTGAAATACCAACTATCGTCATTGCGACTAAAGAGGATAAAATTCCTAAAGGTAAAGTACAAAAGCATTTAAAAATCATTAGACAAACCTTAGAATTAGATCCTGAAGATAAATTGATTAGTTACTCATCTTTAAACAAAGATAAGACAGACAATATTTGGGCATTATTGTCACAATTTATTTAAACAAATTACTCACATTTCTAGATTAGAAATGTTATAATTTAGACATTGGACATAAATTAATGGGGGCGTTAGAAGTGCATGTTGTTGTAGTAAGCGTAAACTATAAGACTGCAGATGTTGCAATGCGTGAAAAACTAGCTTTTAATGATCAAGAAATTGAGAATGCGCTTGTAACACTAAACAATCAAAAATCTATATTAGAATGTGTAATCTTATCGACTTGTAATAGAACTGAAGTATATGCGGTTGTAGATCAAATTCACACTGGTAAATATTATATTCAGTCATTTTTAGCAGATTGGTTTGATCAATCTTTAGATACAATTAAACAATATACGAACGTTTTAACTGAGAATGATGCAGTGGAACATTTATTTAGAGTGACTTCAGGATTAGATTCTATGGTTCTAGGAGAGACTCAAATTCTAGGTCAAATGAAAGACGCATTTCAAATTGCTCAAACAGAGGTTACAACTGGAACGATGTTTAACCGTCTGTTTAAACAAGCAATTACTTTAGCTAAGCGTGCGCATCATGAGACTGATATTGCGTCAAATGCTGTTTCAGTATCATATGCAGCTGTTGAATTATCTAAAAAAGTTTTAGGTAAATTAGATAATAAGAAAGCATTAATCATTGGTGCAGGGGAAATGGCTGAGTTAGCTGTTGCGAATTTAAATGGCAGTGGCGTTAAAGACATCACTGTTTTAAATCGTACAGTAGCTAAAGCAGAATCTCTTGCAATGCAATATAAAGGCGTAGCGAAAAGCATCAATGAATTACAATGTTCATTAATGGAAGCTGATATTGTGATCAGTTCTACTAGTGCTGAACATTATGTATTAACTAAAGATATGATGCGTGATGTAGAGCGTTTTAGAAGAAATAAACCGTTAGTATTAATTGATATTGCGGTACCTAGAGATATAGACCCAGCAGTAAATGATTTAGATTCAATGTTTAATTATGACGTGGATGATTTAAACGGACTTGTTGATGCTAATTTAGCAGAACGTGAACAAGCAGCAAGTGAAATTGAATTATTAATTGCTAAAGAAATTGATAAACACGATGAATGGGTGAATATGTTAGGTGTTGTGCCAATTATTACGGCATTAAGAGACAAAGCATCACATATACAACAAGATACAATGATGAGTGTTGAAAGAAAGCTTCCTGATATGACTGACAGAGAGCGTAAAGTTATTTCTAAACACATGAAGAGTATCGTCAATCAACTATTAAAAGATCCGATTACACAAGCAAAAGAATTATCAACGGACAAAAAATCAAAAGAAAAATTAGAATTATTCCAAGAAATCTTCAATATCTCAAGTGAAGTTGAGCGAATAAATGAAACTAAGAAAGAATTAAAACAAGATCAATTGTCTCCTAAAACAGTTGAATCTTAATACAAAATAATGGTGATGCTATGCAAGATGTAATTTCTGTACGTTTGCATGAAATAGTATTAATTATTTACATGATTTGTTTAGGGTGCTATTTTTATGACTTTATTCAAAAGAATTCTAAAGTTAGAAAGTTTGGGTATTATGCGCTAGGGATTGTTTGGATTTTTCAAACAATCTTTTTGTGCATGTATATTGTTACAACGAAACAATTCCCTGTACTAACAATTTTTGAAGGATTTTATTTTTATACATGGATGATTATCACTGTTTCATTAGTTTTAAATTATTTTAAATCCACAGATTTAACAGTCTTTATTATCAATTTGATTGGATTTGTATTTTTAGTTATTCATACATTTAGACCAGAACAGTATGACACAGAAAATACTGCTGCAAATATAATGAATGAATTACTTTTAATACATATTTCTTTAGCTATTTTAAGCTATGTTCTTTTTGCATTGAGTACATCACATGCAATTTTGTATTTGTTACAAAGAAAAAATTTAAAAGAGAAAAAATTTAATCAAAAGTTCTTTAGAATGGGCAGTATTGACCAATTAGAACAAAATGTATTTAGATTTACATTAGTAGGATTTTTAGTCTTATTAATTAGTTTAATACTTGGCATTCAATGGGGACTTATTATAATTGGTAGTGAAATTTGGATTGATAGTAAAGTAGTCGGTTCTTTAATTGTCTTACTACTTTATGGTATTTATTTATTTTTAAGAGTAAGAAAATCAATCAACACAAAAACGTTAGTTATAGCAAATATTATGATGTTTCTCGTGTGTATGATAAATTATTTGGTGGTCTCAAAATTTTCAGGATTTCATCAATGGTTTAACTAAACAATGGTGGAGGAAATTATGCGTAAAATTATTGTAGGTTCTAGAAAAAGTAAATTAGCTATGACGCAGAGTCAGCAATTTATAGATAAATTAAAAGAAAAACACCCAGATTTAGATATTGAAATTAAAGAAATCGTTACGAAAGGTGACAAAATTGTTGATGTTCAATTATCTAAAGTCGGTGGTAAAGGATTATTCGTTAAGGAAATCCAACAAGCATTATTCAATCATGAAATTGACTTTGCTATTCATTCCTTAAAAGATGTTCCAAGTGAATTACCTGAAGAATTAACTTTAGGATGTATTCCAGAACGTGAAAATCCATTTGATGCATATATTGCAAATAACCATGTTAAACTTGCGGATTTGAAACCAGGTAGCATCGTTGGTACAAGTTCATTAAGACGTGGTGCACAATTATTAGCAAAATATCCTCATTTAGAAATTAAGTGGATTCGTGGAAATATTGATACACGCTTAAATAAATTAGAAACTGAAGACTTCGATGCGATTATACTTGCTGCAGCTGGATTAAAACGTATGGGCTGGAGTGATGATATCGTTACTGAATATTTACAAGAAGATACGATGGTACCTGCTATAGGGCAAGGTGCACTAGGTATCGAATGTAGAAGTGATGATCAAGAATTATTAGATATTCTTAAATCAGTTCATGATGAGAATGTAGAAACATGTGTAACATGTGAAAGAACTTTCTTAAATGAAATGGATGGTAGTTGTAAAGTGCCAATAGCTGGTTACGCAACACTTGAAAATGATGAAATTTCATTTACAGGTTTAATCATGTCTCCAGATGGTAAAGAAAGATATGAATCAACAATAAAAGGAACTGACCCTGTTGAAATAGGTAAACAAGTTTCTGAAGAATTAAAAGCACAAGGTGCATATGAAATCATTAAGAAATTGAACGAAGAAGCATAATAAGGAGTCGTTAACATGAAGCCAATCATTGTGGTTACAAGTACAAGAACTGTTCAACGTGAAGATGTCGAAATTCGTCATTATCCGTTCATTGATATTGTTCCTATCAAATTTGAACAATCTTGTTTAAAACCGCACTATGATTGGCTTATTTTTACGTCTGTAAATGCGATCAAAATATTTGAACCATATTTAAATCAAATAGAAGTCGATCGTATTGCTGTTATCGGTACAAAAACTAAAAAAATAGCAGATCAGTACAATATCCCAGTAGATTTAATGCCAGATTCATTTACTCAAGAAGGTTTATTACATGAATTTAAAGATCAGTTCACCAATCAATCTATATTAATTCCATGTAGTAAACAAGCTAGGGATAAACTGGCGAAAGAACTTATGAAATGGGATAATCAAGTACAAGTACTGCATCTATATGAGCCTGTTACAAATATAGAAAATGTTAGAAAAGTACATGAATTGATTCAACAGCAAGAAGTAACGCATGTTACTTTTTCAAGTTCATCGGCTGTATCAAGTTATTTTGATAACTATCATCGAATTCCAGACTCAGTCGAAGTTTATGCAATTGGTGCGATAACAGAGCGAAAGTTAAATACATATCATCAACCTTCTAAAGTAGCAGAAGAATACACATTAGAAGGCATGATAAATACAATTTTGAAAGAGGTAAAATCATGAAATTTGATAGACATAGAAGACTTAGATCATCTCAAGTTATGAGAAATATGGTGAAAGAAACGTATGTTCATAAATCAGATTTAATATATCCGATTTTTGTAATTGAAGAAGATAATATTAAAAACGAAATATCTTCAATGCCAGGTATTTATCAATTAAGTTTAAACTTATTAGAACAAGAGCTTAAAGAAGCTTATGATTTAGGCATTAGAGGTGTTATGTTCTTTGGTATACCTAATGAGAAAGATGCTTGTGGAACAGGTGCTTTTATTGATGATGGTATTATACAAAAAGCAACACGATTATCTAAAAGTAAATTTCCAGATATGTTAGTTGTAGCGGATACGTGTTTATGTGAATATACAGATCACGGACATTGCGGTGTGATAAACGAAGAAACAAAAGATGTAGATAACGACCAATCATTAGAATTACTTGTGAAAACAGCTGTATCACAAGCTAAAGCTGGTGCAGATATTATTGCGCCAAGTAATATGATGGACGGATTTGTTGCTGAAATTAGAGAAGGCTTAGATCAAGCAGGATTTATAAATATTCCTATTATGAGTTATGGTATTAAATACGCATCTAGCTTCTATGGCCCATTTAGAGAAGCAGCAGAAGGAGCACCTTCATTTGGTGATCGTAAGACTTATCAAATGGATCCAAGTAATCGATTAGAAGCATTCAGAGAATTAGAAAGTGATATTAAAGAAGGTTGCGACATGATGATTGTTAAACCAGCACTAAGCTATTTAGATATCATTAGAGATGTTCGTAATCGCTCAGACTTACCAATTGTTGCATATAATGTAAGTGGAGAATACAGTATGACAAAAGCAGCTGCATTAAACGGCTGGATTGATGAAGAAAAAATCGTGATGGAACAAATGACGTCAATGAAACGTGCTGGCGCTGACATGATTATTACTTATTTTGCTAAAGATATTTGTAAATACTTAGACGGAGGAGACTACTAATATGAGATATGAACGTTCAATAAATGCCTATGATGAAGCTGTAAATTTAATGCCAGGTGGCGTAAATAGTCCAGTACGTGCTTTTAAATCAGTAGATACACCACCGATTTTTATGGACCACGGACAAGGATCTAAAATTTATGATGTAGATGGTAATGAATATATTGATTATGTGTTAAGTTGGGGCCCGTTAATTCTAGGTCATACACATGAAAAAGTAAAAGCTGCATTACATGAAGCAGTTGATAAAGGAACTTCATTCGGTGCATCAACTGAACTTGAAAATAAAATGGCTAAACTTGTTATTGAACGTGTGCCATCTATTGAAATGGTAAGAATGGTTTCTTCAGGTACTGAAGCGACATTAGCCGCATTACGTCTTGCTAGAGGATACACTGGCAGAAATAAAATATTGAAATTTGAAGGATGCTATCACGGACATAGTGATTCATTATTAATTAAAGCAGGTTCTGGCGTCGCGACTTTAGGTTTACCAGATTCTCCTGGTGTACCAGAAGGCACAGCTAAAAACACTGTAACTGTACCATATAACGATATTGAAGCAGTAAAAGTTGCGTTTGAACACTTTGGTGAAGATATTGCAGGCGTTATTGTTGAACCAGTTGCTGGTAACATGGGCGTTGTCCCACCTGTTGAAGGCTTCTTAGAAGGTTTACGTGATATTACGAAAGAATACGGTTCATTACTTATTTTCGATGAAGTCATGACTGGATTTAGAGTTGGCTATAACTGTGCACAAGGTTACTTTGGTGTGACACCAGATTTAACATGCTTAGGTAAAGTTATTGGTGGTGGACTACCAGTTGGCGCATTCGGTGGTAAGAGAGAAATTATGGAAGAAATAGCACCAGTCGGTAATGTATATCAAGCTGGTACACTTTCAGGTAATCCATTAGCAATGACAAGTGGTTACGCAACACTAAGTGAATTAACTGAAGAAAGCTATCAATATTTTAACGAACTTGGAGATTTACTTGAAAAAGGTCTTAAAGAAGTATTTGCGAAACACGCTGTACCGATTACGGTTAATCGAGCAGGTTCAATGATCGGTTATTTCTTAAATGAAGGACCTGTAACTAATTTTGAAGAAGCAAATTCTTCAGATTTAGAACTATTCAGTAAAATGTATAGAGAAATGGCTCAAGAGGGCGTATTCTTACCACCTTCACAATTTGAAGGTACATTCCTATCTACTGCTCATACTAAAGAAGATATTGAAAAAACAATTCAAGCTTTTGATACAGCATTAGAAAGAATTACAAACGAATAAAACTTACCTCAAAATATAGAAACATAAATGATATAATCTTTTTGAGGTGTTAATCATGAATAGAAATAAATGGAACATTGTATTTGTATGCTTGTTAGCCATTATACTCGGTTTTGTGTTACAAAGTATTCACATGATATTACCGTGGATGTTTGGACCTATATTTGCGAGTTTAATAATGATTAAAGTATTAAAACGCACGATTAAATGGCCAGTATGGTTAGGTAATATCGGTTTACTTATATTAGGGATACAAATGGGCTCAACATTTACGCCTACTGTCCTTCATGATATTAAAGATGAATGGCTACAAATTATATTAATGTCAGTATTTATTTTAATACTTGCGTTAATTGTGTCTATAGCATTTAGAAAAATTGCAAATGTTACATTCGAAACAGCATTATTAAGTGCAATTCCAGGTGCTTTAAGTCAGATGGTTATAATGGCAGAAGAAAATAAAAAAGCAGATTTATTAATCGTTACATTGACTCAAACATCTCGAATCATGTTTGTCGTCATATTAGTTCCAATTATTTCATCTATTTATGGTAATGATGGTACGGCGTCAGGACAAATTGAAAAAGCGCCATCTATATTTACAGCGCTAGATATCTCAGGACTATTTGTGATACTAATGAGTATCCTCGCTTTATTTTATATATTCTATAAAATTAAAGTACCTGTACCTCAGTTACTAGCACCGATATTTGTATTATTAGTATGGAATTTATATACTGGACAAATCTTTTCATTGGATTATCCGATCATTGTTGTTGCACAAGTATTATTTGGCATAAGAATAGGTGTTCAAATATCTGATTTGATTAATAATTTAACGAAAAAGACGATATTTGCTATCGCATTTCAAAATGTATCACTGATTATTGGTGCATTTGTACTAGTTTTTGTATTTGAGATATTTATAGACGACAATATAAACGACTTATTCTTAAGTGCAGCACCTGGTGGTATGGCTCAAATCATCGTTGTAGCATTAGAAACTGGTGGAGATGTTGCGATGATATCAAGTTATCACATATTTAGGATATTCTTTATTCTGTTGATCGTTGCACCATTAATTAAAATATTCTTAACAGTTAGATCTAGAAAATATGGAAATTAAAATGAATCAATATTGACTTATATAGATTCTGCTTATATTATTAAAGTAATCGAATATTTATCAAGGAAGAGTAAATCATTGATTAATGATAGAGAGTGCATGGTTGGTGTAAATGCATATTAATGATGATTGAAGGTAGCCTTAAATTGAACGTTAATTGAAACTAAGTAGGTTAATGCGTGTGCGAGCGATAATCGTTAGAGTGCAATATAAGTGATTATATTGAATTTAGGTGGTACCACGGTTTAACCCGTCCTATTTATTAGGACGGGTTTTTTATATTATAAAGGGAGTGATTTTAATGGAAATGGAACCTAAGTATAACCCTAAAAAGGTTGAAGAAGGCCGTTATCAATTTTGGTTAGATCATAATTATTTTAAGCCAAGTGAAAATAAAGAAAAGGAAACATACACAATTGTTATTCCACCACCAAACGTAACAGGGAAGTTGCATTTAGGTCATGCATGGGATACAACTTTACAAGATATTTTAACAAGAATGAAAAGAATGCAAGGCTATGACACATTGTATTTACCTGGTATGGACCATGCAGGTATTGCGACTCAAGCTAAAGTTGAAGGTAAATTAAGAGAACAAGGTTTATCAAGACATGATTTAGGAAGAGAAAAATTCCTTGAGCATGCTTGGTCATGGAAAGAAGAATATGCTGACTTTATTAGAGCTCAATGGGCTAAATTAGGTTTAGGATTAGACTATAGTCGTGAACGTTTTACGTTAGATGAAGGTTTATCTCAAGCAGTTAAAAAAGTGTTTGTTGATATGTATAACAAAGGTCTTATCTATCGTGGTGAAAGAATTATTAACTGGGATCCACAAACTAAAACAGCTATTTCTGATATTGAAGTTATTCACGAAGATATTACAGGTCATTTCTATCATATTAAATATCCTTTTAAAGACGGTGAAGGCGCAATTGAAATTGCAACGACACGTCCTGAAACGATGTTAGGTGATACAGCAATCGTTGTTAACCCAAATGATGATCGTTACAAACATTTAATTGGTAAATCCGTTATCTTACCGATTATTGGCCGTGAATTACCGATTATTGGTGATGACTATGTTGATATTGAATTCGGTAGTGGTGCAATGAAAGTTACACCAGCTCATGACCCTAATGACTTCGAAATTGGTGAAAGACATCAACTTGAAAAAATTAATGTAATGAATGAAGACGGTACGATGAATGAGCTTGCAGGTAAATATAATGGTTTAGATCGTTTTGAATGCCGTAAACAATTAATCGAAGACTTAAAAGAAACTGGCGAATTAATCAAAATAGAAGAACATGTTCATTCTGTTGGACACTCAGAAAGAAGTGGCGCAGTAGTTGAACCTTATTTATCTACACAATGGTTTGTTAAAATGGAGCCATTAGCTAAACAAGCATTAGACAATCAAGATACAGATGGTCGTATTAATTTTGTACCAGAACGTTTTGAAGGCACATTCAATAGATGGATGGAAAACATTCGTGACTGGACAATTTCAAGACAATTATGGTGGGGTCATCAAATTCCAGCATGGTACCATAATGAAACAGGTGAAACATACGTTGGTGAAGAACCTCCAGCAGATATCGAGAATTGGACTCAAGATGAAGATGTTCTAGATACATGGTTTAGTTCTGCATTATGGCCATTCTCAACATTAGGTTGGCCAGATGAAAACAATGAAGATTTCAAACGTTACTATCCAACTAATACGTTAGTAACAGGTTATGATATTATTTTCTTCTGGGTTTCTAGAATGATTTTCCAAGGACTAGAATTTACTGGTAAAAAGCCATTCAATGACGTTTTATTACACGGTTTAGTAAGAGCAGAAGATGGCCGTAAAATGAGTAAATCACTTGGTAACGGTGTTGACCCAATGGATGTAATAGATGAATATGGTGCAGATAGTTTAAGATACTTCTTAGCTACTGGTTCATCTCCAGGTCATGACTTACGTTATTCTACTGAAAAAGTTGAAGCGGTATGGAACTTTATCAATAAAATTTGGAATGCGTCTCGTTTCAGCATTATGAATATCGGTGAAGATTTTAAATTTGAAGATATAGATTTATCTGGTGAAAAATCTGTTGCAGATGAATGGATCCTTACACGATTAAATGAAACGATTGCGAACGTTACGGATTTAAGTGATAAATATGAATTCGGTGAAGTTGGCCGTGTATTATATAACTTTATTTGGGATGAATTCTGTGATTGGTATATCGAAATGAGTAAAATACCAATGAATGGTGATGACGAAGCTAAAAAACAAATGACACGTTCAGTACTAGCTTATACGTTAGACCAAACAATGCGTATGCTTCATCCATTAATGCCATTCGTAACAGAACATATTTGGCAAGCATTACCACATGAAGGCGAAACAATTATTCAAGCTTCATGGCCAGAAGTAAGACCAGAATTATCAAATGAAAATAGTAAAGTATCTATGCAACTATTAGTTGAAATCATTAAATCTGTAAGACAAGCACGTCGTGAAGTGAACACGCCAATGTCTAAAGAAGTACCAATTCACATTGAAGCTAAAGACGAAAAAGTGAAAAAACAACTTTTAGACAATAAAGACTATTTAATGCGTTTCTGTAATCCAAGTGAGCTAGTGATTGATACGAAAGTTGATATTCCAGAAAAAGCAATGACTGAAGTTGTCTTTGGTGCAACAGTTGTATTACCTTTAGAAGGTTTAATTGATATGGATAAAGAAATAGAAAGACTTGAACAAGAACTTCAAAAATGGCAAAAAGAATTAGATCGTGTTAATAAAAAATTAAGCAATGAAAAATTCGTTGCAAATGCACCTGAAAAGATTATTAACGAAGAAAAAGATAAAAAAGTTAATTATCAAGAAAAATATGATGGTGTATTAGCAAGAATTGGACAACTGAAAGGCTAGGAAATCTTATGAATTATTTAGATAGTTTACACTGGATACATGAACGCACGAAGTTCGGTATTAAACCAGGCGTTAAAAGAATGAAGTGGATGCTCGACAAATTAGGTAATCCTGAAGAAAAGATTCAAGCAGTTCACGTAGTCGGTACAAATGGTAAAGGTTCAACTGTCAGTTATTTAAGAGAAGCCCTAGTAGCTAATAACTATGAAATCGGCACTTTCACATCGCCATATATTGTCACTTTCAATGAAAGAATCAGTATTAATGGAACACCAATTACAGATGATGAATTAGTTGAGTTAGTTCAGATTGTTAAACCAATATCTGAACGACTTGAATCTGAAACTGATTTAGGTCCAGCTACTGAATTTGAAATCATTACATTAATGATGTTTGTATATTTTGGCACAGTACATCCTGTAGATTTTGTCATCATTGAAGCGGGACTAGGTGCTTTAAATGATTCAACGAATGTATTTCAACCAATAATGACGGTGTTAACAAGTATCGGTTTAGATCATACTAATATTTTAGGAGATACGTATATGGATATTGCAAGAGAAAAAGCTGGTGTCATTAAACCAAGTGTTCCTCTTGTATATGCGATTAAGCCTAAAGATGCGTTACATTTCGTTAGAGAAGTAGTTGAGAAAAATTACAATAAAGGTCTAGAACTAGATCGCGATTTTCATGTACTATCAGATGATACTGAATTTACGTATCGATATGGTAGTTATGAACTAGAAAACATTCAACTCAAAATGATAGGTCAACATCAGCATGAAAATGCTGCACTAGCGATCACAACACTTATTGAAATGTATCAAAGAGGTATGATTCAATTAAACTTTAATACAATGATTGATGCGATAGAACATACAACATGGTCAGGTCGAATTGAAAAAGTTCAAGAAGAACCACTTATTTTAATAGACGGTGCCCATAATAGAGAAAGTATTGATGCGTTAGTAGATACATTAAAACAATACTATTCAGACAAAAAAATCGATGTATTATTTGCAGCGATAGATGGTAAGCCAATAGGGAAAATGATGAATAGCATAGAAGAAATAGCCAATAGATTTTATGTGACAACATTTGATTTTCCAAAAGCATTACCAATAGATGCAGTATACGATTATTTAGAGCACCACCATATTGAAAAAGTTCAAGACTATCCTCAATTTATTGAACAATACGACGGAGAATTACTCGTTGTAACAGGAAGTTTATACTTTATTAGTGAAGTAAGAAAATTATTTAAAGATTAATAAAAATGCCTACAAAGTATTATACTTTGCAGGCATTTTTTTATGCATAGACATGTTCTTATATTTTTAAATGTAATCATTATATAACTCCACCTTTGTTTAATTATTTGATAATTATCTATGTATACCATTAGTCAATCTATATTTTAAATCATCTATCATATATCTCAATAACTTATATTTTTTAGGGTATTAAAACTTTATAAGAGTTTTTATAGTTAAACGATAGTACTAATAACGATTTTGTAACGTGCTGACGCCTGAGGGAATTGTATGAGTGAGAGACTACAGGCTCGAACCATACCCTAGGCAAGCATGCACGAACAAAATCGTAGATTTTCAAAATATACAACATTCGTTTTATATAATATTCAATATTTTCTGATAATAGTGTATGATGGTACTTATAAATAGGGGGGATTAATTTGAAAGATTTAGTTGGAAAATTTATAAGGTTCAAGAATCCTCATACATATGCTATATTGCTTTTCATTATTGCTATGAGTTGTTTACTGACATATGTGATACCTTCTGGGGAATTTGATAGGAAGTCTGTTGATGATCGGGAAGAGGTTGTTTCGGGTACATATCATTTAGTAGATAGTGAACCTTCTGGCTTTTTAGAAATATTTAGATCAATACCTGAAGGATTAATCAGTGGTGCTGATATTATCTTTTACATATTTTTAGTTGGTGGTGCATTTGGCATTATTCATAAGACAGGTGCCATTACCAATGGCGTCAATGCTGCAATGAATAAGCTTGGTAAAAACGGTAAGTTAATGATTCCACTAACGATGTTCATTTTTTCATTGCTTGGTTTCTCGATAGGTTTAGCTGAAGAGACGATTATTTTTGTGCCAATCGGTATAGCGATTGCTAGAGCAGTCGGATATGATGCAATGACAGGTGCTGCAATGATTATCATGGGCGCTGCTGCTGGCTTTCTCGGCGGAATGCTCAACCCATTTACAGTTGGCGTTGCTCAACAGATTGCAGAAATTCCACTCTTTTCAGGATGGGAATTTAGAACAATTATTTATATTTGTGTATTAATTGTAGGTATTGCATACGTTATGTTTTACGCTCGAAAAGTTAAAAAGAATCCAAAGAAAAGTTTAGTATATGAGTTAGAACAACACGAAAAAGATCAAATAGGACCGCAAGAAGAAATTGGTAGATTTACAAAGCGACAAATGTTTTGTTTAATTTTATTAGTTAGTGCAATATGTTTTAACGTATTTGGTATTTTTACATTTGGTTGGTCATTTAATGAAATGAGTGCTAATTTCTTGCTAGTCGGATTATTGGCAGGTTTTATTGCTGGTCTAGGTTTTAACGGTACTTTCGATGCATTAATCGAGGGTATGCAGTCTATTTTATTTGGAGCATTAATTGTTGGCTTCGCTAAAGCAATCGTCGTTGTATTAGAAAATGGTAAAATTATAGACACAATCGTTTATTATTTAACAAATACAATTCAAGATTTACCAGCAAGTATTACGGTAGGGATGATGTTTATCATACAAATGATTTTGAATTTCTTCATCCCATCTGGTTCTGGTCAAGCGATGACGACTATGCCATTAATGGTGCCTATTTCTGATTTATTGAATATCAATAGACAAATGGCAGTACTTGCCTTCCAATATGGTGATGCAGTAAGTAATAGTATATTCCCAACATCAGCTTCGTTAATGGGAGGATTAGCTGTAGCAGGAATCTCATACACAACTTGGGTTAAATTTATTTGGAAGTTATTATTACTGTGGGTTGTTATCTGCTTAGTTGGTATTATTATTGCATTAGCCCTAGGTTATTAAATTTTAAAATTTTACAAAACTTGAAAAACACATGCTATCTTTAGGTGTTTTTCAAGTTTTTTTAATGGATTTATAAAGCGTTTAAAAGTATTAGAGCTATTTACTAACAAAATGCGATTATAAATATTGAGGTGTTATTTGGTATATTAATTTATATCAAAAAGGAGTTAAAAAGAATGTTTAAAATGTTTATATTCGGTGTAATCATTGCAAGTTATATATATCAACTTACGGGTGTGAAGAAAGTGAACTTTCATTTGTTAACGAAGCGTTCTGTTTGTGAATCATGCCATACATCACTTAAACCAATAGATTTAATACCCATTGTAAGTTATGTAGCATTGCGCGGTAAATGTCGTTATTGTAAGAAGGATATTCCAATAAGTTTATTAATTTGTGAAGTCCTTTTAGGTATACTCTTTCTTATTCCCATTCTTTCAACAGTTCAACTAAATCCTCTTTTGTATTACTTCTTAATTATCTTTTTAATACCTTTGTCCATTTATGATTTCCATCATTTTGTCATACCGAATCATATGCTCATCATTATGTTAGTATGTAGTGTTTATTTATTTGGAATAACGCGAGAACAATTTATTTACACACTGATTATCATATTAATTTTGCACATCTTATATTTCATATCAAGGGGAGGGCTAGGTTATGGAGATATTAAATTATTTTCGTTACTCAGTTTAATTTTATCGGTATCACATTTTATATTATGTTTTATGTTTACTTTTATTTTTGCGGGTGTATTGATCACACTTTATGTATGTATCACACGAAATAAAATTCAAAAAGTACCACTCGTTCCTTTTATGACACTTGCAATTATATTTGTACAATTATTCCAAATTCAACTTAATGATTATTTTTTAGGAGGCTACTATGGTTATTAAAATTAAAGATTTACAACATGAAGATAAACCGAGAGAAAGACTTAAATCATATGGTCCGGATAAATTAACAAATAGAGAACTATTGGCGATCATTATTAATTCAGGAAGCAAACAATATTCTAGTCTAGAATGTGCAAATAAAGTATTGAATTTAGTTGAAAATACAAGAGAACTAAGACATTTAACATTGTCTGAATTACTAAGTGTTAATGGTATTGGTGAATCTAAAGCAATTACTATTCTAGCGGTTATTGAATTAGCTAAAAGAATGCATAGCAATACTGTTCTCGACAAAGTAGAAATCAATGAACCACAAGATGTTGCAGATTATTTAATGGAAAAATTAAGATATTTAAAGCAAGAACACTTTGTCGCTTTATTATTAAATACAAAGAATCAAATTATACATGAACAATCGATTTTTATTGGTTCATTAAATATGGCGGTTGTTCATCCGAGAGATTTATTGAGAGAGGCAGTTAAGCATTCTGCTGCTTCAATTGTGATTGCACATAATCATCCAAGTGGCGATCCATTAAACATAGTATCCTAAACTAGAGTACTCTAAGTACTCGAAGTTTAGGATTTTTTAATTACAGTGCTTTAACTATTAAATATATAAGGGTATTATTAATAGTAGTTAAAGTATTTAAAGGTGGTGGAAAGATGAAGGTTCAGAAAGTAATTGTGGAGGAAAAATCATATCCGTTATACATACTGCTAGATAAAGAATTTGAAGTGATAGAACCGGTTAAGCGATTTATAAAGTACTTGGATAATACGGGCAAAGCTCCAAATACCATTAAAACATATTGTTATCATCTCAAGCTGTTTTATGAATTTATGAGCCAAAGTAGAATCGAATTAGGAGATTTACAATTTGAGGATTTAGCAAACTTTGTAGGATGGTTAAGAAATCCAGCAGGGCATTTAAAGGTAATAGATATACAACCAAAGAAGGCTAAAAGAGAGGAAACATCAGTTAATTCCATACTTAACGCTGTAACTAGTTTCTTAGAGTATTTAAATCGCACAGAAAATTTTAAAGCTATAGATATGTCTAAAGAAGCAAGAGGAAGAAACTTTAAGGGGTTTCTTCACCATATTTCTAAAGGTAGATCCTATAAAAAAAATATTTTAAAGCTTAGGGTCAAAAAGAAACTTGTACAAGTATTAGAACATGGACAAGTCAAAGCAATAATTGAGGCATGTCATACCAAAAGAGATAAGTTACTTATTATGCTTATGTATGAAGGGGGACTTCGGATAGGAGAAGCATTATCCCTTCGTATTGAAGATATTTCAACATGGGATAACCAGATTAACATCAGGCCAAGAGATCATAATGAAAATGGAGCTTATATTAAACTTAAAAAAGAAAGAACTATTGATGTAAGTAAGGAATTAATGGCATTATATACCGATTACTTAGTACATGAATATGGGGAAGATTTAGATCATGATTATATATTTATTAATCTTAAAGATTCTTATTTTGGCCACCCTCTAAAATATCAAAGTGTATTAGACTTAATAAGAAGACTAGGAAAACGGACAGGGATTACTTTCACTGCCCATATATTACGTCATACGCATGCCACAGAGCTTATTAGAAGTGGATGGGATGCTGCATATGTACAAAAAAGATTAGGGCATGCCCATGTACAAACAACACTTGATACGTATGTTCATCTTTCTGATCAAGATATGAAGAATGAATATAAAAAGTATCTTCAAGGGAGAGAAACATGACAATGAAATTTCCAAGTGTAGCAACTAATCGAAAGCTTATCGCTAGTACAGAGATTAATAAAAAAATAGCTAATATGACAAGTGTTTTAAAAGGTTATTGGGCAGCAGATAGATGGGATATAAGAATTTGTCCGCATCCTAGTGCAATTGAGTTAAGTAAGAATCCGTCACTAAGAAATCGTTGGGTAAATTTCGATAAGGTGGAAAATGTCTGGTTGAAAACAGAATTAAAATATTTTTATTACCTTCACTTGAATAATGGAGCTTGGAATGCAAAATCCGTTTGGATTAGAAAGGGAACAGTGATAAGCCGGATGATGGGATTTTTAAATTTAAAATATCCTAATATTACATCGATAACCGAAGTGCCTATAAAAAAAGCTTTGACAGAATACCGGACCTACTTAACAGAACAAAAAGTAAAAACTACGACTACTAATTACAAACTTGATGTAAATCAGCAGAAAGTTACTGTACATGCGAATTCCTATTACGTTACTCATCTTAAGCAGTTTATGGAATTCTATGAGGACTTCTATTTTGATGGGGAAGAATGGGAAAAAGATGTTTGGAATCGAAGAAAATTATCATTACCGGAAGATAAGGTAAACCCAACATCCTACGAATATACGATCAACTTTAAGGGTTTTAAGAATAATTATTTTAAAGAAATAGTTAAGCGATATTGTAAACTAATGTTAAACACAGCTAGCTTTTCTCACGTAGTAGATATAGCTTCAAAATTAAAAGAATTTTTTAATTTCATGAACAAAAATTGTGAAGGTATACAAAGGATTCATCAATTAACTAGAAATGAAATTGAGCAATATTTTAATTATATTAATTTAAAAGGTTTAAAACCCAGTACTGTAACTGGACGAATATCTACTTTAGACGTTTTTTTTACTACAATTCAAAGATATGACTGGAAGGATACACCTTCTAAGATCCTTATCTTTCAAGAAGATTACCCTAAAGTGCCGAAGGCACTACCACGTTATATTGATGAACATATACTTGAACAATTAAATGGGAAATTAGATAAATTGGAACCTTATATTGCTACAATGGTTATGGTACTTCAAGAATGCGGGATGCGTATCAGTGAACTTTGTACATTGAAAAAAGGGAGCGTCATAACCGATAAAGAAGGGGATTGCTTTTTAAAGTATTATCAGTGGAAAATGAAGAAAGAGCATATCATTCCTATTTCTAAAGAAATTGCTGCATTGATATTAGTTCAAGAGCAAAGGGTGGCTGATGAACTCGATGATGGATGTGTATATGTGTTTCCCCGAAAAGATTGCTCACCATTGAAACAAGATACCTTTAGGGTTAAATTAAATGAACTAGCTTATGAAGAAAAGATAACGGACAGCAACGGAGAAATTTTTCGTTTTCATGCTCATGCCTTTCGGCATACAGTTGGCACTAGAATGATAAATAACGGAGTGCCACAACATATTGTCCAGAAGTTCTTGGGTCACGAATCACCGGAAATGACGGCAAGATATGCACATATTTTTGATGAAACCCTAAAGAAGGAATTTACGAAATTTAAGGAAACCTTAGTAACGAATAACGGTAGCATTCTGGATTTAAGTGAGGAAAATACTGAAGCTGACAATACAGATCTTCAATGGTTTAAAAAGAATATCAATGCACAGGCACTTCCTAATGGCTATTGTCGGTTACCAGTAATTGCAGGACCATGTCCTCACGCAAATGCATGTTTAGATTGTACGAATTTCTGTACAAGTAAACAATTTCTTACTGAACATGAAGAGCACTTAGAGCGAACTAAAGAAATACTAAATAGGGCTAAACAAAACCAATGGCAGCGTCAGGTTGAAACCAATGAACGTGTTAAAAATAGATTAGAACAGATTATTCATTCGTTAAAGGAGACGAATTAAAATGATTAGAAAAGGTAACACAACTGCCATAGTTCAGCTAGCTAAAGACAAGTCGGAGAAAACAAGAATTAGGGTTGAAAAGACAATTTCAGAGATGGCATTGAAAGAAGAGAAGATTAATTTTAATTCCGTTGCACAAAAAGCAAATGTTTCAAAGTCATGGCTTTACAAACAAAAAGATATTAGAACTAGAGTGGAGACATTAAGAGGGATGCAGATAAGTGAGTTAACCCCCCGTAAACCTAGTAAAAGCCCTCGTTCAGAGGACGTATTAATAAAAACCTTAAAAAGCCGTATAAAGGCGTTAGAAGAAGAGAATGAACGGTTAAAGGATCAAGTTCAAAAATTACATGGCAAGCTGTTTTAGCAGATTTGTGTTTCTTGGAATTTATTGGGCACTTTGAATTGGCTACCTAAAATGAAATCGCTAAAACCTTCAATAACTTCAATAGCCCATTTCCCTAAATGTGTTAAGGGGAAATGGGCTTTCTTCTAGTATTGTTGGCATGATCGCAGAAGTGTTTTATGCTCTTAAATAATACTTTTTAATATATTGCAAATACTCATTAGCACTTTTCTGTATCTCTTCGCCCTTCATATCCGAATTAGCACCGTAAAGTACAAACTCTGGTACATATTCAGCATGAATCTATGCACATAAAGATTTGAATGGTGTTAACATCTGGGTTAATGTATGCTTGTTTTTACCCATACTTGTAAATTCACCTTTTTTTACGCCAGCTGATATAGCTAATCCTAATTTTCGATTATAAAATATTCTTTTACCCTTTGATCCGTAAGCCCATCCATATATAATCACTTCATCGATCCATTTTTTTAATAATGAAGGAGAACTATACCAATATAATGGAAATTGAAAAATAATATTATCATGATTTTCAACTAATTCCTGCTCTCTTTTTACATTTATAATAAAATCAGGATACTCTCTATAAAGATCATGAATGGTAATTTCGTTTGAATAAGACGCTGCTTTTTCTACCCAAACTTTATTGATTCGAGAATTTGGCATATCTGGGTGAGAAACGATCACCAATGTTTTCATTGTTTCATCCTTAACATACTCAACTTTCGCACCAATAAAACAGTGTACGAAAGTTGAGTTACTTAAAAGTATTCTATTCTAAGAAATTCAAATTTGCGTGATTCCTAAGCTATTTATTTACAGCTTAAACTATAGAAGATGAACTAAACAATAACTAATCTTTACATAACTAAGTTATTACCCACGCTTTTTTAAACCTAATCCAGCTATTAAGGCAATGAGTATTGCCCCTGTAGCTGCAAGGAACGCATCTGAGTAGGACATAGCGTCCAATATATATAATGGATTTATCGGCTCAGTAGCATCACGTCGAGCGGATAATAATGCTCCAATCATACCTGCTCCAGTTCCTGCTCCAAGGTACAAAGCACCTTGGAAAATCCCCATTCCGACACCAACCTTGTCTGCATCGAGTGCACTTACTGCGGCGTTATTTGCGGGAGAATTCGTGAATGCAAAAGCAATCCCTACTCCGAGGACCCCCACGGAAACTAACAGAGGTGAAGCACCAGATGCATAGGTGGACAAGAATAAGGTAGACAGCCCCATCAGAGTCATCCCAGTAATTATCAGACGTTTATCCCCAAATCGATCAGAAAGACGGCCAACGAAGGGAGATAAGATTGCAACAGCCACACCACCTGGCAACAATATCATTCCAGCCTGTCCAGAAGAGAGTCCATTCACCTCAACGACTAGTAATGGGACGAACACAAGAACAGCGAAATAAGCAAACATCGAAAAAAATGCAATTATGACCGTATTGACATAATCCTTGTTATTGAACAGGACAGGTGGTACAAATGGATTTTCTGCGGTAACAATTCTCCAAATAAATCCCACCAAAGCTACAACAGAACCAATTAGGCTAGTTAACGATGAGAACGAAGAAAAACCAGAAGTTTCTCCTTGAGTGATGCCAAAAAGGAGTAATCCTACTGTGAGGCCGAGGAATAAACCACCAATGAAATCAAAGTTCTTATTGCTTCCTACGGATTCTGCCGGTTTAATTGTCGGTAACGCGTAGTAGGCACCAATAACAATCATAATGGCTAACAAAAATGTGAACCAAAACAAGGCATTCCACCCTAAATATTGACCAACTACTCCACCAAATATTGGACCAGCAGCAGTTCCAACACCAATACTTCCTGCGATAATTCCCAAAGCTCCCCCACGTTTTCCTTGTGGGAAAACCTTCGAAATTGCAATGATTGATAGAACTGGAATTGCGGACATCCCAGCACCCTGAACCATTCTTCCCAAAACCAACAATGGGAGGTTCGGGGCAATTGCACATAAAAGACTACCACTTGCCAGAATCATAATGGCAAAGATATATAGCTTTCGTAACTCAAAAAAGTCTGAGATTCGACCATAAATCGGAACTCCAATCGCAAGAACAAGTGCAATACCACTAACTATCCAACTCACTTGAGATTTCGAAGCTTCTAAATCTTTGCTTATTAGTGGAAGTACGGGATTGACTAAATCAGCCGTAATTGCACCTACAAGTACAGATAGGGAGAGTACCATCATTAAAAGCCTAGTAGAACCCCTTTTTTCAGATTGAATCATTTCTTTAGATTTACTATCCTTTTTCATTTTATTTCCTCCTAAAATATATTGTGATTTTAGGAGGCTAAATCCACTGCTTTCACCATAAACCTCACCTCATATCTATTTATATTGTAAAACCAAATCAACGAACTCACCATATTTCTACAGCATGATTAAAGATTCGGTTCTCCAAACTAACTGAACTGATCAAACAAAAAAAAGGCACCAGTTTAACAACCGGTGCCTAATCATTCGTATGCATTTTTACAAATGCAATAGATTCATAAATTTTTGCCCATTATATAAAAGGAGGCAAAAAGTTTTCCGGTAGTGTTTCCATTTTTTGTTTTTGTGAAAAAGGACATACTGATCCCGTTGTACCTAAATCCCCTGAAACTTTTACATGCTTTCTAAACTCGACATTAATGAAATCAATTCCCATTACTTTTTGCCTCCTTTCTCATATTGTGATAATAACACAATAATAATTGATGAAAAAGAAATAATCAACCCTACTTTTTTGAAAACCAATTTAAAGCTTTACTACTTTTACTTACATAATAAAGGCAGGTGCAGTATAAACTTTTTTAAATAGGTCTTCTTTAACGAGCAGGTAGCGTCAGTTAAAGTAGATAATTTAAGATCGAAATCATATTATAGATATTCCGAAATTGGGCGTGATTGTTGCAGGTCAAAAGCTTAATTCCTCGATAAAATAAAAAGGAATTAGTTTTTTTATTTGTGGTACATTCTTCTGACCGTAATCAATTGTCATCTAATAATTACATTGTATTTTTTCATTTGATTTAACACGTTAAATATATGTTCTTAAAGTAAAAACATTGATGTTAATGGATTTTTAGTAATTTACTCTTGATAAATCGCAACACCATCATTAGAAGATATTAAAACGACAAAGCGAATTTTATATTGTTGTGATTTAATGGGCATCGATTTATTAGATCATATTATCATTGGTGATGGAGAATTTATTAGCATATTTGAAAATGACTATATCATGCGTGAAGACTTAGAAATTAATAATATAACTGAATGATTCAATGTTATAATGTAATTAAAAATGAGTCAGGAGTTTTTATTTTGCAAATCATAACGTTCATATTTGTCGTATTACCGTTACTATTTATCATTTCTTTATTTCAACGCAAGAAAAAGCGACCAATTGTTAGAAAAGACTATGGCATCACGTTGATGTTAGGTATCATAGGTGTATTCTTAGCATCTATTATTCTTACTTTAACAAAAGATGGTTCTGCACTTTCAATTAATTTAATACTTGGTTCAATTGTTGCGGGAATTGCTTGGGGTATTCTCGTTTCAATTACATTATTCATTTTAAATAAAATATTAAACAAATAAATAAAATTGTAAATTTTCGGATATTATATTGACATTAATTTTTGAAAAGGCTATCATTAACTTAAATTTATGAGAGAGGAGGTAGTGACTTATGAGAAACATCAGAAGAAGATTTTATAAACAAACAACATCATACATCACTACCCCTACGTTAAATATGAAGCATTAGGGAGTAGTATATTCACTTCCTTTAGAATGTAATTTAAGCACACGCTTTCTTTAAGGATGCGTGTGCTTTTTTGTGTTTAATGATAGGGGTTAAGGGGGGACAACATGTTTCAAGCAATTAAAAAGTTAATGTGGTTTTTTAAAGGTCATTGGAAGAGATATACGATTGCAATTATTCTGTTGCTAATTGCGAACGTTGTAGAAGTATTGCCACCTTGGATAGTAGGGCAGACTATAGATAAGATAAGTGACCGTTCTTTGACTGAACAAATATATCATCAATTAGTAATTATTTTTATAATTGTATTAATTTTGGCTTATATCGTGAATTATATTTGGAGAACTCTAATCTTTTCAGGTTCTCAAATACTTGAATCAATTATGAGACGTAAACTGATGCAAAAATTTTTATCTATGAGTCCAACATTTTTTGAGAAAAATCGAACTGGAGATTTAATGGCAAAGTCTACAAACGATTTAAATCAAATTAGAAATACTGCAGGGATAGGGATTTTAACTTTAATTGATTCTACAACATTTATGGGAACGATAATATTAACGATGGGTATTACAGTGTCATGGAAGCTTACACTATTTGCACTGATTCCATTACCTTTACTAGCCATATTAGAAATTGAATTAGGTAAAAGAATTCATAAACGCTATTTAATATCACAAAAATCATTTGGTGATATGAATGACAGTGTACTTGAATCTATTGAAGGTGTACGAGTCACAAGAGCATATGTACAAGAAGATAAACTCAACAAAGATTTCAAAAATATGACCGAAAGTGTCGTAGAAAAATTTATGAATGTTGAAAAAATGGATGCGTTTTTTCAACCAATAACGATTATTATCACTGCTATGAGTCAAGTGATCGGAATAGGTTATGGAGCATTTCTCGTTAACAGTGGTGAAATGACAATTGGTGGACTAATTTCATTCACTGTATATTTAAATATGCTCGTATGGCCAATGTTTTCAGTTGGTATTTTGATTAATATTATGCAAAGAGGTAATGCGTCTATAGATCGTGTTGAAGAAACGTTAAATGAAGCGGAAACAGTAATTGATGTAGAAAATAAAGGCATGCCTTCACATGATATAGGTATGAATTCAGTTGTGTTTAAATATCCATCAAGTGAATCCATTAACTTGAACAACATTAATATCATACTAGGTAAGGGTGAAACTTTAGGTATTGTCGGTGCAACTGGTTCT
Organism: Mammaliicoccus sp. Q-M61; assembly: GCF_022386055.1. Classification (NCBI taxonomy): domain Bacteria; kingdom Bacillati; phylum Bacillota; class Bacilli; order Caryophanales; family Staphylococcaceae; genus Mammaliicoccus; species Mammaliicoccus sp. Q-M61. The sequence continues at coordinate 161,179 of NZ_JAJNJL010000002.1, forward strand.
GGTAAGACGACATTAATCAAACAAATTTTGAAAGAATATCCTACTGGTGATGGAGAAATCGTACTTGGAGATACTAATATTAATCAAATTTCAAAAAGTGATTTAAGAAGTTTAATTGGTTATGTATCTCAAGAAAACATTTTATTCTCTAGATCTATTAGAGATAACATTAGATTTGGTAAATCGAATGCTACCGACAATGAAATCGAAGAAGCGATTAAATTAGCATACTTTGAAAAAGATATCGAACGTTTACCACAAGGTTTAGAAACATTAGTAGGAGAAAAAGGTATAGCAATTTCTGGAGGTCAAAAGCAAAGAATAGCAATTGCTAGAGCATTGATTATGGATCCTAAAATATTAATTTTAGACGATGCACTATCTGCTGTTGATGCAAAAACAGAAAAGAAAATTATACAAAATATACAAAAATATAGACAAGGTAAAACTACCATTATTGCGACACATCGATTATCAGGTGTTAAACATGCTAATCAAATTGTTGTCATGGACCACGGAGAAATCACGGAGTCAGGTACACATGACCAATTACTCCAAATGAATGGTTGGTACAAATCTCAATTTGAAAGACAACGGTTGAAGGAGGTGTATAGCAAGTGAGTATTGTAAATCAACTCTTTCCATTTGTTAGCAAATATAAGAAAAGATTCATCATTGGTATTGTTATTTTAATTGGAGCAGTGGGGTTCGAATTATTAGGGCCATTGGTTGCGATGTATATTATTGATCATTATGTTAAAACATCTGCTTCACAAATTATACAATTACGACCAGTGCTACTATTATTGAGTTTGTTCTTTGTAGTGTCACTTATTCATGCGATATTAAGTTATTTTCAAACACTCGTTCTTCAACGTGCTGGATCAGATGTAATTAAAGAGTTAAGAATTAAGCTCTTTGAACACGTTCAAAAGTTACCGATTAAATACTTTGATAATTTACCAGCTGGAAAAGTAGTAGCTAGAATAACGAATGATACACAAATGATACTCGAACTATTCACTGTTATATTACCAAACTTTATTTCAGCTTTTATTACGATGATAGGTGTCATTATTGCGATATTCTTTATTAATATTAAAATTGGTTTTATCGCATTGATTACAATACCTTTCGTAATACTTTGGTTATTGTGGTACAAAAAAGTAACGGGTAAATACAACTATGTCATTCGAGAAAAAAATAGTGATATGAATGCACTTATCAATGAATCTATAAATGGTATGAATATCATTCAAGCATTTAAACAAGAAAAACAAATTATGAATGATTTTGATGAAATGAATCAAGCGTATTTAAACAATTATAAAAAAATCATACAATTTGATTCGCTGACAGAACATAATTTGTTAAGTACGATTAGAAGTATTGTGTTTTTAATGTTAATTGTCGTATTTGGAACACAATTTCTAAATTCTTCAGTCGCAATTTCAGTCGGAACGTTATATATTCTTGTAAATTATATAACAAGATTGTTTGATCCTTTGTTTGGTGTATTAAACGTATTGGGACAATTAGAACAGGCAAGAGTTTCTTGCGTAAGAGTATTTGAAATGATGAATGTCTCTGAAGAAAAAATGCCAGAACATCAAATTCAGTTGCCTAAAAAAATAGAAGGTCGTGTACATTTTAAAGATGTATCGTTTGCTTATAATGAAGGTGAATATGTATTGGAAAATATCAATTTAGAAGTCGAAAAAGGACAGACCATTGCGTTGGTTGGACATACAGGATCAGGGAAAAGTTCTATTATGAATTTACTATTCAGATTCTATGATCCTACTAATGGAACAATTGAAATTGATGGTATACCGACCATTAAGACTGATAAAAGAGATATGCGAAAACATATGGGCATTGTATTACAAGACCCATACTTATATACAGGGACTATTTTATCCAACATTACATTAGACGATCCTAAAGTAACGCGAGAAAAAGCTGTTGAAAGTTTAAATGCAGTGGGTGGAGATAGAGTGTTAGAACACTTTAAAAAAGGGATTGATGAACCAGTTATTGAAAGAGGTCGTACATTAAGTTCTGGACAGCGACAAATCATTTCATTTGCGCGAGCACTTGCATTTGATCCAGAAATTTTGATTTTAGATGAAGCAACATCAAGTATTGATTCTGAAACGGAAGAAATTATACAAAAAGCAATGACTGTGTTGTCTAAAGGACGAACATCATTTATTATTGCGCACCGACTTTCAACGATTAAGAATGCTGATCAAATTATTGTTCTTGATAAAGGTCGCATTATTGAAAAAGGAAATCATGATGAGTTAATCAAGTTAGAAGGGCAATATTACAAAATGTATCAAATGCAGTCTTTAACAGATTAATCGTGTTAAACAAACTAATGGCCTGGGATATATTATCCCAGGCCATTGTTTTATATTTTTTAAACTCATCATTGCGGTCACATAAAGTAAAGTACGCCTTGATATATGAAGTAAATAACTAAAGCGATGATTGCTAATTTTATTACAACTCTTAATAATCCAACGAAAAATCTAAAAAAGATAATTAAAAACAAGATAGCTAAAAATATATATATTAATTCCAAATTTATCACCTCTTGAATTCATTATAAAGAATAAACTCATTAAATACATCAGACTACAGAATGATTAAAGGTTTAGGTCTAAAGCCCGATGATGTTATTTGAGCAATTTTCGTATAATATAAATGAATGAGAGGTGTCTATAATTTTGAGATGGTTATTTAGATTAATTAGAAATTTATTAGCGTTATTAGCAATTGTCATTATCATTGTTATTGTATATAGAAATGTACCAGCATTGAGTGATTTAAATCCGTTTGATCATAGTAATGAACAAACGACTGAAGAAATAGCTCCACAACATGCAAATGCAACTTATAAAATTGAAGATAATCCATTATTACAAAATGTACCATTAGGTCAAACTAAACAAGCATTTAATTGGATCAATAAAAGTGAATTCATGGATGTTTCAGGACTAGAACGTATGGGATATGACGACAACTATGTTGCAGGGCAAAGAGGAACAGAGTATATCTTGTATAAATTTGGGGAACCAAAGATGTATGTTTATCAAACAGAGCAAGATTTAATGAATGATTTAAGTGCAATGCACTCAAATATAGAATTATTACCTAAAACTGCATATTAAATTTTTATTTCGGCAGTCTCTTACTTTATTTAAAGTGCTGTGTAAGCTAAAATAGTAATATCATTGTTAATGAGTCATTTGAAGATTAAGAGGTGTTCGGATTGTCGAATTTTTTTAAAAATAATAAAATAATGATTTTTCTAATTTCTATGGTTTTATTAATTGTAATTGTTGGTTATTCAGTGAGAGCGCAATCTGCATCGCTTAGTGAACAATATGCGAGTGATACATCATCGTTTGGTGGAAGAATCGTATCTTATCCAGTTACTTTTGTTTCTGATTTCTTCTCTGGAATTTTCACTTCAGACGAAGACGTTGATAAACTAAAAGAAGAAGTAAAAAGTACAGATCAAATCAAAGCTGATAAAGCAAGATTAGAAAAAGAAAACAAAGCCTTAAAAAAAGAATTGGATATGAAGGATATTTCGCAATTCAATCCAATATCAGCTACTGTAATCGGTAGAAGTCCAGATCAATGGATGAATACAATCATTATTGATAAAGGAAAAAAGAGCGGCATGAAAGAAAATATGGCTGTCATTACGAGTGAAGGTTTAGTAGGTAGAATTAAAAAAGCAAACCAATTTTCTTCACAAGTTGAATTAATATCTACAAGTGTTAAAACGAGTAAGCTTTCAGTAGATATACAGCAAGATGATGATAATATCTTTGGTATGATTAATCGATATGACGAAGATAAAGATTTACTTGTTATTAGTGATATCGATAATAAATACAGTATCAAAAAAGGATCTAAAGTTGTAACAAATGGTTTAGGTGACCAACTTCCTAAAGGTATATTAGTTGGTAAAGTTGAAAAAGTAGAAAATGATGAATATGGTTTATCTAAAGTTGCTTACATCAAGACATCTACAAACATTAAAGAATTAAACCATGTATATGTTGCTAAACGTGATCCAGAAACGATACCTTCATCTGAAGAAAGTGGTGAGGAATAATGAGATTTTACGTTATTCCTTTAATTGGTGTCTTATTATTTTACTTAGATTCATTATTAACACGTTTATCACCTTTACATTTATTTGGTGAGACATTTATTATCGTGCCTCGATTAACATTTTTGTACTTACTCATAATTGCTGTATACAAAAATCCTAAAGTTGCCATTATTTTAGCAATCGTTACAGGTATTTTTACAGATATTTATTATGGCGGTATATACGGTGTCTATACATTTGGATATGCTATTTTTGTGATTATGATGGATAAACTATTTAAAGTATTTTATAGAGATATTTTGATGATGGTTATTCTCTTAATATCTTCAGTTGTATTACTTGAAATATGGGTCATGGTTTTTTATGGATTTTTAGGCATTGCCTCTATTAATATTGGCCAAATTATTCTATTTAGATTAATTCCAACTGTCATATTTAATTTAATATGTTTAATCATCATTTTCCCATTTGTATTAAAATTATTAGAAAGAAATACTAATTAATGAAAGATTATTGACATCAATAGCTGTAGGTGGTACTCTATTGAAGTTGAGTAGTTTCTAGCTACATACAACCGCTCGATCATAGGTCTTAAAGTACGTATGTCACCTATGAATGGCGTGACTTAAAAAATTAGGAGGTGCAAGTATGTTTGCTATAATTGAAACTGGCGGAAAGCAAGTTAAAGTAGAAGAAGGTCAAACAATTTGGGTTGAGAAATTAGACGTAAATGAAGGTGATTCATTCACATTTGACCAAGTATTATTTGTAGGTGGAGATTCAGTTAAAGTTGGATCACCTGTTGTTGAAGGTGCTTCAGTTACTGCTAAAGTTGAAAAACAAGGACGCGGTAAAAAAATCACTGTATTCAAATACAAAGCTAAGAAAAACTACAAACGTAAACAAGGTCATCGTCAACCTTACACTAAATTAACAATCGAAAAAATCAACGCATAATTTATGATTAATGTAGATGTTAGTTTGAATCAAGAAGGGCAAGTTACAGATATTGAAATGTCTGGACATGCTGATTCAGGTGAATACGGTAAAGACTTAGTCTGTGCCGGTGCTTCAGCAGTTGTCTTTGGTACAACAAATGCTATCATTGGATTAACTGATGAGTCGCCTGATATAGATTACAGTGACGACGGTGGATATTTTCATATACGTAGTGTAAACTTAGAAAATGAACAAGCGCAAATATTATTACAAGGCCTTATCGTTTCTTTGAAAACAATCGAAGAAGAATATGGGCAATATATTAAACTAAATTACAAGTGAGGTGTAACTCATGTTAAAATTAAACTTACAATTTTTCGCATCGAAAAAAGGGGTAGGTTCTACAAAGAACGGTCGTGACTCTGAATCAAAACGTTTAGGTGCTAAACGTGCTGACGGTCAATTCGTTACTGGTGGTTCTATTCTTTATCGTCAACGTGGAACTAAAGTTTTCGCTGGTGAAAACGTAGGTCGCGGTGGAGACGATACATTATTCGCTAAAATCGACGGCGTTGTTAAATTCGAACGTTTTGGTCGTGACAAAAAGAAAGTATCTGTATACGCAGCTGCTGAATAATCTTTATATTTAGATGAGGCTGGGACATGTATAATTGTCCCAGCCTCAATCATTATGTTGGCAGTTATTTATATAAATATGAATGGTACGTTTTATTTATAATGAAGGTATTCAGAAATGCAGTTTCTTTTTTTATTCATAATATTAAAATGTTATAATGAGTGTTATGAATAATGATAATAAAGGTGATGGAATGAATAATTTAGATGTGTATTTAAAGTCTAGACATGATTTTGTGAATCAGTTCCAATTGTTATATACATATAAACAGTTAGGAAAACATGAAGAGGTTGATTTATTAATTGATGAATTGTACAAAAATCTCAAGCAAGAACAGTTGTTTTTAAATGCACCGTGTAGAAAATTTGTTCATAATGTATTTGAATACAAACTATCTTTGTCAGGCTCTAAATGGACATTTGAAATTGACAACTCAAATATCGATTATTATCAAAAGAACTTAGAAAGAACAGATAATACTTTAACAAATATATTTAATGATTTGAAATATGTTGTGATGAACGATATGGATGAAAAAAATATTCATATTAGTCTTACAGTAGAAGAGGAATTTGTCACAATGATTATTTGGTTAAGTGCGACTAATCAGGAGCTTAATCAAATTGAACAATCATTTTCTAAATATAACGTTGAAATTTTATCAGAAAGTAAAAATCATATAGAATTAGAATTTTTTATTAACATAAAAGAAATAGAGGTGTAAACATGTTTATAGATCAGGTCAAAATATCGTTAAAAGCCGGTGATGGCGGTAACGGTTTAGTAGCTTTTCGTCGTGAAAAGTATGTTCCATTTGGTGGACCAGCAGGTGGCGACGGTGGTAAAGGTGCTTCAGTCGTATTTGAGGTCGATGAAGGTTTACGTACTTTATTAGACTTTAGATTCCAAAGAAAATTTAAAGCTGATAAAGGTGAGAATGGACAAAGTAGTAATATGCATGGTCGTGGAGCAGACGACTTAGTATTAAAAGTACCACCTGGTACAATTATTAAAAATGCTGAAAATGAAGAGATTTTAGCTGACCTTGTTGAACATGGTCAACGTGCTACAGTCGCTAAAGGTGGCCGTGGTGGTAGAGGTAACTCAAGATTTGCTTCAGCAAGTAATCCGGCACCAGATTTCTGTGAAAATGGTGAACCTGGTGAAGAACTTGAAGTCATGTTAGAACTTAAACTTATGGCAGATGTAGGTTTAGTTGGTTATCCAAGCGTTGGTAAATCAACATTATTATCTATCGTTTCCAAAGCAAAACCAAAAATCGGTGCTTATCACTTTACGACAATTAAACCTAATTTAGGTGTTGTCCAAACAAATGATGGTAGAGGATTTGTAATGGCAGATTTACCAGGTTTAATTGAAGGTGCTTCAGAAGGTGTTGGTTTAGGCCATCAATTCTTAAGACATATTGAACGTACAAGAGTAATTGTTCATATAATTGATATGAGTGGTATGGAAGGCAGAGATCCATATGAAGATTATGTTACAATTAATCAAGAATTAAAATCATATAATGAAAATCTTTCTAGAAGACCACAAATTGTCGTTGCGAATAAAATGGATTTACCAGATTCAGAAACACAATTAGAAATGTTTAAAGAACAACTTCAAGAAGATGTTAATATTATTCCTATTAGTACAGTTACACGTCATAACGTTGATAAACTACTATATCAAATTGCTGATTTATTAGATGAAACTGAAGGAATGGACTTCGATTCAGTCGAAGAAGAAACTGGCGTACATCGTGTTGTCTATAAACACGAAAAATCACGAGATCATTTTGTTATTACAAGAGATGACGATGGTGCCTATGTTGTATCAGGTAATTCGATTGAAAGATTATTCAAAATGACGGACTTTAATCGTGATGCAGCAGTTAGAAGATTTGCAAGACAAATGCGTTCAATGGGTATTGATGATGCCTTAAGAGAACGCGGTGCTTCAAATGGCGATATTGTAAGAATTTTAGGTGGAGAATTTGAATTTGTCGAATAGGGCGTGTTCCAATTGAAAAAATCAAATGAATCAACAAAAAGGTTTTATTTAATCAGAGAAGATGTTTTGCCAGAGTCAGTGCAAAAGACAATCAAAGTTAAAAATGCATTATTAAAAAATAATAATTTAACGATTTATGATGCAGTTAAAGAATTTAATTTATCTAGAAGTGCTTTTTATAAATATAAAGATACAATATTTCCAATTGATAGATTAGAAGAACAGACCAAAAATTTAACATTAATTTTATATGTACAAGATGAAGTGGGAATGCTCGCAACTGTCTTGAATAAAATTGCTGAAGTTAAAGGTTCTGTACTTACCATACATCAAAGTCTACCAATAAAGGATAGAGCAACGATTACTATTTCTCTTAATGCTGCAAATATTGAGTTATCATTAGAAGAGTTAATGGATGCAATTAAAGAAAGTCCATATGTTGATGAAGTAGAAATTATTGGAATGAGTATGTAAAGGAAGTTGTCTAAATGTATGCATATATAAAAGGAATCGTTACACAATTATATCCTTCTCATATTGTAGTTGAGGCAAATGGTATAGGTTATGAAATTCAAACACCTAACTCATATCGTTTTCAATCTCAATTAGATAAAGAAACGCAAGTATATACACAATTAATTGTGCGTGAAGATGCCCAATTATTATATGGATTTGTGAATCTTGAAGAAAAGGATATGTTTTTAAGCTTAATTAAAGTGACAGGTATTGGACCGAAGTCAGCTTTAGCAATTTTAGCGACAAGCACGCCTAATGAAGTAGCAATTGCTATAGAAAATGAAAATGAATCATATTTAACAAAGTTTCCAGGTATCGGTAAAAAAACAGCAAGACAAATTATTCTTGATTTAAAAGGGAAATTAGTTATCACTGAAGAGTCTGAGTTATTCCCAGAAAGTAAAGATGCCGGTCAAGATGTATTAGAAGAAGCATTGTTAGCTTTAGAAGCATTAGGCTACTCTAAACGAGAAATTACAAAAGTTAAAAAGAACCTAGAAAAAGAATCATTTGATTCAGTAGATGCTTGTGTTAAAAGAGGTTTAGCATTACTTATTCAGTAAATGAGGTGATTTTTTGGATGAGCGATTAATGGATGAACATGGGCACGAAGATGATATCCAAAGTGAACTTTCATTAAGACCAGATACTTTAAATCAATATATTGGTCAAAACAATATTAAATCAAACTTAGATATATTTATTAAAGCTGCTAAGTTAAGAGAAGAACCTTTAGATCATTGTTTACTTTACGGTCCACCTGGTCTAGGTAAGACAACTTTAGCACATATTATATCTAATGAGATGAATGTTAATTTACGAACTGCAAGCGGGCCTTCTATTGAAAGACCCGGTGATTTAGCAGCCATACTTTCTGCGCTACAACCTGGAGATGTACTTTTCATAGATGAGATACACCGATTAAGCAGAGTTGTTGAAGAAGTGTTATACCCTGCTATGGAAGATTTCTTCTTAGATATCGTTGTTGGTAAAGGTGAAGAAGCTAGAAGTATTAGAATCGATTTGCCACCATTTACGCTAGTAGGTGCTACAACGCGTGTCGGGAGTCTTTCAGCACCTTTGAGAGATCGTTTTGGCGTGCATCTTAGATTAGAATATTACGATGATAATAGTTTACAAGAAATTATAAAGCGTACTGCTGAAGTATTTGAAGTAGACATTGATCAAAACAGCACAGTTGAATTATCTAAACGAAGTAGAGGGACACCTCGTATAGCAAACCGTTTGTTACGTAGAGTACGTGATTTTGCTCAAGTTGAAGGTGACGAAGCAATTTCAATAGATATTACAAAGCATGCTTTAGATTTATTGCAAGTAGATGAAGAAGGACTCGACCATATAGACTATAAAATTATGCACTGTATCCTGAATAATTATAAAGGTGGTCCAGTTGGATTAGATGCAATAGCAGCTACGATAGGTGAAGAACGTATAACACTTGAAGACGTTTATGAACCTTATCTCATCCAAAAAGGATTTATAGAAAGAACGCCAAGAGGTCGTCGTGCAACTGCATTAAGTTACGATCACTTCGACATTAAAAAGGATTAGGAAAGAGGCAAAGTTTGTGAATATTGAAGATTTCGATTTTGATTTACCTGAATCATTAATTGCACAAACACCACTGTTAGATAGAGAAAGCAGTAGGTTATTAAAATGTAATAAAGCAACAGGTGAATTGGAAGATTTAACGTTTAAAGAAGTTGTCAATCAACTTTCACCAGGGGACTGTTTAGTATTAAATGATACGAAAGTTATGCCTGCAAGGTTATTTGGTATCAAAGAAGAAACTGGTGCAAAAGTAGAAATGCTAATGCTAACGCAACAAGAAGATAATGAATGGGAAGTATTGATTAAACCAGCTAAACGTATTAGAGTTGGTCAATCTGTGTCATTTGGAGAAGGTAAAATTATTGCGACTTGTGTCAAAGAACTTGAACAAGGTGGACGTATTATGAAACTTTCATACGAAGGTATTTTACAAGAAAGATTAGATGAACTAGGTGAAATGCCTTTACCACCATATATTAAAGAACGTTTAGATGACCAAGATAGATATCAAACAGTTTATGCTAAAGCAGTTGGGTCTGCAGCTGCGCCTACAGCAGGTTTACATTTCACTGAACATTTATTACAAGAAATTGCTGATAAAGGCGTCCACATTGCTTTTATTACATTACATGTTGGCTTAGGTACATTTAGACCAGTCAGTGTAGATAATATAGATGATCATGAGATGCATTCAGAATATTACCAAATGACTGCTGAAACGGCTGATTTATTAAACCGTGTAAAAGCAAGTGGTCATAAAATCATATCTGTAGGTACAACGTCTACAAGAACACTAGAAACAATTCGATCTAAAAATGACCAATTTGTTGAAGAAAGTGGTTGGACAGATATATTTATTTATCCGGGATATGAATTTAAAGCGATAGATGGATTAATTACCAATTTCCATTTACCAAAATCAACACTTATCATGTTGGTATCTGCATTATCAACTAGAGAACATATTTTAAATGCATATAAACATGCTGTTGAAGAAAAGTATAGATTCTTTAGTTTTGGCGATGCAATGATTTTAATATAGAAAAGGAGTAATAATATGCCTGCAGTAACATATGAGCACATTAAGACTTGTAAGCAATCAGGTGCAAGACTCGGGATTGTGCATACACCTCATGGTTCATTTGAAACGCCAATGTTCATGCCTGTTGGAACTAAAGCAACCGTTAAGACAATGAGCCCTGAAGAGCTTAAACAAATGGAAGCAAAAATTATACTTAGTAATACCTATCATTTGTGGTTACAACCTGGAAGTGATATCATTTCTAAAGTGGGTGGATTACATAAGTTTATGAATTGGGATGGACCTATACTTACTGATTCTGGTGGTTTTCAAGTATTCAGTTTAAGCGATATGAGAAAAATCGAAGAAGAAGGTGTACATTTTAGACATCATTTAAATGGTTCTAAATTGTTCTTAAGTCCTGAAAAAGCGATGCATATTCAAAATGATCTTGGTTCAGATATTATGATGGCGTTTGATGAATGTCCTCCAATGCCATCTGAATATGAATATGTAAAAAATTCAATTGAGAGAACATCAAGATGGGCGGAAAGATGTCTAGAAGCTCATCGTCGCCCTGAAGATCAAGCTTTATTTGGTATTATCCAAGGTGGAGAATATAAGGATCTTAGAGAGCAAAGTGCTAAAGACCTCGTTTCACTTGATTTTCCTGGCTATGCTATTGGTGGTTTGTCTGTTGGTGAACCTAAACCTGTCATGTACAGAATGGTTGAACATACAACACCATTAATGCCATTTAATAAACCAAGATATTTAATGGGAGTTGGTTCTCCAGACGCATTAATCGAATGTTCTATTAGGGGCATCGATATGTTTGATTGCGTATTACCTACACGTATAGCTAGAAATGGTACATGTATGACATCTCAAGGTAGAGTCGTTATAAAAAATGCTAAATATCAGCAAGATTTATCACCTCTTGATCCAGAGTGTGATTGTTATACATGTAGAAACTATACTAAAGCATATTTGCGTCATCTGATTAAAGCAGATGAAACATTTGGAATTCGTCTTACTACATATCATAATTTGTATTTCTTATTAAAACTTATGGAGAACATTCGCCAAGCAATAAGAGAAGATCGATTACTTGATTTCAAAGATGAATTTTTCGAGCAGTATGGACTAAATGTAGATAACCCCAAAAACTTTTAAAGGAGATTGAATATGGAAGTATTAGTACAATTATTACCTATTATCTTAATTTTTGCGCTTGTTTGGTTCTTAATGATCAGACCACAACAAAAGCGTGCTAAAGAACATCGTGAATTATTAAACCGTTTAGAAGTTGGTCAAAAAGTAACTTCAATCGGTGGTATCAAAGGTACAGTTAGAGCAGTTGATGAGTCTATCGTTGTTGTTTCTGTAAACGATAAAGGACACGAAATTACATTTGAAAAACCAGCTATCAAACAAGTAGACCCTTCATAAAATAGTTTACTTTTTTAGGAAATTGGTTTAATATTATGTATCATATTTGATGTTAAAAGACATGGTTATCCATGTCTTTTTTTCATTCATGAATGTTATGGCTATTCAACTATAGTTGATGTATGCTATAACATATATAGTGAATTAAATATATGTAAGAGGTGTTATCGTGAAAAAGCGGAGTAGAATTATAGCCTTTTTACTTCTTGCAGTGTTGGTTTTTAGTTTAATAGGATCAACAACAAAAGATATAACAAAGAATGTAAATTTAGGTCTAGACTTACAAGGTGGTTTTGAAGTATTATATCAAGTTAATCCTTTAGACAAAGGTGATAAGATTGATAATGATGCGGTTAAATCTACTGCAAAGACTTTAGAGTCACGTGTAAACGTATTAGGTGTTTCTGAGCCGAAAATTCAAGTTGAGGAAGGTAATCGTATTCGAGTTCAATTAGCTGGTATTAAAGACCAGAATGAAGCTCGTGAAGTACTTTCTACACAAGCGAATTTAACAATCAGAGATGCAAAGGATAGAGTTTTACTATCTGGTAAAGATTTAGTTCAAGGTGGCGCTAAGCAAGGCTTTAAAGACAATACAAACGAAGTAGCCGTTACACTTAAGCTTAAAGATGCCAAAAAGTTCAAAGAAGTAACTGAAAAAGTTTCTAAAATGAATCCTAATTTAATGGTCATTTGGATGGACTATGAAAAAGGAGACAGTTACGAGAAAGAAGCTAAAAAAGAACAAGAAGGTAAAGAGCCAAAATATATTTCTGCAGCAACTGTAAGCCAACCAATCAATTCAGAAAATGTTGAAATTTCTGGTGGATTTAATGGTGAACAAGGCGTTAAAGAAGCAAAACAAATTGCAGACTTATTAAATTCAGGTTCACTACCTGTTAAATTAGATGAAGTGTATTCTACATCAGTAGGTGCACAATTCGGTAAAGATGCATTAGATGAAACAGTACTTGCTTCTACGATAGGTGTAGGTATTATATTCTTATTCATGCTCATTTACTACCGATTACCTGGTGTTGTAGCTGTTATTACATTAAGTGCTTATGTTTACTTAACATTAGTGGCATTTAACTTTATTTCAGGGGTATTAACATTGCCTGGACTTGCAGCCTTAGTATTAGGTGTAGGTATGGCCGTTGATGCTAACATCATCATGTACGAACGGATAAAAGATGAATTACGGATCGGAAGGACTTTACAACAAGCCTTCAAAAAAGGTTCTGGTTCTTCATTTATTACGATATTAGATGCTAACTTAACAACAATTTTAGCAGCGCTCGTATTATTCGTATTTGGTGAAAGTTCAGTAAAAGGTTTCGCAACAATGTTATTACTTGCGATTCTAATGAGTTTTGTAACTTCAGTATTCTTCACAAGAATATTATTAGGTTTACTAGTAAACTCAAATTACTTCAAGAAAAAATACAATTGGTTTGGTGTTTCTAAGAAAGATAGACATGATATTAGTGAAAGATTAGATGTTCATGATTTAAGAACAGTCTATGACAAAATTAATTTCGTAAAACTTGCTAAACCATTATTAACATTTAGTATTATTACAATTATCGTTGGTGCCATCATTGTATCGATCTTCAGATTGAATTTAGGTATTGATTTCACAAGTGGTACACGTGTTGACTTACAATCTGATCAAGCTATCAAGACTGAACAAGTTTCTAAACAGTTTAAAGATATGGGATTAGATCCGTCACAAGTTACAACAAGTGGAACTGGAAACAAAATGGCAACCGTACAATTTAAAGATGCATTAAACAAATCCGAAATACAAAAAGTTAAATCTGACTTTGGTAAATCACTGGGTCATGATCCAAACGTAAGTACGGTTTCACCAGTTGTTGGTCAAGAGTTAGCAGGAAATGCATTAAAAGCAATGCTTTATGCAGCAATAGGAATTGTATTATACGTATCCTTCAGATTTGAGTGGAGAATGGGTACTACTGCAGTACTTGCGTTATTACATGACGTATTTATGATTGTAGCGGTATTTAGTTTATTCAGACTCGAAGTGGATATTACATTCATTGCAGCAGTTCTAACAATTATTGGTTATTCAATCAATGACACGATCGTTACGTTTGACCGCGTAAGGGAAAATTTACGTAAAGTGAAAGTGATAACGAAACCAGAAACTGTTGATATGATCGTTAACTCATCTATTAGACAAACGATGACAAGATCAATCAATACCGTATTAACAGTTGTAATCGTAGTTGTCTCATTATTAATACTTGGATCATCAAGTATCTTCAACTTCTCATTAGCACTATTAATCGGTTTAGTATCCGGTGTGTTCTCATCAGTATTCGTCGCAGTACCTTTATGGGGTATCTTGAAAAAACGACAACTTAAAAAATCAGAAAATGGTAAAATAGTTGTATATACTGAGAAAAAATCTAACGATGAAAAAATATTAGTTTAATAAATCATGTACCTGTCCTTAGTAAAAGGGCAGGTGCTTTTTTGTTTTAGAATAAAGGTTTAACTAAGCGGTCATGATTACAAAAGTCTGGAGAATTGTAACTAAGGAGGGCCATAGTAACAAAAGTGTGGAGAATTGTAACTAAGGCGGCCTATAGTAACAAAAGTCCGGGGAATTGTAACTAAGGCAGGCCATAGTAACAAAAGTCGGCTGAATTGTAACTATGGAACCCTATAATTACAAAATCCCGACAAAGTGTAACTAACAACCTCCTCTAGATACAAATCGACTCTTTGCTCATGTTTTATTTGTTTAGTAGAGAAAGTATGATATTTCATGTATAATGTTTTGAGTAGAAATGAGGAGATTTGATATGACTAAAGCTAGTTATCAATGGAAAAAATCAGAGCTCAATCAAAATATTGATCCGCAAATCATAAAAAAATATAAAATTTCGCCACTTTTAGAAAAAACTTTAATTTCAAAAGGCTATACGTCTGAAAAGCAAATTGAAAGTTTATTATCTAATGAAGTGTTATTCCATGATCCTATGTTATTAAGTGATATGGAAAAAGCAACTTCGAGAATACATAAAGCTATTGAAAATGATGAAAGAATATTAGTATATGGTGATTATGATGCAGATGGTGTTACATCTACAACGATTCTCGTTAAGACTTTAGAGTCTATGGGCGCTACTGTAGGTTGGTATATCCCGAATAGATTTACTGAAGGATATGGACCAAGTGAAGCGGCGTTTAGAAATGCACATGATGAAGGTGTTTCTCTTATCATTACAGTGGATAATGGTATTCAAGGTCATCATGAAATTGATATTGCCAATGAACTTGGTATTGATGTGATTGTGACAGACCATCATGAATTTGGCGAAACAAAGCCTAATGCATATGCGATTGTTCACCCTATGCACCCTGATTTTAATTATCCGTTTAAATATTTAGCTGGTGTGGGTGTTTCATATAAACTTTCTAAAGCACTTAAAGCAGATATACCAGATGCATTCTTAGGACTAGTTGCTATCGGTACGATTGCCGACTTAGTGAGCTTAACGGATGAAAATAGATATATGGTTAAACAAGGGTTGCGCATTTTGAATGAACAACCTTTACCAGGGATTAAAAGTTTATTGTCCGTAGCTGATTTTACGGATGAAGTAAGTGAACAAACAGTCGGCTTTATTATCGGACCTCGTCTGAACGCAGTTGGTCGATTGGATGATGCCAGATTAGCTGGAGAGTTGCTTATGAGTGATGATGACGATGAAGCAATGTTCTTAGCTGAAGAAGTGGACCAATTTAATACAGAACGTAAAGCAATTGTTGAAAATATTACAAATGAAGCAATGGAGCTAGCTGAAATTGAAATGCAACAAAATGCCCAATTTCTAATACTTGCAAAAGAAGATTGGAATGAAGGTGTATTAGGTATTGTGGCTTCAAGAATAGTCGAGAAGTATCATTTACCAACAATTGTATTAAATGTTGATATTGAGCAAAACCACGCTAAAGGTTCAGCAAGAAGTATTGAACAAGTTTCAATGTTTGAATTTCTAACAAACCATAGCGACTTAATTCGTAAATTTGGTGGCCATCATATGGCAGCTGGTATGACATTAGATATTGACGCGATTGAACCATTGAAGAAAGCTTTGAATGCAGATATGCACAACATAACAGAAGGTAAAAAATTATTACCACAGTTAATCGTTGATGCAGAAATAGAAACTTCAGATATTACGGTTGATAACATATTTGATTTAGAAAGATTAAGACCTTTTGGTACAGATTTATTAGCACCTCTATTTTCAATTAGTAATGTTCCGGTTAAATCTGTTAAAGGTATCGGTCAAGGTAATAAACACCTTAAATTAACATTAACAGACAAAAATATTGCAGCTTTACATTGGAATGCTGGACATCTCATTCATGATATTTCTAATGATACGACAATCAATGTTGCAGGTAGTTTAAATGTTAATGAATGGAATGGACATCAATCACCACAAATTATTCTTAAAGATTTAGCGTTGAGTAATGACCATGCTATTTTTGATTATAGAAGTAAAAATAAACATGACTTGTTAAAAATTGATCAAGAAAATGCATTGTTTGTTATTAACTCATCATCAGAGAAAATAAATGAGCAATATATACATTATGGTGATGCATATCCAAATGAAGTCGAAACGTGTGTGTTAAGAGATTTACCACAAGACTTAGAATCATTCAAACAAACTTTATCTAATATTAAAGCCGAAAAATATTATTTAGTATTTAAAGGGCAAACTAATTCATACTTTGAAGGTATTCCAAGTGATGAAAAGTTCAAACAAGCTTATAAAGCTTTATATATGAATCAATCAACAAATATTCAAAATGATGGCATGAAATTATGTGAAGCATTAAAAATTAAACCTGATCAATTGAAATTCATTTTGAATTGCTTTTATGAGTTAAACTTTATTACAATGAATCGTGGTATAATTGAAATAAATAAAGATGCGGGAAAAAATGACATTCAAAACGCACCGTTATATCAAGCAAGAAAACAACAAATAGAAATAGAAAAGACATTGTTGTACAATGATAGCCAATCATTAATTAAGTGGATGCATTCATTGTTAAGTGATGTTGAGGAGGAAGTATAATGGATTTAAAACAATACGTTTCAGAAGTACAAGATTGGCCAAAACAAGGTGTTAACTTTAAAGATATTACGACAATTATGGATAATGGTGAAGCATACAAGTATGCTACTGACCAAATCGTACAATATGCTCAAGACAAACAAGTTGATGTTGTAGTAGGACCAGAAGCAAGAGGATTTATTATTGGTTGTCCTGTGTCATATGCAATGGGTATTGGTTTTGCACCAGTACGTAAAGAAGGGAAATTACCACGTGAAGTAATTCGTTATGAATATGATCTTGAATATGGATCAAATGTGTTAACGATGCACAAAGATGCAATCAAACCAGGTCAACGTGTATTGATTACAGATGATTTATTAGCAACAGGTGGTACAATTGAAGCGGCAATTCACTTAGTAGAATCATTAGGTGGAATCGTAGTGGGTATCGCATTTTTAATTGAACTTAAATATTTAAACGGCATTGAAAAATTAAAAGGTTACGATGTTGTTTCGTTAATTTCATACGATGAATAAAATAGTCACTTTGTGGCTATTTTATTTTTAATTATTATAATTAACGGTGGCATATTACTATTGAAAATTGCTATAATAGTAATATTCAAGAGAATTTTATTTGATGAGGTGGTGTCCCTATGAATAAAGAATATCCATATAGTGCTGATGATGTTTTATATAAAGCTAAAAGTTACTTATCTGAAGATGCATATCGTTTAGTAGAAAAGAGTTATGATTTGGCTTTTAAAGCACATCAAGGACAAATTAGAAAAAATAATTTGCCATATATCATGCATCCTATTCAGGTAGCGGGTATTTTAACCGAAATGAAATTGGATGGTCCAACTATAGTTGCTGGATTCCTTCATGATGTAATTGAGGATACACCTTATACGTATGATGATTTGGTAGAAATGTTTAATGAAGAAGTAGCCATTATTGTAGATGGTGTTACGAAATTAAAAAAAGTTAAATATAAATCTAAAGAAACACAACAAGCTGAAAATCATAGAAAATTATTTATAGCAATTGCTAAAGATGTCCGAGTTATATTAGTTAAATTAGCAGATAGATTACATAATGTTCGTACTTTAAAAGCGATGCCTAAAGAAAAACAAAAACGTATTGCTAAAGAAACGTTAGAAATTTATGCACCACTTGCGCATAGATTAGGGATCAATACAATTAAGTGGGAACTTGAAGATATCTCATTAAGATATATTGATAGTGTTCAATATTTTAGAATTGTTAACTTGATGAAGAAGAAAAGAAGCGAACGAGAATCGTATATCGCAAATGCGATTAAAGATATAGAGTCTGAAATGGAAGTTATGAATATTTCTGGCGACATAAGTGGTAGACCTAAACATATCTATAGTATTTATAGAAAAATGGTCAAACAGAAAAAGCAATTCGAACAAATTTTCGACCTACTTGCAATAAGAGTAATCGTTCCTTCAATCAAAGATTGTTATGCTGTGCTAGGTCTTGTTCATACATTATGGAAACCAATGCCTGGTCGATTTAAAGACTATATCGCGATGCCTAAACAGAATATGTATCAATCGCTGCATACTACAGTCGTTGGTCCAAATGGAGATCCGTTAGAGATACAGATCAGAACTTTTGAAATGCATGAAATTGCAGAACATGGGGTGGCTGCACACTGGGCATATAAAGAAGGTAAGAATTTAAGCAATAAATCAGAAGAATATTTACAAAAAATGAGTTGGCTACAAGAAATAGCTGAAACTGACAATACTTCACCTGATGCAGAAGAATTTATGGAATCTTTAAAATATGACCTTCAAAGTGATAAAGTATACGTCTTTACACCTGAAAGTGATGTAGTTGAATTACCATATGGCGCAGTTCCAATTGATTTTGCTTACGCTGTCCACAGTGAAGTAGGTAATAAAATGATAGGTGCGAAAGTTAATGGTAAAATCGTTCCGATCGATTATAAGCTATCTACTGGTGATATTGTCGAGATTAGAACGAGTAAACATTCATATGGACCAAGTCGAGATTGGTTAAAAATCGTCCGATCTTCAAGTGCGAAAAGTAAAATCCGCAGTTTCTTCAAGAAACAAGACCGCTCTGCCAATATTGAAAAAGGTAAATTCATGATTGAAGCGGAAATTAAAGAGCATGGCTACAATGTAGATGAAGTATTAAATGCTGAAAACATTAAACTTGTTAACGAAAAATATAATTTTTCAAATGAAGATGACTTATATGCTGCAGTTGGTTTTGGTGGTATAACTGCTCTTCAAGCTGTTAATAGACTAACAGAAAAGCTTAGACTTGAACGTAAGAAACAATCGCTTAACCAAGTGCAAGAAGTTAATAAATCCATTCCAATTAAACAAGATATTAGAACAGATACTGGTGTCTATGTTGAAGGTTTAGATAACATGCTTATTAAACTTTCTAAATGTTGTAATCCAATACCTGGTGATGAAATCATTGGGTATATTACAAAAGGTCATGGCGTTAAAGTTCATCGTAAAGATTGTCCAAACATCGTTAACGAAAACGAACGATTAATCGATGTTGAATGGGTTAAAAATACAAATGAACAAAAAAATTATCAAGTAGACTTAGAAATTACAGGTTACGACAGAAATGGATTATTAAATGAAGTACTTCAAGTTGTGAATGCCATTAAAGTACAATTAGTAAAAGTTTCAGGTAAAGCTGATATAGATAAAAATGCTGTTATTAACATTAGTGTAATGGTTAAAAATGTGAATGACGTATATAGAATTGTTGATCGAATTAAACAATTAGGCGATATTTATACAGTAAGTCGTGTATGGAATTAAGAGGTGAATTTTTTTGAAAGTTGTTCTACAAAAAGTAAGCCAAGCTAAAGTAACATCTGAAAATACGCAAAATGAAATTAAGCAAGGATTCTTATTATTAGTCGGTGTTGGACAAGAATCGACATATGCAGATGCAGATGTTATCGCTAAGAAAATAGCAAAGACAAGAATTTTTGAAGATCAAGAAGGTAAAATGAATTTAGATATACACCAAGTCGGTGGTGAAATCTTGTCGATATCACAATTTACAATATATGCTTCAGTAAAAAAAGGTAATAGACCTGGATTTACAAATGCTAAAAGTCCAGATGAAGCATTAAAGATATATGAATATTTTAATGAACAGTTAGCTTCTTATAACATTAACGTGAAAACAGGAGAGTTTGGCGCACATATGGATGTGTCATTAATCAATGATGGACCAATTACGATTATATTCGAAAGTAAGGATGGTAACATTCAATGAACCGAATTAATTTATGGTTTAAAAAGAGGAGAATAAAGCCTGTTCCTGTCATCAGTGTTGCCATTTTACTGATTGTTTTGTTAATCATTATTATTTATTTATTGCTTCCTAAAGAGGACGAACCTAAAACATTATCTATGAAAGAAGATGGTGAGTTAAGAACTGGACCTGCCGCTTATTATCCAATTATTTTCGATGTAAAAAAAGGAGATAGTTTTGATATAACAGATAGAGAAGGAAAATGGTTCGAAGTTAAAAATGATCAAAATGAAAAAGGCTGGATTGCTGGTTGGCATACAAATCTTGATATTAAAGAAGATGTTAATCCAGTATTAAAACCATTAAAAGGAAAAGTGATTTTTTTAGACCCTGGTCATGGTGGAAGTGACCAAGGTGCATCGAGTTCAAAACATAAAGATGTAACCGAAAAAGTCATTACATTAAAAACTGCAAAAGAACTTAAAGAAATGCTTGAAGCTGAAGGCGCTAAAGTGAAAATGACGAGAACAAAAGATGAATATGTTAAATTAAAAGATAGACAAGGTGATGGAGATGTCTTTATTAGTATCCATAATGATGCATTAGATTCATCAGCACCACATGGTTTAACAGTTTATTACCATCATGATTCTCAAAAAGAATTTGCAGATACGTTACAAACTTCAATCAATCAAAAATCCATACTATCTGATAGAGGTGTACGAAACGAAAACTTCCAAGTGATTCGTCAAACTAAAATGCCTGCTGTATTGTTAGAGTTAGGTTATATTAGTAATCCTACAGATGAAGATTTAATTGTTGATAGAAAATATAGACACATTGTAGAAACAGGTATTGTTGACGGTTTGAAAGTTTACTTTTCAAATTAGATATTGACTACTACAGATTATGGGTTTAATATTAATATAAATTATGAAATAGATTATATACCGTTTATTCTTGAATAGTATGCCGATATAGTAGGAGACAGAGAGTATAACATTTGCTGAAAGTTATATGAATACTGCGTATACTTTTGAACACAAGAAGAGGGAATCTTACGAAAATAAGATCGGTTAACATCCGTTATAATGTTGTTAAGTGAGTATTTAATGAATCATTAAATACTAATTAGGGTGGCAACACGGATTATTCGTCCCTTGTATGTATATGCATACAAGGGGCTTTTTATATTTTAAAGGAGGAAATATTATGATTAATATACCACGCGGTACACAAGATTTATTACCAAAAGACACTTATAAATGGCAATACATTGAGAACAAATTACATGAGTTAATGAAAATATATAATTATAAAGAAATTAGAACACCAATATTTGAAAGTACTGAACTTTTTAGTAGAGGTGTCGGTGATTCAACAGATGTTGTACAAAAAGAAATGTACACATTTAAAGATAAAGGTGATAGAAGCATTACATTAAGACCTGAAGGCACTGCAGGTGTTGTTAGAAGTTACATCGAAAACAAAATGCAAGGTGAACCTAATCAACCAGTTAAGCTTTATTACAATGGTCCAATGTTCCGATATGAAAGAAAACAAAAAGGGCGTTATCGTCAATTTGTTCAATTCGGGGTAGAAGCTATAGGATCAGAAAATCCTGCTATTGATGTTGAAATTATTTCAATGCTCGTACACATATACAAATCTTTCGGATTGAAAGACTTAAAATTAGTCATCAATAGTATTGGTGATGCAGAATCAAGAGCTGATTACACGAAAGCATTACAAGCACACTTTGAACCAGTAATTGATACTTTCTGTAGCGATTGTCAAAGTCGATTACACACAAATCCAATGCGTATATTGGACTGTAAAGTAGACAGAGATAAAGAAGCAGTTAAAAATGCGCCTAAAATTACGGAATACTTAAATGACTATTCTAAACAATATTTCGAAGAGGTAAAAAGCTTATTAGACGAACTTGGTATCGAGTATGAAATAGATACGAATTTAGTACGTGGGTTAGATTATTATACACACACAGCATTTGAAGTAATGAGTAATGCTGAAGGATTTGGTGCTATTACAACTTTATGTGGTGGCGGTAGATATAACGGCTTACTAGAATTACTTGATGGTCCTAAAGAAACAGGTATTGGTTTTGCATTGAGTATTGAACGTTTGTTACTAGCGCTAGAAGCTGAAGGTATTGAAATTGAAGAAGAAGATACTATCGACTTATTTATTGCAACAATGGGTGAAGAAGCGGATAGAATGTCAGTTCAATTAATCAATCAATTAAGAATGGCTGGTATTAGTTGTGATAAAGACTATTTACAACGTAAATTAAAAGGTCAAATGAAACAAGCCGATAGATTAAATGCGAAATATACGATTGTATTAGGTGAGAATGAATTAGAAAAACAAGAAGTGGAAGTTAAAAATATGGAAACTGGTGAAAAGACACTTGTTTCATTATCAGAATTAGAGAATTATTTAAAGGTGGAATCATAATGGAAAAAAGAACAACATATGCTGGTAAAATAACTGAAGAATATATTGGTCAAACCGTTACTTTAAATGGTTGGGTACAAAAAAGACGTGACTTAGGCGGTTTAATATTTATTGATTTACGTGACCGCGAAGGCGTTGTACAAATTGTCTTTAACCCAGACTTCTCTCAAGAAGCTTTAAGTGTTGCTGAGAAAATCCGTTCTGAATATGTTATTCAAGTTAAAGGTTTAGTAACTAAAAGAGACGAGAAATCAATTAATGACAAAATCAAGACGGGTAAAGTTGAAGTTCAAGTTTCTGAAATTACAATTTTAAATGAATCTGAAACACCTCCATTTTCTATAACAGATATGAATGATATTGATGAAAATGTAAGGTTAAAATATCGTTATATAGACTTAAGAAGAGAAAGTTTAGCTCAAACATTCAAAATGAGACATCAAATTACACGTGCAGTAAGAAATTACTTAGATGAAGGTGAGTTTTACGAAGTAGAAACACCTGTATTAACTAAATCTACGCCAGAAGGTGCGAGAGACTATTTAGTACCATCTCGTGTACATGATGGAGAGTTCTATGCTTTACCTCAATCTCCACAAATATTTAAACAATTATTAATGATTGGTGGATTTGATAAATACTATCAAATCGTTAAATGTTTTAGAGACGAAGATTTAAGAGCGGATAGACAACCTGAATTTACGCAAATCGATATCGAGATGAGCTTTGTAGATCAAGAAGACGTTATCAAAATGAATGAAGGTCTTATGAAACGTATCATGAAAGATGTAAAAGGTATTGATATTACAACGCCATTCCCACGTATGACATACGCTGAAGCGATGGAAAGATATGGAATTGACAAGCCAGATACAAGATTTGGTATGGAACTGATTAACTTATCAGAACTTGCTTCAAAAATGGACTTTAAAGTGTTTAAATCTGCAGTTGAAAATGGTGGAGAAGTTAAAGCAATCGTCGTTGAAGATGGTGCAGCAGACTACTCTAGAAAAGATATCGACCAATTACAATCATTTGCAAGTATTTATGGAGCTAAAGGTTTAGCTTGGGTTAAAGTAACAGAAGAAGGCTTAAACGGTCCAATTAGCAAATTCTTTGATGAAGATATTACTGCTGAATTATTAAAACGAACTGAAGCTAAAGCAGGAGACTTAGTATTATTCGTAGCAGACAAAAAAGATGTCGTAGCAGCAAGTTTAGCGCAGTTAAGAAATAAACTTGGTAAAGATCGTGGTTTAATTGATCCAAATAAATATAATTTCTTATGGGTAACTGATTGGCCATTATTTGAATACGATGAAGAATCAGAACGTTATGTTGCAGCGCACCATCCATTTACTGCACCTAAAAAAGAGCATGAAGAAATGCTTGAAACTGATCCAACAAATGTTGAAGCGAATGCATACGATATCGTTTTAAATGGCTTTGAATTAGGTGGAGGATCTATTAGAATTCATAAATCAGAACTACAAGAAAAAATGTTTAAAGCACTTGGATTCACTGAAGAACAAGCACAAGAACAATTTGGATTCTTAATTGAAGCGTTCAAATATGGTGCACCACCACATGGCGGAATTGCTTTAGGTTTAGATAGATTAGTTATGTTATTGTCAGGAAGAACAAACTTAAGAGATACAATTGCATTCCCTAAAACAGCAAGTGCTTCTTGTCTATTAACAGATGCGCCAAGTGAAGTATCTAACAGTCAGTTACATGAATTACATTTGCAACTTGATTTAGATGAAAAATAATTAAAAGTATAAATACTTGTTATTTAGAAGAATTATGATAAAATAAATTTATAAGGTAGTCATCTGAAGTGTTCGTAATAAGCTTTTTATATTTTGACCTAACACTTTTGATCAAGGGAGCCTAATTGGTTTTCTTAATAGCGCATACGCCTCGTAAGGAGGACATGCAAAATAAGAAACAGGGCACCCACCTGTATATAGCAGGCCAAAATGATCTAGCACTTAATATTACGGCACAATTGGATTCTATCGGTACGCAAGACTTTATGTCTTGCGTATTTTTGTGTAAAGGAGTAAATAATGATGAAGCATCAATTTTCAAGAAATGAATTAGCGATTGGTAAAGAAGGCTTAGATTTATTAAAAAGTAAAACAGTAGTTGTCCTTGGCGTAGGCGGTGTAGGTTCATTTGCTGCTGAAGCATTAGCGAGAACTAATATTGGTCATATCATATTAATAGATAAAGATGATGTAGATATCACAAATGTAAATAGACAATTACATGCATTAACAACAACAATTGGTCAATCAAAAGTAGATTTAATGGAAGAGCGTATTAAATTAATTAATCCTGATTGTAAAGTCACTTCATTGCACATGTTCTATACTGAAGAAACATACGAAGCTTTATTTAATGAATACGACATTGATTATTTTGTAGATGCTAGTGATACAATCATGTATAAAGTTCATCTTATGAAAGAGTGTTTGGAAAGAGGTATTAACGTTATCTCAAGTATGGGTGCTGCAAACAAAACAGACCCTACTAAATTTGAAATAGCTGATATTTCTAAAACACATACAGATCCTATGGCGAAAATTATACGTCTAAAATTAAGAAAAATGGGCATTCATAAAGGTATTAATGTTGTATTTAGTGATGAAAGTCCAATTATGATAAGAGAAGATGTAAAAGAAGTTGTAGGCGATAAAAACGCAAAAGTTAGAAAGGCGCAAATGCCACCATCATCTAATGCTTTTGTACCAAGCGTTGTTGGTTTAATTTGTGCGAGCTATGTTGTGAATGATATTTTGAAAGATATCCCAGTAAAAAGAATCAAAGATAAATAGCTAGCAGCTTTGATAATAAAAAATGAGACTGGATACGTCCAGCCTCATTTTTTTAAGTTGCGATATATTTCTGCTAATTTTTGTTCAGATTTAGATGTGAGCTTCGGTTGATAATATTGTTTGCCTTTTAAAGTATCAGGTAAATATTGTTGTTCTACATATCCATTTTCATAATTATGTGGGTATTTATAACCAATTGCATTGCCTAATTCTTTTGCACCTTGATAGTGTCCATCTTTCAAATGTTTCGGAACTAACCCAGCTTTACCTTTTCTGATGTCTGATAGAGCTTCATCAATAGATACAATAGCTGAATTAGATTTAGGTGATAAGCATAGCTCGATGACTGCTTGGCTTAATGGTATACGTGCTTCTGGAAAGCCGAGACGTTCACTCGCTTCAATAGCTGATAATGTTCTAGCTGCAGCACCTGGAGAAGCTAAACCGATATCTTCATAGCTAATTACAAGAAGGCGTCTTGCAATAGTTGGTAAATCTCCCGCTTCAATTAATCTAGCTAAATAATGTAGCGCTGCGTCGACATCACTTCCTCTAATAGATTTTTGGAATGCACTCATAACATCATAATGTTGATCGCCATCTTTATCGTGTTGGAAAGCGTTCTTTTGAATACAAACTTTCGCATCTTCAATCGTGACATGACGTTTGTCATCTTGAACATCAGCACTTAGTACAGCAAGTTCGAGTGCATTTAAAGCGCTTCTCACATCGCCGTAACTTGCTTTTGCGAAATATTCTAAAGCATCTTTGTCTACAACAGGAGCGTATGATGCTAATCCATTTTCTTCATCTTCAATTGCTCTGTTTAAAGCAATGATGATATCATCTTCATTAAGAGGATATAGTTCAAATATTTGCGTTCTGCTTCGTATAGCTGGGTTGATAGCATGGTATGGGTTTGACGTCGTTGCGCCAATAAGAACGATTTTGCCAGATTCTAAATGCGGTAATAAGAAATCTTGTTTTGCTTTATCTAGACGATGAATTTCGTCTAGTAAAAGTATAACTTGTCCAGACATTTTGGCTTCTTCAACGACAAGGTGCATATCTTTTTTAGTGTTAGTGACAGCGTTAAGTTGTCTAAATTTATATTGAGTACTCCCGGCAATAGCTTGGGCGATACTCGTTTTTCCAATTCCCGGAGGTCCATAAAAAATCATAGAAGTTAACTTTTTAGTGTTAACCATTCTCCTAATAATGGCTTTTGGACCGACTAAATGTTCTTGGCTTATCACATCGTCAATCGTTTGGGGACGCATTCTATAAGCTAATGGTTCGTTTTTCATTTGGAATCAACCTTTCTAATTACTCAAAGTGTACAAAAAATGATAAAATGAATTAATAATATTTTTTTAGAAAATAAGAGGTGTAGTACATGAAAATTTCTACTAAAGGACGATATGGCTTAACACTTATGATATCGTTGACTAAGCGTTATGGTCAAGGATGTACATCTTTAAAGTCAATCGCTGAAGAAAACAATTTAAGTGATTTATATTTAGAACAATTAGTAGGACCGCTACGTAATGCTGGTCTTATTAAAAGTGTAAGAGGTGCCAAAGGGGGCTATCAATTACAAAAAGCACCATCAGAAATTACAGCTGGTGATGTGATTAGATTGTTAGAGGGGCCAATTACACCTGTTGAAGGTATAGAAGACGAGCCACCTGCACAACAACAATTGTGGATTCGTATTAGAGACGCTGTAAAAGAAGTTCTAGATAATACAACACTAGAATACTTAGCAAATTATACAAATGAAGATGAACTTGAAGGATATATGTTCTATATCTAGTTCTCAAATTAAATAGGATAGCAATCTTCAAGTCGAATATTGGAGATTGCTATCTTATTTTTTATTTCTTAACTGTATCGAATTCATGCCTAACTGCACAAAATATTTCGTTATTTTAACAGTTAAGCATGAATATGTGTTATGTAGTGTAATATTCCCCTTTGATATTACTTTCATATTAAGATAGTTGTACACTACAACAAAGGGGAGAGTATATGAAAAATTTAAAACGATACATATTAAGTGTAGTAGCAGTTTTATTATTAAGTTTCATTTCATTACCGTTTGAAGTTAACGCAAAGACAGATGGTCCGTCATCTAGAGTTATATTACCGAAAAATGATCGTACACAAATTACGAATACAACGTCTGCACATTATCAATCGATTGCATTCGCTGATATCGGAGGTACATCAATTGCATCAGGTGTAGTTGTCGGTAAAAATACCGTTCTTACAAATAAACATGTAGTAGATGCTACGAATGGTGATGCTTCTGTACTAAAATTCTCACCAGCAGCAAATGGCGATGGGAATTTCCCAGCTGGTACATTTACAGCAACTGATTATAAAGTAGCGCCAGGCGGTGAAGATTTAGCAGTCGTTACAGTCGGTAAAAATAGTAAAGGTCAATCTATTGGTGACGCTGTTCAAGCAGCGACAATCGCAGATACATCTTCAGTTAAAAAAGGTGATAACATCACAGTAACAGGTTATCCAGGAGATAAACCTATTGCAACATTATGGGAAAGTAAAGGTAATATATTATCTGCTTCAGGTAGTGACGTATCTTACGACTTAAGTACTTATGGTGGTAATTCAGGTTCACCAATCTTTAATGCAAATAACCAAGTTATTGGTTTACATTATGGTGGCGTACCAGATAGCCATAATAGTGGCGTGTTATTTAACAGCAACGTTCAACTATTTATACAAAGTAATTTAAAATAAAAAACGATCATAAAGTGATGACTCATCACTTTATGATCGTTTTTTATGCTTCCCCGTATACATCATCTACAATTTTCTTGAATGATTCATATGATTGGTATTGTTTATCTAAATCATAAATATAGCTCACTGCCATAATTTCATCTACATTGTATTTGTTTTGGAAATCTATCAATTGTTGTTTTACAGTTTCTTCACTACCAATGAAAGATGTGTTTGTTTTAGACTGCGCCATATATTTTTCTTGTGGTGACCAAATGTTTTCAAGTTGATCAGTAGGGGGTTGTAATGGCATGCGCGCATTTCTTACAATACTTAAGAACATTAAGTGCATAGTTGAAGATAAATAAGTCGCTTCTTCATCTGTTTCGCCGACAATGACATTTAAACAAACGGTCATGTATGGCTCATCTAAATATTCTGATGGCTCAAATAAGTCTCTATATATTTCGATTGCTTGAGCCATTTGATCTGGTGCAAAGTGTGCTGCAAAGACGTATGGTAAACCTAATCGAGCAGCTAAATGTGCAGAGTCCGTTGAAGATCCTAACACATATATCGGTATATTTGTATCTACACCTGGATATGGTCTTACATATGATTGTTGTTCTTCAGGACCAAAATATTGTAGTAATTGTTTAATATCGTCACCAAATGTATATACACCTTTATGTGAATCTCTTCTTAGTGCAGAAGCGGTCATCATATCGGTACCTGGTGCTCGTCCTAAGCCAAGATTTAATCGATTAGGAAACATTGTAGCCATTGTTCCAAATTGCTCAGCAACAATAAGAGGCGCATGGTTTGGTAACATGATACCGCCTGAACCTACTTGAATAGACTCTGTATGTTCAAGTGTATGTTGAATGAGTAAAGCAGTTGCAGAACTTACTAAATTTGGTGCATTATGATGTTCTGCAATCCAGTAACGTTCGTAGCCTAATTTTTCTACATTTTGAGCAAGTGATACCATATTCTTAATAGCATCTTGTTCCGTTTCACCTTTTCTAAGTGGAACTAGATTTAATGCAGAAACTGGGAATTTTGATTTCATTTTGTGACGCTCCTTACATAATTATATATTGGAAGTATATCAACTGTATTTATGTTGTACTATTTAATTGCTCAACAACATTTGACTAATATGTAACTAAAAGTTATAATTAATGCAAATTTACAGAGAGGTGGCATCAACAATAGGCATGGATATCCAATAATTTTTTGCGCTAATAGTAAATATCGTAAAAAAACCATTGTATTACGCAATGATGATTGGATAAGTATGTCTATAATATGATGTTGCCGTTACAAACTGAGAATAGTGTAATGGTGCGTCTTCATGTGTAATACATGGGTATAGGAGGCTACATTATGCTATTTTTATTTGAAGAAAAAGCATTAGAAGTTGAACATAAAGTATTAATACCCGAGTTGACTTTTTCAATAGAGGACCATGAACATTTAGCAATCGTTGGTGTTAATGGTGTTGGAAAGTCTACATTATTAAAAGTGATTCACCAAGATCAAACAGTTGATTCAGCGATGATGGAACAAGATTTAACACCTTATAATGATTGGACAGTTATGGATTATATAATTGAATCTTACCCAGAAAT
This sequence comes from Mammaliicoccus sp. Q-M61, assembly GCF_022386055.1. Lineage (NCBI taxonomy): Bacteria > Bacillati > Bacillota > Bacilli > Caryophanales > Staphylococcaceae > Mammaliicoccus > Mammaliicoccus sp. Q-M61. The sequence continues at coordinate 191,574 of NZ_JAJNJL010000002.1, forward strand.
CGCCAAGGTTAGATCGCAACTTAATCATACAGATATGATTAATAAATATATTGAGTTAGATGGATACCTTATAGAAGGAGAAATCGTAACAGAAGCAAAAAAGCTCGGCATAAAAGAGGAACAACTAGAACAGAAAATTTCTACTTTAAGTGGTGGAGAACAGACAAAAGTTTCATTTTTAAAAGTAAAAATGTCTAAGGCATCGTTATTATTAATCGATGAGCCAACAAATCATATGGATTTAGAAATGAAGGAATGGTTGACGAAAGCTTTTAAACAAGAACAACGTGCTATATTATTTGTATCTCATGACAGAACATTCTTAAATGAAACACCAGATGCTATATTAGAATTGAGTCCTGATGGTGCTAAGAAATATATCGGTAAATACGATAAATACAAACAACAAAAAGATATAGAGCATGAAACATTAAAGCTACAATATGAAAAGCAACAAAAAGAACAAGCGGCTATTGAAGAAACGATCAAAAAATATAAAGCGTGGTATCAAAAAGCAGAACAAAGTGCTTCTGTGAGAAACCCGTATCAACAAAAACAATTAAGTAAGTTAGCGAAACGATTCAAATCAAAAGAACAACAATTAAATCGTAAACTTGATCAAGAGCACATCGCTAATCCAAATAAAAAAGAGAAAAATTTTTCAATACAACATCATGATTTTAAATCACATTATTTAGTTCAATTTAACCATGTGTCGTTTGCATATGATAATAGGAAGATATTCGAAGATGTATCATTCTATATTAAGCGAAATCAAAATGTGATTATAGAAGGCAGAAATGGAACAGGAAAATCAACTTTAATCAAATTGATACTCGGTGAACTCGAGCCGACTAAAGGTGATATAACTGTTCATCCAGAATTAGAAATTGGATATTTCTCTCAAGATTTTGAAAACTTAAATATGCATCATAATGTCTTAGATGAAATATTAGAAATTCCTGAGATGAAAGAAGCAGATGCTAGAACCATTTTAGCAAGCTTTTATTTTGATAAAGATAGAATAAATGATGTCGTTGAAACATTGTCGATGGGTGAAAAGTGTAGGTTACAATTTGTGAAATTATATTTTTCAAATCCTCATATTATGATTTTAGATGAGCCGACAAACTATTTTGATATTGGCATGCAAGAAAAAATCATCCAATTAATACAATCATTTCAAGGATCGGTCCTTATTGTATCTCATGATGATTATTTTAAATCACAAATTAAAGACCAAATATGGACGATCAAAAATCATCAAATGACGCATGAAAATGTTCAAGTTAAAGATCCAATTAATACAGAATCTATGAAACATCAATTAAAAGAATTAGAACAATATACAGAAGAAAGAAATCGTGAAACAGAGTTCTAGTCTTTTCATAAAAATGGTGCTAGAATAGGTACATTGAAAACTAAGAAAGGACGTTCAACATGAAAGTATATGCAGATTATGCAGCAACTACTCCAGTTAAGCCCGTTGTAACTGAAAAAATAACAGAAATATTATCTGAACACTTTGGAAACCCGTCATCTATTCATTCAATAGGGAGAGACGGCAGAAAGTATTTAGATCATTCAAGACGAGAGATTGCTACATTATTAGGTGCAAAGCCTCAAGAAGTTATTTTTACAAGTGGGGCAACAGAGTCTAATAATACAGCAATAAAAGGTATAGCACGAAAACGAAAACATATAGGTCAACATATTATAACGAGTAGAATAGAGCATCATTCTGTACTGCATGTCTTTGAAGAACTTGAACGTGAAGGTTTCGATGTTTCGTATATAGATGTAAATTCAGAAGGTATTGTCGATATTGATGCTTTGAGACAAGCAATCAGACCTGACACGACATTGGTGTCAATTATGTTAGTGAATAATGAAGTCGGCACAGTTCAACCTATGTATGATATTGCAGAAGTCATAGAGAATACGGATATCGTATTTCATGTTGATGCAGTTCAAGCTATCGGTCATATGCCAATAGAATTCGATGAAATGCCAGTTGATATGTTAAGCATAACTGCGCATAAATTTGGCGGTCCAAAAGGAATAGGTGCATTGTTGGTTAAACAAGGTGTCCAGTTCGAAACGTTTATTCAAGGTGGCGAACAAGAAGTAAAGCGAAGAGCGGGTACAGAGAATGTTCCATATATTTGTGGTATGGCAACAGCACTGAAAGACGCTTATGAACACATGAATGAAAGTAATATTCATTTAATGAACTTGAAAGAAAAGCTCATTGTAGGTTTACAACAACGTGCAATTCCGTTTGAATTGAATGGTAGTATGACAGATACGACTGGTCATATTACAAATTTATATTTCCCATTTATTGAAGTTGAAACGATGTTAACGTTACTAGATATGGCAAATATATATGTTTCAAGTGGATCTGCATGTACAGCCGGTTCAACATTACCATCTCACGTTCTAGAAGCGATGTTCGGTGAAGATAATAGAGTGAAGCAATCTGTAAGATTTAGTTTCAGCTCATTAACGACTGAAGAAGAAATTAATTATATCGTAAGTACGATAATGAAAATATATCAACAATTTAAGGAGGAAGAAAATGAATAATCAATCTACCCGCGTTGTCGTTGGGATGAGCGGGGGCGTAGATAGCTCGGTAACTGCACATATATTAAAAGAACAAGGTTATGATGTAGTTGGAATTTTTATGAAAAATTGGGATGACACAGACGAAAATGGTGTATGTACAGCTACTGAAGACTATAATGATGTCATCGAAGTATGTAACCAATTAGATATACCTTATTATGCAGTTAACTTTGAACAAGAATATTGGGATAAAGTATTTACGTATTTCTTAGACGAATATAAAAAAGGTAGAACACCTAACCCAGATGTAATGTGTAATAAAGAAATTAAATTTAAAGCATTTTTAAATCATGCACTTAAACTAGGTGCGGACTATGTTGCTACAGGTCATTACGCACGTGTTAATCGTGATGGTGATAAAGTTGAAATGCTACGTGGTGTTGATAACAACAAAGACCAAACTTATTTCTTAAATCAACTTACAAAAGATCAATTATCTAAAGTGATGTTCCCAATTGGTGAATTAGAAAAAAGTGAAGTAAGAAAAATTGCCGAAGAACAAAACTTAGCAACTGCTAAAAAGAAAGACTCTACTGGTATCTGTTTTATTGGTGAGAAAAACTTTAAAACATTCTTATCTCAATATTTACCTGCTCAAAACGGTAAAATGCAAACATTAGACGGTGTTGACATGGGTGAACATAGTGGCTTAATGTATTACACTATTGGCCAAAGACACGGTCTTGGTATTGGCGGAGACGGAGATCCTTGGTTTGTAGTCGGTAAAAATTTAAAAGAAAACATCCTATATGTTGAACAAGGTTTCCACCACGAAGCATTATATAGTGACTATTTAATCGCTTCTGATATTTCATTTGTGAATGATCTTGATTTTTCACAACCGGTTAAATGTTCAGCAAAATTCAGATATAGACAAAAAGATACACAAGTAACTGTAGAAAAAATTTCTGACAATCAAATTAAAGTGATATTTGACGAACCAGTGCGTGCAATTACACCTGGTCAAGCTGTCGTATTATATGACGGTGATGTTTGTTTAGGTGGCGCAACAATCGATGAAGTATATAAAACAGAAAAGCAATTAGATTATATGGTATAAAATATATAGACTGAGATAAATTTATGTCTCAGTCTATTTTTATTTTTGTTATAATAGCAAGTAATGATATTTAAAGGAGTCACAACATGCATAGTGAAGAACAAATTGTTAAATTAATTCAAAATAAAAAATTCGACGAAGCATTGTCGCATTTATTTGAAAATATAGAAGAAGATCCAAAAGAAGTAACCAATTATATCAACGCAGGGACAATATTAGCAGAAGCAAATGATATTGAAAGAGCTGAGAAATTCTTCCAAAAAGCCATTACTGTAAACGAAAGTCATGGTGGTGCTTATTATAGTCTTGCAAATTTATACTACAACCAACAGCGCTTTGAAGAAGCGATTAAATTATATCAACATGCGATTAAAAGAGGGCTTAATGATGCAGATACTAATTTTATGTTAGGAATGAGTTTCAACGAATTAGGTGCACATACTGAAGCTATACCGTATGTAATGAGAGCTCATGAGCTAAATGAAGATGATGTAGAAATTGGATTCCAATACGGATTAACATTATGCCAATTAGAAATGTTCGATGAGGCCATTGTACAACTAGAAAAAGTATTAGAAAAAGATTCTAAACATGTAGACGCATTATACAATTTAGGATTGGCTAAATATATGAAAAATGAAAATGCTGAAGAAGCACTTGTTTATTTTAGAAAAGCGGTCGACATTCAACCAGATCATTTATTAAGTGGTCATGCTATCAACATGTTTGAACAATTATTAGAAGAGGAGGACTAACATTGGAAAACTTATCTTTATTTGATCTTTCACATGTAAAAGGTGAAGTTATTAGAATTCTTTTTCAAAACAGTGATAACTATTATACCGTTATTAAAGTCGATGTGATGGATTCAAATGAAGATTTTGATCAAGAAGTCACAATTGTTGGTTACTTACCTCAAATAGTTGAAGGAGAAACGTACCTTTTCAAAGGTAAAGTAACAAACCATCCAAAATACGGTAAACAACTACAAGCTGAAACATTTGAAAAAGAATTGCCACAAACAAAACAAGGTGTTATTCATTACTTATCGAGTGATTTATTTAAAGGTATTGGTAAGAAAACAGCAGAAACAATCGTGGACAAACTTGGTGAAGATGCACTTCAGAAAATTATAGATGACCCGGATGTCCTTAAAGAAATACCTAAACTCAATAAGCAAAAAAGAGACACGATTGCAGAATCCATACGTGAAAATCAAGCCATTGAACGCATTATGATAAAACTTAATGAACTTGGATTCGGACCGAAACTCGCGATGGCAATTTATCAATTTTATAAAGATGAAACACTTAATATTATTAAGCAATCTCCTTATCGTTTAGTGATGGATATAAATGGTATAGGTTTTCAAAGAGCTGACCAAATAGCTGAACAAGTTGGGATATCTAAAGATCATCATGATCGACTTGTAGCAGGTGTGAGTTACTTTTTAGACCAGCAATCATTACAGAATGGTCACACATTTTTACCTGTTGATATTTTGGTCAACGGGGCGTATGAATTGTTAAATCATAATCAACCTGAAGTTGTAAATAAAGATCAAATAAATGGTGTCATTATCGAAATGAGTGAAGAAAATAAACTTATTATCGAAAATGATAATTGTTTTTTACCTTCACTTTATTATTCAGAAGCAAAAAGTGTGCAAATTATTCATAGACTTTATCAACATCAAGATGAACTTAAAGAAATTGAGAAAAGTGATCTTCAATTACACATTGGTCAAATTGAAGATATGAATGATGTTTCATATGCAGATGGACAAAAATTAGCGTTAGAAACAGCTATTAATCATAAAATGATGCTTTTAACAGGTGGACCTGGAACAGGTAAGACGACCGTTATTCGAGGCATTTGTGAGTTGTATTCTGAAATACATGGTGTGAGTTTGAATTATGATGATTATCAAGAAGGAACAGACTTTCCAATTGTATTAGCAGCACCGACTGGACGTGCAGCAAAGCGTTTAAGTGAATCAACTGGACTAGAAGCGATGACAATTCATAGATTAATTGGATGGAGTAAAGATACGCAACCGGATGATGTGTTAGATAATGACATACATGCTCATTTAATCATTCTAGATGAAATGTCTATGGTAGATACATGGTTAATGTACCAATTTTTAAGAGCAGTTCCTGATTATGCCCAAATCATATTTGTAGGGGATGAAGATCAATTACCATCTGTTGGTCCAGGTCAGATTTTTAAAGATTTGATTGATTCTAAAGTTATACCGAGAGTGAACTTAACAGAAGTATATAGACAACAAGAAGGATCATCTATCATAGATTTAGCGCATAAAATAAAAAATGGATTGCCTGTTTCTATTAATGAAAAACATCACGACCGCTCATTTATTCCGTGCAGTAGTAATCAAATTGCGACAGTTGTAGAAAAGGTCGTTCAAGGTGCTGTTAATAAAGGATATAATATGCAAGATATTCAAGTGCTAGCTCCAATATACCGAGGACCAGCTGGTATTAATAAATTAAATGAATTATTGCAAGATATATTAAATCCGAAAGATGAAGATACAAGATTCCTTCAATATGGTGATATTGAATATCGAGAAAATGATAAAGTACTACAACTTATTAATCGTCCAGATGATAATGTATTTAATGGTGATATTGGTGTAGTAACAGGTGTTTACAAAGCAGAAGAAAATGCACTTGGCAAAGATGTCGTCATTGTAGATTATGAAGGGAATGACATAACATACACTAAACAAGATTTATCAGAAATTACACATGCTTATTGTTGTTCAATTCATAAATCACAAGGGTCAGAATTCCCGATAGTCATCATGCCTATTGTCAGACAATACTTTAGAATGTTACAAAAGAACATTCTATATACTGGACTTACACGTGCGAAACAGTCGCTTGTTGTGTGCGGTGAAGAACAAGCCTTTAACCAAGGTATTCAAACGCTAGGTCATGAGAGAATGACATCGTTTGATACGAAATTAAAAATGTATTTCGATACTGATGTTGAAGAAGATACGGAGTCTGAAACAGAATCTATTCAAACGAAACATATTATTTTAACTGAAGATAATATGTTTGAAATCGATCCGATGATTAATATGAATGATAAAACACCATATGATTTTATGAAATAATTGACATCTAAAAATCGAGTGATTATAATCAAATAGAATACAAAAAAGAAACCGAGTAAATAATTGATTGTTTAAGAGACATGTTGGTTGGTGAGAAACATGACAATGATTATTGAACGCTACTTCTTTTATAAAAGTTTAATAAACTTAAAGTGATGACTTTTAGTCATAACTAGGGTGGTACCGCGATACGTTCGTCCCTTTTTTAGGGGATGGACGTTTTTTTATTTTAATTGAGGAGTGAAGACAATGAAAAAATTAAAAGCTAGTGAAATCAGACAAATGTATATTGACTTTTTTGTTGAAAAAGGACATATGGTTGAACCATCTGCACCTTTAGTGCCAATTGATGACGATACTTTATTATGGATAAACTCAGGTGTTGCGACTTTAAAAAAATATTTTGATGGTCGAGAAATCCCTAAAAATCCTAAAATTGTAAATGCTCAAAAAGCAATTAGAACAAATGATATTGAAAATGTTGGTTTTACTGCAAGACACCATACATTCTTTGAAATGTTAGGAAACTTTTCAATTGGTGATTACTTTAAACGTGAAGCAATTGAATATGCTTGGGAATTTTTAACGAGTGATAAATGGATGGCAATGGATCCAGAGAAATTATATGTAACGATTCATCCTGAAGATACAGAAGCATATGATTTATGGCATGATTTGATTGGTCTTGAAGAAAGTAGAATTATTAGAATCGAAGGTAACTTCTGGGATATCGGTGAAGGACCTTCTGGACCTAATACTGAAATATTCTACGACAGAGGCGACACATACGGGAAAGAAGATCCAGCTGAAGAAATGTATCCAGGTGGAGAAAATGAACGTTATTTAGAAGTGTGGAATCTAGTATTTAGTGAATTTAACCATAATGCTGACCATACTTATACGCCACTTCCAAATCAAAATATTGATACAGGTATGGGTCTTGAGCGTATGACATCTATTTCTCAAGATGTGCCAACGAACTATGATACAGATTTATTTATTCCAATTATTGAACAAGTTGAAGCGGTTAGTGGATTAAAATACTTAGAGAATAAAGAACAAGATATCGCATTTAAAGTTATTTCAGACCATATTAGAACGATCAGTTTTGCGATTGGTGACGGTGCGTTACCTGCAAATGAAGGTAGAGGATATGTATTAAGAAGATTACTAAGAAGAGCTGTTCGTTTCAGTCAATCACTTAATATTAACGAGCCATTCTTATATAAATTAGTTGATATCGTAGCAGATATTATGGAACCTTATTATCCAAATGTTAAAGCGCAAAGTGACTTCATTAAAAAAGTTGTAAAATCTGAAGAAGAACGTTTCCATGAAACACTTGAAGAAGGTTTAGCAATTTTAAACACAATGATGGCATCAGCTAAGCAACAGGATAATGTATTATCTGGATCAGATGCATTTAAATTATATGATACGTATGGTTTCCCAATCGAGTTAACAGAAGAAATCACTGCACAAGAAGGCATTTCAATAGATAATGAAGGTTTTGAAAATGAAATGCATCAACAACGTGAAAGAGCGAGAGCTGCACGTCAAAAGACGCAATCAATGCAAGTTCAAAATGAAGTACTTGGTAGCATTAATACACCAAGTAAATTCGTTGGCTATGACGTAACAGAAGCACAAACAGAAATTACAGATATTATATTTAATGGTGAATTAGTTGATGAAGTAGAAAGTGGAGAAAACATCCAATTTATTTTAAGAGAAACACCATTTTATGCAGTATCAGGTGGTCAAGTAGCGGATAAAGGTATCATTCGTCATGATCAATTTGAAATTGAAGTGACAGAAGTTATAAAAGCACCTAATGGTCAAAATTTACATGCTGGACATGTGACATTTGGACAAGTTCATGTTGGTGAAACTGTAGAAGCTATTGTTAATAAAGATGATCGTAAATCAATTATCAAAAACCACTCAGCAACTCACTTATTACATGCAGCTTTAAAAGAAGTTTTAGGTACGCATGTTAATCAAGCAGGTTCATTAGTTGAAAGTGATAGATTACGATTTGACTTCTCACACTTTGGTCAAGTTACACAAGAAGAATTAGAAACAATCGAAAAAATTGTTAACGAAAAAATTTGGCAAAACATTCCTGTAGTAATCGAAGAAATGCCAATAGAACAAGCTAAAGAAAAAGGCGCTATGGCATTATTCGGAGAAAAATATGGTGATGTTGTAAGAGTTGTTGAAATGTCATCATACTCAATCGAGTTATGTGGTGGTATACACGTACGTAACACAAGTGAAATTGGTATCTTCAAAATTGTTTCAGAATCTGGTACAGGTGCAGGTGTTCGAAGAATCGAAGCTGTAACAGGTAGAAAGGCATATGAAACATTAAAAGAAACAGAAACAATCCTTAAAGATGTTATGCAACATGTCAAAATTAAAGACCAAGCAAGAACAATTGAAAAAATCGAACAAATTCAACAACATAATAAAGACTTAGAAAAAGAAGTTCAACAAAAGAACAAAACAATTACTGAATTAAAATCAGGCAATATTGAAGATAGCGTTGAAGAAATTAATGGCATTAAAGTACTTTCACAATTAGTTGAAGCTGAAAATCCAAAAGTATTAAGATCAATCATGGATGATTTCAAATCTAAAATGCAAGATACAGTTCTATTATTAGCTAGTGTCAACGGAGATAAAGTTTCACTTGTGTCTTCAGTACCTAAAGATTTAACGGATAAAGTTAAAGCTGGTGACATTATTAGAGAAGCTGCTCAAATTACAAACGGTAAAGGTGGCGGTCGTCCTGATATGGCTCAAGGTGGCGGAACAGATCCATCTAAAGTAACAGAAGCATTACAGTTTGTTAAAGACTACATTAAAACGCTATAATTTTACGTGTAATTAGAATATGATATAATTAATATTAAGTTAATGGAGTTAGGGAGTGTAAATAAAGATGAATAATTTTGATAAAACTATGAAATTTAACTATGATGATTTTCCAAAAGAAAATGTCAAAACAGTACTACAAAATGTTTATCGAACTTTAGAAGAAAGAGGCTATAATCCAGTAAATCAAATAGTCGGTTATTTACTTTCTGGCGATCCAGCTTATATACCTAGACACAACGAAGCAAGAAATCAAATAAGACGTTTAGATAGAGATGATATTATGGAAGAGCTTGTATCACACTATTTAAAGCAAGAAAATGAATTCAATGCTTAAAAACAGGATAATAGGTTTAGACGTCGGTAGTAAAACAATAGGTGTAGCTGTAAGTGATGCGATGGGTTGGACAGCTCAAGGTATAGATACACTCCGCATTAACGAAGAAAACGAAGATTTTGGAATTGACCAACTTATAAAAATCATTGATGAATATGATGTTGATACTGTCATTATAGGATTGCCAAAAAACATGAACAATTCTATTGGTCCTCGCGGAGAGGCATCCATTCAATTCAAAGATTTACTTCAACAAGAAAGACCAGAATTAAAAATGGTAATGTGGGATGAAAGATTAAGCACAGTTGGTGCTGAACGCACATTATTAGAAGCAGATGTTTCTCGAAAAAAAAGAAAAAAAGTAATAGACAAAATGGCAGCTGTATTTATATTACAGGGTTACCTAGATTCTATTAAATAATTGATGAGGAGAATGAATAATGACTGAACATAATCACGAAGGACATTTAGAAATTAACAATGAGGAAGAATTATTAACATTAATAGACGAAAATAATAACGAAGTCTTATACCGTAAAGTATTAGAATTCTATCACCCAGAATTCAAGAAAGAATACATCATCTTAGCTGAAGAAGGTACAGCAGATGATGAAGAAATTGAATTAATCCCAATGATCAATGAAGCAAATGACGACGGTGAAGGTGGTAAATTATTACCAGTTGAAACTGACGAAGAGTGGGATATGATTGAAGAAATCGTTAATACTGAAATGGACGATGTTTAAAATTTAATATGTAATAGTACACTTTACCCCTAATGTGATATAATCATTAGGGGTATTTATTTTACATAAGGAGTTACATATGGAAAAAAATAGTATATATAAAGATGCGAGATTATTATCTAAGTATATTAGTTTAACAATCATAAGCATCCTCTTTTTATTACTTATATTAATTACTTTAATAGGCTTGATTGTAGTAGGTATTAATGTGAAACCTGTTAACGCCGATAGCAATGAGCAAGTTATTGTCAATGTTAATCCAAACACGAATACTGAAATGTTAAGCCAAGAGTTATCCGATAAAAAAATAATTAGAAATGCTACTATTTTCAAATATTATTTAAAACTCAATAATATTTCTAGCTTTCAAGCTGGAGAATATAAGTTTTCTCCTTCAATGTCACCTAGAGATATTGCCAAAAGTTTAGAAACTGGAAAAGTGTATTTAAAAACAGCGGTCCAATATGATGTAAAAGAAGGTTCGAATATAGAATTAATTGCAGGTATTTTAGAAGAGAATACTTCTATTAGTCGCGAAAGCTTTTTGAAGAAAATGAGAGATCAAGATTTTGTGAAAAAATATCAAAAAAAATATCCCGATATGTTAACGGACGAAGTATTAAATAAAAACTTAAGATACCCATTAGAAGGCTATTTAGCACCAAGTACGTATCAGTTTTCAAAAAAAGATGTGACGATTGATGACGTTACAAATGAAATGCTGAATGAAACTTACCATACAACTTATAAAATATATAAAGAAAATGGTGGCTTTAAATATACGACTAACTATGAAGAAAAGAAGATTACTTTCCATGAGTATTTAACATTATCATCTATTGTAGAATCAGAAATGAAAAACGTTACAGATAAATCGAGATATATTTCAGTACTGTTAAACAGAATTGAAAACAATCCACAAATTGCTTTGAATTCAGATGCGACTGTAAGATATGCAAATAAAAAAGAGACAACTGAAGCATTATCAGATAAAGATTATAAAAATGATTCAAAATATAACACATATGCACATAAAGGATTACCTATAGGTCCAATATGCAACATATCTGATGAAACAGCTAGAACAACGGTAAACCCACCTGAAACAGATTATTTTTACTATACAACAACCAAAAAGGGTAAAGTATTATTTGCAGAGAACTTAAAAGAACAAGAAAAGAATAGAGATAAATAATATAACAAGAACGCTTTTAAATTTTAAAAGCGTTCTTGTTTATATATACTTACTTTTTATTCGAAAATATGGTAAAATATCTAATGTTTATGAAATCATATTGTAGATATGACTGATACATACTAACTAGTCAGGAGACTAGTTGGGTTTTTTATTATATTCGAGTGTAAGGAAGTAATGACATGGAAAAAGATATAGAATATATCGAACAATTGTTGTTTCAAAATTCATCAAATATCGATGAATTAAGGCATTATGCTGAACAATATAATGTTCCAATAATGGACAAAATCTCCACAGAGTTTGTTAAACAATTAATTAGAATTAAAGATGTGAAAAGTATTCTAGAGATTGGAACGGCAATTGGATATAGCGCGATGCATTTTGCTTCATGTGATCCGAGTATTAATGTGTGGACGATTGAAAGAAAAGAAGAAATGTATGAACAAGCTATTTCAAATATTAAAGACTTTGGTTATGAAAGCCAAGTTAATGTTATCTTTTCTGATGCATTAGAAGCTTTTGAATTATTACCTACCGACCAGTCATTTGATATGATTTTTATCGATGCTGCTAAAGCACAATCACAAAAGTTTTTTGAGCTTTATGAACCACTGCTTAAAGATGATGGCATCATTATTACAGACAATATTTTATACCATGGTTTTGTAAGTAATATTGAAATTGTAAGAAACAGAAACGTTAAACAAATGGTTAAGAAAGTTCAAAAATATAATCATTGGTTAATGAATCATGAAAATTATAAAACGACATTGATTAATATTGGTGATGGAATGGCCATTTCTAAAAAGGAGAAATTGTAATGACAGAATTACTAGTGACCCCTAAGTCCGTTGAACATATTGAACAATTAATCAAATTAGGTGCTGATGCATTTGTCATTGGTGAAGAAAAATTTGGATTAAGACTTGCTGGTGAATTTAAAGAACCAGAACTTCGTGAAGCCATTAAGCTTATCCATGATCATGGTAAAAAAGCATACGTAGCGGTAAATGGTATTTTTCATAATGAACATATTGATGATTTGGAATCTTATATTGATCTGTTACATGAATTAAAGGCAGATAGAATCATTTTTGGCGATCCAGCAGTAGTTATGGCAATGAAAAATCGTGAGAATCCTATACCTTTAAATTGGAATGCTGAAACAATCGTGACAAATCATTTTCAATGTAATTATTGGGGTGATAGAGGTTCAGCTAGAGCAGTGTTGGCTAGTGAGTTAAGTATTGAAGAAGTACTAGAAATTAAAGAAAAAAGTAATGTCGAAATAGAAGTTCAAGTACATGGCATGACTTGTATGTTCCAGTCTAAAAGAAAATTACTTGGTAATTACTTTATGTATCAAGATAAAGTCATGAAAATTGAAAATCGTAAAGAAAATAAAGACATGCTTTTATATGATGAAGAAAGAAGTAATAAATATCCAATTTATGAAGATTATAATGGTACACACATTATGAGTCCGAATGATATTTGCTTAATCGAAGACTTAGAGGACTTATTAGAAGCACAAATTGATGCGTTTAAGATTGACGGCGTACTTCAAACAGAAGAATATATTAATATCGCGACTGAGCAATATAGACAAGCGATTGACTTATATAACGAAGATCCAGAGTTATATGAAGATGAAAAATTTATGTTAGTTGAACCAATTGAAGCGGTTCAAAAAGATCATCGTCCAATGGATCAAGGATTTATGTTCAAACAAACAGTTTATTAAGTTATATTAAAGGAATGATATATATGAAAGTTCTAGAACCTATTGGCGCAAGTCGTCAAACAAAGATAAAAAAACCAGAACTTCTAGCGCCTGCAGGAAATTTAGAAAAACTCAAAATTGCTGTTCATTATGGTGCGGATGCAGTGTTCCTAGGTGGACAAGAATATGGTTTAAGGTCAAATGCTGATAACTTTACGATGGAAGAAATAAAAGAAGGCGTTCAGTTTGCAGCAAAATATGGCGCAAAAATTTATGTTACAACAAATATTTTTGCTCATGATGAAAATATTCCAGGACTAGAAGAATATTTAAAAAATCTAAATGAAACTGGTGCACACGGAATTATAGTTGCCGATCCACTTATTATAGAAACGTGTAAACGTGTTGCACCTAATTTAGAAATCCATTTAAGTACACAACAATCTTTATCAAATTATCGCGCAGTTCAATATTGGAAAGAAGAAGGGCTTGAGAGAGTCGTTCTAGCTCGTGAAACGAGTGCTGAAGAAATGCGCGAAATGAAAGAAAAAGTTGATATTGAAATAGAAACATTTATACATGGTGCAATGTGTATTGCATATTCTGGTAGATGTACATTAAGTAATCATATGACAGCTAGAGACTCAAATAGAGGTGGCTGTTGTCAAAGTTGTAGATGGGATTATGATTTAATTTCAGTAGAAGAAGATGGAGAATTAGAGCCATATTTCGATGGTAATGAGATCACACCTTTTGCAATGAGTCCAAAAGACTTGAAATTAATCGAATCAATACCTAAAATGATGGACATCGGTATAGATTCTCTAAAAATTGAAGGTCGAATGAAATCTATTCATTATATTGCTACTGTTGTATCTGTATATCGTAAAGTAATTGATCGCTATGCTGAGGATCCAGAAAACTTTAAAATTGATCCTAGATGGTTGATTGAATTAGATAAATGTGCGAATAGAGACACTGCACCAGCGTTCTTCGAAGGTGTACCACATTACGAAGAACAAATGTTTGGACACGAATCAAATAAAAAAACACCTTTTGATTTTTGTGGATTAGTGTTAGACTATGACGAAGTATCACAAATAGCTACCATCCAACAAAGAAATTATTTCAAGCCAGGACAAGAAATTGAATTTTTTGGACCTGAGATTGAAAACTTCACTCAAGTCATTGATAAGATATATGATGAAAATGGTGAAGAGCTAGACGCAGCCAGACATCCACTTCAAGTCATTCAAATAAAAGTGGATCGTCAGATTTATCCAAATAACATGATGAGAAAGGGAATCGTTTGATGGGAAAGACTACAATTATAGGTATTGCAGGGGGTTCTGGTTCAGGTAAGACTTCTGTAACATCCGAAATTATGAAAAATTTAGATGGATATAGTGTTGCATTAATAGAACAAGATTACTATTATAAAGATCAATCACATATGTCTTTTGAAGATAGATTGAAGACTAACTATGATCATCCATTCGCTTTCGATAATGAAAGATTGAAACAAGATTTAACAAGAATTAAAGATGGACATGCAATTGAAGTGCCTACGTATGATTATTCAAATCACACGAGAAGCGATAAGACGATTAGATTCGAACCTAAAGATGTTATTATACTTGAAGGTATATTCGCGCTTGAAAATGAAGATTTACGTAATTTAATGGATGTTAAGATTTATGTTGATACTGATGCTGACTTAAGAATTTTACGTCGTTTAACGAGAGATATTAAAGAAAGAGGACGTACGATGGAGTCAGTAATTGATCAATACTTATCAGTTGTAAGACCGATGCATATCCAGTTTATTGAACCAACGAAGAAATATGCGGATATCATCATCCCTGAAGGTGGTAGTAATAAGGTAGCTATTGATATTATGACTACGAAAATTCAATCGTTAGTTAAAAATATTTAAATAATTATAAAGTAAAGGAAGATGGAAGAATGGAAACACAAAAAGAATTTCCTATGACACAGGAAGGTTTTAACAAATTAGAAAAAGAACTTGAAGAATTAAAAACAGTTAAGCGACCAGAAGTCGTTGAAAAAATAAAAGTAGCACGTAGTTTTGGTGACTTATCTGAGAACTCTGAATATGA
Organism: Mammaliicoccus sp. Q-M61; assembly: GCF_022386055.1. Lineage (NCBI taxonomy): Bacteria > Bacillati > Bacillota > Bacilli > Caryophanales > Staphylococcaceae > Mammaliicoccus > Mammaliicoccus sp. Q-M61. The sequence continues at coordinate 207,417 of NZ_JAJNJL010000002.1, forward strand.
TGCAGCTAAAGATGAGCAAGGTTTCATTGAGCAAGAAATTCAAAAAATTGAAAACATGATTCGTCATGCTCAAATTATTGAAGATAATGGTTCAAAAAATGACGTGCAAATCGGTAGAACTGTAACATTTACTGAAATTCCAGGTAACGAAGAAGAAAGCTACAAAATTGTAGGTTCAGCAGAAGCAGATCCATTCGAAGGTAAAATTTCTAATGAATCTCCAATTGCTAAAGCTTTAATTGGTAAAAAATTAAACGAAGAAGTAAATGTTCCATTACCAAATGGTAACGAAATGAAAGTTAAAATCGTAAAAATCGATTAATCGTATAATAATTTAATAGAAGAGCTGTAGAAACGTATTAAACAAACGTTTTTACAGCTTTTTTTTTATATATAAATCATGGTATTATGATAAAGTATAATTGATTTAATTATCTGATTATTAAAAGCGTTAACAAAGGGGTGGTAAAATTGGATATTAAGCAAGTGAGTGAGACGCATTTTATGATTTATGAACAAAATGAAATCAGTCCAGAAATAAGGAATAAAATTTCGACAATCGCATTACATATTGAATCATTGCAGCATCCAGCTGTTATAAGTGTGACATCATCATATCGATCAATCATGGTCGCATTTGATGTTAAACATTATACATACGAAACAGTCCTTGATGAACTAGACTTACATCATTTAAATCTTAATCAAGAAAATGCATCACGTTCAAAGAAATTGATAACACTACCAGTTGTATATGGTGGTGAATTTGGACCAGACTTAAATATTGTTGCTGACCATGCACAATTATCAGAAGAAGATGTGATTCAAATACATACTGAAGAAAATTATTTAATTTATGCAATTGGATTTTTACCTGGCTTTCCATTTTTAGGAGGACTAAATGAGAAAATACATACACCTAGAAAGGAAACGCCAAGAAGTAAAATCGTCCAAGGATCTGTTGGAATTGCAAATAATCAAACAGGCCTTTATCCGAAATCATCACCAGGCGGATGGCAAATTATTGGTCGCACGCCGATAGATGTTTTTAACTTAGATCGAGAGCCTATGATTTTATACGAAGCTGGAGACTATATTGCTTTTAAAGCAATTCATCAAGAAGAATTTACAAGAATCGAAGACGAAATTGCAAATGGCACATTTGATTATAGTCAGTTAGTAGGTGAATTGAAATGAAATGTATAAAACCCGGTTTGTTTACGACTGTTCAAGATATTGGTCGATCAAAGTTTGAAAAAGATGGATTTTCTGAAGCGGGTGTTATGAATCAATATTTATACAATATCGCCAATGCTTTAGTGGATAATGACAATGCACCTGTTTTAGAAGTGACTTTAAATGGTCCCACATTGAAATTTGAAGAATCGAACATAGTTGCATTTGTTGCGTATGATGCTGATATACAGCTTGATGATCAAACAATACCAGTAAATACAGCAATTTATGTAGAAAAAGGGCAAGTGCTCAATATAAAGACTATTTTATCTGGGGCGAGAGGCTATTTAGCTTTTCATAAGTCTTTAAATATTGAACCCATATTAGACAGTGTATCAACACATACTAGAAGTGGGATAGGTGGCATGAATGGAAGAACATTAAACAGAAATGATGTTTTGAAATTCAAAGATAAAACAATCAACCATGACATTATAGGTAATACGTTTAATATCAATCAATTAGAAGATGCAAATATCATTCCAATTATGGAAGGTCTACAATTTGATGAATTTACATCAGAAGCACATGACCAACTTGTTAATCAATCATATACGATATCAGAAATGTCAGATCGTATGGGCTATCGACTTAATGGTGAAGAACCACTTGTACATAAGCATAACGCAGATATTATATCTGAACCGATTGCACCAGGTAGTGTACAAGTTCCTATTAATGGTCAACCAATTATATTACTTAATGATCGTCAGACGATAGGTGGTTATACAAAGATTGCTACAGTTAGTTTTGTAGGTAGAGAAAAGCTCTCTCAATTAAAAGCAAATGACAGCATTACTTTTAAATGGATTTCGTTTGAGGAAGCAACTGTTGAATATCAAACATATATTAAACAATTAGAAGCAGATATAGATGATATTAAACTGAAAAAATATAAAGATTTAAGCAATATTCGTCCTAAATCTAAAAAAATAGCAAAACTTATAAAGGGGAATCAATCATGAATATAGAAAAGATAGAAGAACTTATTAAACTCATGAAACAAAATCAAGTGAATTATATGAAGTATAAAGATGAAACTGTCGAAGTTGAGTTAGATTTAAAATCAACTTCAAATAACGTGACTACAACACCAGCCAATAATATTGAAGAAAGCACGCCAACTTCAAAACAAGAAGAACAGCTTAATACAATTGAAGCGGAAATTCTTGGAACATTTTATTTACAAGATGAAGAAACATTACAAAATCCACTTGTCAAAGTTGGAGATGAAGTGAAAAAAGGTCAAGTTGTCGGATATATCGAATCAATGAAAGTGCTCAATGAAGTTATAAGTGAGTATGACGGTATCGTTAATGATATTCAAATTAATCATGGGGATCCTGTTGAATACGGACAAACGATTATCACATTGAAATAAGGGGGATTTATATGATTAAGCGTTTACTGATTGCAAACAGAGGTGAAATTGCGGTAAGAATTATTAGAACATGTAGAATGATGAATATCACTACAATCGCAATATATTCCAAAGCAGATAAAGATAGTTTACATGTGCAATTAGCAGATGAAGCCATTTGTATTGGACCAAGTCAATCAAGTGATAGTTATTTAGATATTGAACGCATTTTAGAAGCTTGTAAGATGAGTAAAGCTGACGCGATTCATCCTGGTTATGGATTTTTATCAGAATCTACGACTTTTAGAAAAAGAGTAGATGAAGAAAATATTATTTTTGTTGGTCCTAGTTATAACACGATGGATTTAATGGGAGATAAAATAAAAGCAAGAGAAACGATGTACAACGCGAACGTACCTATTATTCCTGGGTCTATTGGAGAAGTAAAGACAGTTAAAGAAGCAGAAGAAGTTGCTCAAAAAGTAGGGTATCCATTTGTATTAAAAGCTGCTAGTGGCGGTGGTGGTAAAGGGATTCGAATCGTACAAGAACCTGACCAACTTGAACAATTCTTTAAAGAAGCTCAATCTGAAGGCGAAAAATACTTTGGAGATAAACGTGTATATATTGAAACATTTATTGATGAAGCTAGACATGTGGAAGTTCAAATACTCGCGAGTAAACATGGAGAAGCAATTCATCTCGGTGAACGAGATTGTTCAATTCAAAGAAAGAACCAAAAGTTAATCGAAGAAGCACCTTGTGCAGCATTAGATCAAGAAACGCGAAATTCACTACATGCTGATGCTGTTAAAGCTGCTAAAGCTTGTAATTATGAAAGTGCTGGAACAATTGAATTTTTACTAACTGATGACGGCTATTATTTCTTAGAAATGAATACGCGCATTCAAGTTGAACATACAGTCACAGAATTATTAACAGGTGTTGATTTAATTAAGCAACAAATATTAGTAGCTAATGGTGAGAAGTTATCTATTAATCAAGAGGATATCCATTTTGATGGGCATGTGATTGAATGTCGTATAAATGCTGAAAATCCAGAAAAACAATTCCGCCCAGCAGCAGGTGTTGTTCAAGCATTACATTTACCTAATGGATTTAATACGAGAGTAGACAGTATGTTATATGATGGCTATCAAATTCCACCATACTACGATTCATTAGTCGCTAAAATACTTGTTAAAGGTGAAGATAGACTTGAAGCAATTGAAAAAATGAAAGGTACGTTAGAAGAAACGGTCATTGATGGTTTTCCGACAACGTTAGACTTTTTATATCGCGTGTTGAGCTATGAACCATATATTAAAAATGATATAACCATTAAATTTCTACATGAACATAAAATCGTTTAAGGAGAGGGTATTATGGTACAAGTTGATTTGAATTGTGATTTAGGAGAAAGCTTTGGTAACTATAAACTTGGTAATGATGAAAGTATATTACCTTTAATTACTTCTGCAAATGTCGCTTGTGGTTTTCATGCAGGAGATCAGCACGTTATGAATGAAACAGTTAAATTGGCAGTTCAACATGATGTACATATTGGTGCTCATCCAGGATTTCAAGATTTAATTGGATTTGGTCGTAGAAACATAGATGTTACACCAGAAGAAGTTTATGATTTAGTCATTTATCAATTAGGTGCATTATCTGGATTTTGTAAAATACATCAAACAAAAATACACCATGTTAAGCCACATGGTGCGTTGTATCAAATGGGTGCTAAAGATCCAGTAATTGCCGATGCAATTGTTAAAGCAGTGAAAGATTTTGATGATCAATTATTATTTGTTGGTTTATCTAACAGTGAACTAATCGAATCATGTAAACGTCATAATTTAACGTATAAGAGCGAAGTATTTGCTGATCGTGCATACGAAGATAATGGCCAATTAGTTTCAAGAAAAAAAGAAGGCGCGCTTATAAAAGATACTAACCAAGCTGTCGCACAAGTTATTAAAATGGTAAAAGAATCTAAAGTTATGACGATAAATGGAAATGAAATTCCGATTGAAGCAGATACAATCTGTGTACATGGAGACGGACAACATGCTTTAGATTTTGTTCAAGAAATTATTCGACAGTTTAAAGCTGAAGGCATAGAAATTAGTGCAATGAAATAGGAGGAAAGCGTATGAAGCAAAATAAAGGGTATGAGGAGTTAAATCAACCGTTTGAAATAACAAATAAACATAGAAGAATTCTATGGGGTGCAGTATTCTTAATGGCTACTTCATCTATTGGACCAGCATTTTTAACTCAAACGGCAGTTTTTACTGAGCAATTTCTTGCAAGCTTTGCATTTGCAATACTTGCATCTATTCTGATTGATATCGGTGCGCAAATTAATATTTGGCGCGTTATCACAGTTGTCGGTAAAGGTGGACAAGATATCGCGAATGATGTGTTTAAGGGGTTAGGTACATTTATCGCAATATTAATCGCTATTGGTGGGCTAGCATTTAACATCGGTAACGTTGCAGGTGCTGGACTAGGACTTAATGCGATATTCGGTTTAGATGTAAGAATTGGTGCAGGTATTACAGGCGTATTAGCGATTTTAATATTTGTTGTTAAAAACGCACAAAAAGTCGTAGATATTATTACACAAATTTTAGGTGTGCTCATGATTGCCATTGTTGCTTATGTAATGGTATTAACGAAACCACCAGTTGTCGAAGCGGCACAAAAAATGATTGTACCTGATGATATTAGTAAACTCATCGTACCAATCATCACATTGGTTGGTGGAACTGTTGGTGGTTATATTACATTTGCAGGTGCTCATAGATTGTTAGAAGCGGGTATCACTGGAAAAGGCTATATTCCATTTGTAAATAGAGCGGCCATTTCAGGTATTTTAACAACGGGTATAATGAGAACATTTTTATTCTTAGCAGTACTTGGTGTTGTTGTTACAGGATTCACTTTAAATCCAGACAATCCACCAGCTTCTGTATTTGAACATGTATTAGGACCTGTCGGTAAACAAGTATTCGGTGTTGTATTATTTGCAGCTGCATTATCATCCGTAATTGGCTGTGCATATACAAGTACAACATTTATTCAATCATTACATCCATCTATTAAAAATCATAGAAACTTAGTTATTATTATCTTTATAGTTGTTTCATCTATTGTATTCTTAACAATTGGTAAGCCAGTTAAATTGTTGATTATTGCTGGTGCATTGAACGGTTTAATTTTACCAGTAACTTTAGGAACAATTTTAATTGCTTCTAAGAAGAAAAGTATCGTTGGTGACTATAAACACCCAACTTGGATGATTGTAATTGGTGTTGTTGCTGTTGTTACAACATTAATAGCAGGGGTATTATCATTACAAGGCTTACAAAGTTTGTGGAATAGTTAAAAACTTATTTCAAAGTATACTAATTATGTTAATATAAATATTGAATGAATATGATGGAGTGATAAAGCATGATTGGTATTATTGGAGCAATGGAAGAAGAAGTAGAAATATTAAAGTCATCTATTGAAAATAGAGAAACAATCCAAATTGCACATGTTATTTTTTATAAAGGTAATATAGAAGATAAACAAGTTGTATTAGCACAAAGTGGTATTGGTAAAGTAAATGCTGCAATTACAGCAACATTACTAATCAATGAATTTAAACCAGATTTAATCATCAATACGGGATCAGCAGGTTCTGTTGATAGCGAATTAAATATTGGTGATATCATTATTAGTAATAAAGTTTATTATCATGATGTCAATGCAACGGCATTTGGCTACAAATTGGGACAAGTACCAAGTATGCCAGAAGTTTATGAAACTGATAAGGAATTAATTGACTTAGCTAAATCATCAATAGAACAACTTGATTTAAATGGTATTGTTGGTGAAGTTGCTACAGGTGATAGTTTCATTGGCTCAATTGATCAGCGTAAAGTGATTAAATCTAACTTTCCTACTGCAAGTGTCGTAGAGATGGAAGCTGGTGCAATTGCGCAAACTTGTTACCAATATAATGTGCCTATTATTGTTACGAGAGCTGTTTCAGATTTAGCAGATAAAGAATCTGATGTTACTTTTGAAGAATTTTTAAAAGTAGCTTGCGTCAATTCTAGTAAAATTGTAAAATTATTATTAAATAGAGTGGCATAAGGAGGCAGTTTCATGTTAATATTAATGGCTATCGCTGTCATTGCTACAGCACTTGTTGGTTATGTGATTTATGCGAATACAGAAGTTGAAAAATCTTCTGACCGTGAAATTACAGAATAATATTTAGTGTTGCGAATCGTAAGTGATTTGCAACACTTTTATTTTGTATTGAACTAAAGGAATGTAAATATAATTTATGTTAAAATAAAAGATAATATTGAGGTGTAATAATGGGATTATTTACAAAATATTTTTTACCAAATGAATATGTTCAATCAGTATTTAAAATCGAACCTGAACATTTAAAATCTAAAAATATAAAAGCAATTATCACAGACTTAGATAATACATTAGTTGGTTGGGATGTTAAAGATCCAACAGATGAAGTGAGAAATTGGTTTGAAAATATGAAAGATAATGGTATAACAGTTACGATTGTTTCTAATAATAATCAAGAACGTGTTGCGTCATTTTCATCAACATTAAATATTGATTATATTTTTAAAGCGCGTAAACCACGTGGTAAAGCTTTTAGACAAGCAGCTAAATTAATGAACGTCAATAAGTCTGAAGTAGTTGTTATTGGTGATCAAATGTTAACAGATGTGTTTGGTGGAAATAGAAACGGATTATATACAATTATGGTCGTACCTGTGAAAAAGACAGACGGTTTCGTTACGAAATTCAATCGATTAATTGAAAGAAGATTTTTAAATTACTTTAAGAGAAAAGGTTTAATTAACTGGGAGGAATAAATTTGACAGAGTTTGCTAAATGTATTGGTTGTGGTGCAACACTTCAATCTGAAAATCCGAATGAAGCTGGATACGTTCCACAATCAAGTTTGAATAAAGAAGATGTCATTTGTAAAAGATGTTTTAGACTTAAAAATTATAATGAAGTCCAAGATGTTGATTTAACAAGTGAAGATTTTCTAAATATGTTGAAATCTCTTCACAATGAAGATGGTCTAATCGTCAATGTTGTGGATGTATTTGATTTAGAAGGATCAATGATACATCGCTTAAAAGATATAGTAGGTAAGAAAAAAGTTGTACTTGTCGCGAATAAAATGGATATCTTACCTAAAGCCATTAATAAAAGAAGAGTTGAAATTTGGTTAAGAAATCGTGCGAAAGACTTTGGACTTAATCCAGACGAAGTTGTACTGATTTCTGCATATAAAAATCAAGGAATTGATGATTTATTATCAACTATCGAGAAAGTTAGAGATGGTAAAGATGTTTATGTAGTGGGTACAACAAACGTAGGTAAATCTACATTAATCAATAGATTGATTGAAAAGAGTGTTGGCGAAAAAGAAGTGATTACAACAAGTCATTTTCCAGGTACAACATTAGACATGATTGATATTCCATTAGATGATGATTCATATATGTTTGATACACCAGGTATTATTCAAAGTCATCAAATGACACATTACGTTACAGATAAAGAATTAAAAGTTGTTATGCCTAAAAAAGAAATTAAGCCTAAAGTGTATCAATTAAACGAAGAACAAAGCTTATTCTTAGGTGGTTTAGTTAGAGTAGATTATGTAAGTGGCGGTAGACGTTCTTTAACATGTTTTGTATCAAACGACGTACACATTCATAGAACAAAGTTATCAAACGCTGATGATTTATGGAAACGTCAAATTGGTGAACTGCTTAAACCTCCATATGATCCAACGAACTTTAACTTCGACAACTTAAAAACAACTAAGATTACAACTGAAGCTGAAAGAAAAGATGTTATGATTTCTGGATTAGGATTTGTAACTGTAGATGCAGGTGCAGAAATACATGTTACGGCACCTAAAGAAGTTGAAGTTACATTAAGAACATCTATTTTATAAGAGGTGAATTAAATGAAGTTTGGAGTTATCGGACATCCTATTAGCCATTCACTTTCACCGATTATGCATGCAGCAAATTTTGAAGCATTAGGTAGAGAAGATGAATATGGTGCTTTAGATATCCCACCAGAACAATTTAAACAAATTAAAGAAATTATAAATGAAAAAGCTTTAGATGGATTTAATATTACAATACCGCATAAAGAATCCATCTTGCCTTATTTAGATGAAGTATCATCAAATGCTAAGCATATTGGTGCTGTTAACACCGTTCTAATACATGATAATAAATGGATTGGGTATAATACAGATGGTATTGGTTTTGTTAAAGGTTTAATTGAACATTATGGTAGTATTCAAGAACGTAAAATTTTAGTGCTCGGTGCTGGTGGTGCGAGTAAAGGTATTGTTTCGGAAATGCAGAAGTTCACGAATCATAAAATAACAGTAGCAAATAGAACAATGTCTAGATTTGATAATTGGCAAATTGATATAAATACAATAAGTCTTACAGATGTTCAATCTATTCTTCATACATTTGATATTATTATTAATACGACACCGGTAGGCATGAATACTCAGCATAGTGAATTCATTATTCCTGTGGAGAAGATAAGTAAAAGTAGTTTAGTTTGTGATATTATCTATATTCCTGACAAGACACCGCTACTCAAAGCATGTGAACAAGCAGGTATTGCAATATATAACGGATTGGATATGTTCGTTTATCAAGGCGCAGAAAGTTTTAAAATATGGACGGGCCAAGAAGCTCATATAGAATCAATGAGAAATAAAGTACAAGAGGAACTTAAAAGGAGATCATTATGTTAACAGGTAAACAAAAGAGATATTTAAGAAAAGAAGCGCATCATTTAGATCCAATTTTCCAAATTGGTAAAGGTGGATTAAATGACAATATGATAGAACAAGTGCAAGACGTACTTGAAAAAAGAGAATTGATCAAAATTCATATCTTACAAAACAATATGGATGATCATAAAGAAGTAGCTGAATCAATCGCTGAACAAGCAGGTGCTGAACTCGTACAACTTATCGGTAATATTATTGTCTTATATAAAGAATCTAAAGAAAATAAAAGATTAGAACTACCATAATATTATGAAAAAGCTCATGATCTATGGAGGTCAATTTAATCCAATTCATATTGGACATATGTTAGTTGCGAGTGAAGCATATCAATTTGTTCAACCTGATAAATTCATTTTCTTACCAAGTTATCAATCACCACTTAAAGAACATAACGAATCTTATTTAATAGAATCAGAACGTGTAAAAATGTTAGAATTAGCTATTGAAGATTTGCAATTCGGTGAAGTTGATGAGAGAGAACTTAATAGAAAAGGTACGAGTTACACATTTGATACAATTAAAGAATTTAAACAAGAATTTCCTGATTATCAAATATATTTTGTAATCGGTTCAGATCAATACGAGAATTTGCATAAATGGAGAAACATTGCGGAATTGAAAGAATTATTAACATTTGTCGTAGTTAATAGAGAAGTTGATAAACAAGATGTAAAAGAAGGGATGTTAGCATTACACATTCCTAGAATTGATGTAAGCTCAACAGACATTCGCAATAGATGTAAAAATCGTCAATCTATAAAGATGCTCGTTACGCCACGAATTGAAAGATATATCAAAAGGGGACGATTGTATGAAAATTAAAAAAGCAGTCAAATTGGTTGAAGAAACGTTACCAACAAAAAGATATAATCACTCTATGAGAGTTGCCGAAACAGGTAAGAAAATGGCAGAAATCTTTGATGGTGATATGAAAAAAGTTGAATTAGCAGGTATACTGCATGATTTATGTAAATATGAAGAACTTTCAGCGTTATACCAAAGTGTAACGCAGTATGATCTAGGGCAAGATTTATTAAGTTATGGCTCAGAAATACTACATGGACCAGTTGCTGCTGCAAGGCTTAAAGATCAATATGATATAAATGACGAAGATATTTATTATGCAATTTATAATCATACGACTGGTAGAGCACAAATGAATAAGACTGAAAAAATAATTTTTATTGCTGACTATATTGAACCTAAAAGAACAACTCCAGGTGTAGATGAAATTAGAGATATTGTCTTTAAAGAACGCAACTTGGATAAAGCAGTTTATGAAATATCAAAACGTACAGTGTTACACTTAATTAATAAGGATAAAACAGTACATTTAAAAACTATAGAATGCTTAAATTATTATAATATGCATTCAGAACAATAAAGGAATGGTTAAATGAATTCAAATGATTTAATGAAACAAACGTTACTTGCATGTGATGATAAACGTGCTGAAGATATTATTGCAATTGATATGAAAGGTATTAGCGATATAGCTGATTATTTTGTTGTATGTCATGGTAACAGTGACAAGCAAGTTCAAGCTATTGCAAGAAATGTTAAAGACGAAGCGGAAATTAATGATGTATTAGTAAAAAGACTAGAAGGCTTTAATGAAGCAAGATGGGTATTAATTGATTTAGGCGATGTTGTTGTACACGTATTCCATAGAGAAGAACGTGATTACTACGATTTAGAAAGATTATATAAAGACGCACCAATTATTACACTAAATGAGGTAGCACAATAATGGCATACAATCGTATGAGTCATTATTATGACCTTCTAACTGAAGATCAACCATATGATAAATGGAAACACATCGTCGGTCATTATGTTACAGGTAATGATAACGATATTTTGGATATTGGTTGTGGGACAGGACGCTTAACAGAGCAATTATTAGAATATGGTCGCGTAAGTGGTCTTGATTTAAGTGAAGAGATGTTAGAAGTAGCTGAAAGTCGTAATCCTAATATTAATTGGTATTGTCAAGATATGAGAGATTTAGACTTACCTCAAAGTTACAATGTAATTACCATCTTTTGTGACAGCTTGAACTATATAACCGACCCTGAAGAAGTTCTTCAAGTATTTAACTATGTTAATCAATTTTTAAATGATGGTGGATTACTTATATTTGATGTGCATTCACTATATAAGATGAATCACCAATTTAATAACCGTAACTATATTGATGAAACCGAACAATTAACTTTAGCCTGGCAAGCTATTGCTGGTGAAGAACCAAATAGTGTATATCATCAAATGTCATTTTTCATTGAAAGAGAAGATGGACTTTACGAACGATTCGATGAAGAACATTATCAAGTCACATATGAAATCGACCTTTATAAACAACTTTTAGACTTTGCTGGATTTAAAGTTGAAAATGTATTTACTGATTTCAATATTGAACAATTTGATGAAAAAGGCGATAGACATTTTATAGTTGCACGAAAGTAATTTAGAACACTTCCTACGTTTAATTATGTAGGAGGTGTTTTTTTGAAATACATTCATAAAATAAAAGAATGGATAATAGAGAATTATCAACTTGCAATCATCATGATTGTTGTATTGTTTTTTATTTGTAATAGCCTTTTCACTGGTAATGATGATCATGAAGCTATTATTCATCAACAAGATACTATAAATGAAGTTAAACAACAGTCTTCAGAAGAGAAGTCAGTTGATAAGATGGATGAATCTAAATCTACTAAAGAAGTTAATAGAAACGTAGTAGTAGATGTGAAAGGAGCTGTTAATTATCCAAATACATATTCAATGTCTTCAAAGGATCGCGTACATGATGTATTAAAGAAAGCTCAAACAAAGCATAATGCAGATTTGTCTAAAATCAATCTATCAGAACGACTTAAAGATCAAATGTATATATATGTTCCAATAACTGGAGAACATGTGCCAAGTGTTAATACAAACCAACCTTCTAATGATAAAGTAGAAGTTAATATCAACACAGGAGATAAATCAGAAATTGAAAAATTACCTGGTATCGGTCCGAGTAAAGCAGATGCCATTTTACAATATAGAGAAACAAATGGAGAATTTAAAACTGTGGATGATTTGAAGAATGTTAAAGGATTTGGAGATAAAACAGTAGAAAGTTTAAAAGACTTTATCGTTTTAAATTGAATTGCATTTATACTTGTTAAATTTTACAATAAGAATATATGAAAGGTAGGTCGATGTGTAATGGATAGAATTGAATGGAAAGAATATTTTATGGCTCAAAGTCATCTATTATCATTAAGGTCAACATGTGAAAGATTATCTGTTGGTGCAACAATTGTTAAAGATAATAGAGTAATTGCTGGTGGATATAATGGGTCTGTTTCAGGAGAAGAACATTGTATAGATAATGGCTGCCTTGTAGTGGACGGTCATTGTATAAGAACCATTCATGCTGAAATGAATGCAATTATACAATGTGCTAAGTTAGGTGTTTCCTCAGAAGGTGCAACTATTTATGTTACACATTTTCCTTGTCTAAATTGCACGAAATCAATTATACAAGCTGGTATTAAACAAATTTATTATGCTGACGATTATCATAATCATACATATGCAATACAATTGCTAGAACAGTCTGGTGTACACTATGAAAAAATTAATTTCCATCCAGAAGACATTATTAAATATTTGAAGTAAGGACTAATATATAAGATGTGGTTTTATTTTGCACTTTATTTATTGTCCGGTTTAATTTTCTTTGTACATCCCTATGTAAGTATAGTCATGCTCATTATCTTAGTTATAAGTTGCTATATTAAATGGCAATCATTAAAAATTTTGGTGATGAGCTTTATATTTTTTATGATAGGTTGCTTAATTTATCCGAATGATCCAATACAATATTACGAATCATTTAAAGTTTCAAAAAATCATAAAAATTATACTGAAATGATTCAGTTTGGAGATAAGATAACGATTGATGGAGACGGCTTTCAAGCTGAAGGACAAATCCATAATCAAACGTATAAAGCATTTTATACGATTAAAAATGAAAAAGAAAAGCTTAAATTTTTGAAGAAAATGCCTTATTTAAAAAATTGCCGTATTACATACTCTGTTAATCAAACTTTACCTAATACTAACGCATTAAAATTTCAATACTTTGAGTTTTTGCAAAATCATGATATTAAAGGTGTTATTAAGATAGAACACTTATTTTTAAATACTTGTTCGAATCGGTCATTATCTATTATCGAACGTATTCAACTATATCGAACGAATTTAATTTATGAGATGAAACAACTTGATATAGATGGTGTTGATGATATTATTGCGCTCACGTTAGGTGATACAAGTTATTTAAGTGAAGAAAGAATAGATCAACTTAAGAAATTAGGTATATATCATTTGTATGCTGTAAGTGGATCACATGTCGCATTGTTAAATATATTTTTATTTAAATTATTACTTAGAATGAATATCAAATATCATCATGCCGAGAATATGATATTTATATTGTTGCCAATATATGCTGTCTTAACTGGCTTAAGTCCGAGTGTTCTTAGAGCAGTAGGGGTAGTAATGGTTTATATGATTTTGAATAAAATCATGAAAATAGACGCTTTACAAATACTATCTATCACTTTTATTGTTTATACAATTTATAATCCTCACATTATTTTCGATATTGGTTTCCAATTATCCTATATCGTCTCCACGTTTATCATTTTATGTGTACCACTTATAAAGTCTTTTAATACAATCCACAAAATCATTACGATCAATGTCGTATCTCAATTATCCTCATTTGTCATATTACTGATTCACTTTAATACTTTTCAATGGTTAGGGTTTATAACAAACTTCATCTTTATCCCACTTTTTGAATTAATTATTTTTCCACTTGTTATGTTATTCATGTTAATGTTTGCCACTTTTGGTAAAGTTCCCAATTTATTTACAACACTAATAGAAATCTGTATGAATCAAACTTTTAAATTAATAGATGTTATGAGTCATATTCCAATAAATGAGTTGGTTGTAAGAAATCTCTCAGAATGGATATATTTAATCATTCTCATTATTGTAGTACTAGTTTTAATGTTATTTATTAAAAAGAAATATATAACATCGTTACTCCTTTTCGCAATGTTAGTCATTGGAATCACATACCATTTTAATCATAACGAGGTTGTTTTAAAATTTCTTGATATTGGTCAAGGAGATGCAATGATTGCTTATCATCATGATGTGAATCAAGTTGTGATGATAGATACTGGTGGTAAAGATAAATTGAAGAAGAAACCATGGCAAACTAGAAGTAAAATATCAAATTATACAGATTCAATTATTGTGCCCGAACTTAAAGAAAAGGGATTTCAAAAGATTGATTATTTAATCATTACACATCCACATGCAGATCATATGGGAGAATTAGGTACTTTGAGTAAACAAGTATCAATCAAACATTTAATTATTAATAAGAAGACTTGGGATAGCCTTGAATTAAAACATTTGTTAGAAGAGGTTAAAGAAACGAACACACAAATTGTAGATAGCTCATATTTGAGCGAATTAAAGATTGGAGAATCGACATATAAGTTTTTTAACCAAAATAGTCCGAATTATGAAGATAAGAATGATACATCAATCGTTACTGAAATCACTACGTTTGGCAGAGCAATATTAACAACAGGTGATGCAACAGCAAAGGTAGAGGAAAGTATATTGAGTCAACTTAAAGGGAATTATGATATTTTAAAAGTAGCGCATCATGGTAGTTTGACAAGTACAAGTGATCGCTTTTTATTCAAAGCAAAGCCACATATTTGTGTCATAAGTTCTGGTCGACATAATAGGCATGGACTTCCGAAAGAGGCTATTGTAAATAAACTTAAACAAAACAATTGTAAAGTGTTCAATACACAAGATTACGGAATGGTGCAATTTGAAATCAATAAAGACAACATGATGATGACAAATGGACTACAAGAACATAATAAAAAAGCTTACAATCGACAGTAGTCGTTTGTAAGCTTATATAAATGGATTTGATATATTAGTTTGGTAGTAAACTGAATACTTGTGCAATAATATAAATTGCTGCTAAGAATACGAAACCAATTATAAATCCAAATCCAGAGTCTTTAACATCATTGTTACGCCCTTGAGTATTTTCACCTTCAAATCTGTTCATATGACTCCCTCCTATACTTACTTTCATTATATGATATTAAACTTAAAAATGCTATACTTAATTAGAACTTTATAAGAGAGGGAGACTTATTTTGGAAGACAATATTGTATTGAATTATGGTGCAGTAAATGCACTTATTGAGAAAAAATCTGACGAAATTATAAATCAATATTTAGGTGGAGAAAGAGACGATTTCAATTATGTTAAATTTGATTTATATGAAACACCTATTTCAAGCGCGATAGAAGAATCATTAACTTTACCATTCCTCTCAGACAAAAAAGTCGTACATATTAAGAATGCTTATTTATTTACAGGAGAAAAAGTTAGTACTCAAATCAATCAAAATATCGATCAATTAATTCAATTTATTGAACAATATGATGGTGAAACGTTAGTCGTATTTGATGTATTTAATGAGAAATTAGATGAAAGAAAGAAACTCGTTAAAACAGTTAAGAAAAATGCAAGGCTCAATAAAATTGACCAAATGACTGAACAAGAAATAAAACAATGGATTAAATCTTATTTGCATGAACAATATAAAGATATAAAAGAAGATGCACTAATAGAATTTTTAGAACTGACAGGTATTCAATTTAATATTATTAAAGCAGAATTAGATAAATTAGTGTTATTTATTGGTGATGAAGCGGTTATTAATAAACAAGACGTTAAAGAAATTGTGAGTCGTTCTCTAGAACAGAATGTATTTTTATTAACGGAATATATTCAGAAGGGTCAAAAAGAAAAGTCTATTAATTTACTGAAAGACTTAATCAATATGAAAGAAGAGCCGATTAAGCTATTAGCGTTAATCACAAGTAATTATCGCTTGTATTATCAATGTAAGATTCTTGCTGGTAAACATTATAGCGAACAACAAATAGCCAAAACGATTGGTGTACATCCATATAGGGTTAAACTGGCACTTCGTATTACGAGAAAGCTATCACTCGATCGTTTATTATCGACTATTGATATTTGTGCTGATACAGATTACCAATTGAAATCTTCATATATGGATAAAGTACTCATATTAGAACTTTTCATTTTAAAAATATAAGATGTGAGGTTGGTATTTCATTCCATAAAAAAAGGGCGTGACACAGAATGTTCTGTGTCACGCTCTCACATAATTAGTTAGCTTTTGACATTAAGCTTGATTTAATTCTATCAGCTTTATTTGAATGAATTAGATTGTTTTTAGAAGCTTTATCAACTTTTTTAACAGCTAATGAAACTAATTCAGCTTTGTTTTCAGCATTGTTTTCGATTGCAGTTTTAGCAGCTTTTACAGCTGAACGCATATCATTTTTTTGTGAAATGTTAGCAGCGTCTTTCTTTTCTGTAACAGCAACGCGTTTAATAGCAGATTTAATGTTTGGCATGAGAGTCACCTCCTAAATATGTTGTCCGTGATCAAAGAATTTTTGATTGCAACAAAAAATATTTTATCAAATGTAGGGCATAAGTGCAATGATTATTTACACATTCCTTATAAAGCATAACACTTTATTGATAGTTTGATAATACGTTTGCATTTATTTCATAAAGACGGTATCATATCAAAGATGCGACTTACATTTAATACATGTAAAATTAACGAGAAAGTTGGAGTTCAAATGGACAGAACTAAACGCCTAGAGCGCCAAAATAAAATTAGAAACTTTTCTATCATTGCTCATATTGACCATGGTAAATCTACGTTAGCTGATAGAATTTTGGAAAATACAAAAAGTGTAGAATCACGTGAAATGAAAGAACAATTATTAGATTCTATGGATCTTGAAAGAGAACGTGGTATAACAATCAAACTTAATGCTGTTCGATTAAATTATACTGCTAAAGATGGGGAAACATATATCTTACATTTAATTGATACACCGGGGCATGTCGATTTTACATATGAAGTTTCAAGATCACTAGCAGCATGTGAAGGTGCGATTTTAGTTGTAGATGCTGCACAAGGTATCGAAGCTCAAACGTTAGCAAACGTATATTTAGCATTAGACAATGACTTAGAATTAATACCTGTAGTCAATAAAATTGATTTACCTGCAGCTGAACCAGAGCGTGTTAAACAAGAAATTGAAGACGTAATTGGTTTAGATGCAAGTGATGCTGTACTTGCAAGCGCTAAATCTAATATTGGAATTGAAGACATATTAGAGAAAGTTGTAGAGATGGTACCACCTCCAGAAGGTGATCCAGATAACCCATTACAAGCACTTATTTTTGATTCTTCTTTTGATGCTTATAGAGGTGTAATTTCTTCTATACGTGTTGTTGAAGGTTCAGTTAAAGCTGGAGACAAAATTCAAATGATGTCTACAGGTAAGACATTTGAAGTTACTGAAGTGGGGATTAATACACCGAAACAACTTCCAGTTGATACGTTATCTGTCGGAGATGTAGGATACATTGTAGCTTCAATTAAAAATGTTGGAGATTCCAATGTTGGTGATACAATCACTTTAGCTGACAGACCTGCTGAGAAACCTTTAAAAGGATATAAAAAGATGAATCCAATGGTATTCTGTGGATTATATCCAATCGATAATAGTAAATACAATGATTTAAGAGAAGCACTTGAAAAGCTTCAACTTAATGATGCATCTTTAGAATTTGAAGCTGAAACTTCTCAAGCTCTAGGCTTTGGTTTCAGAACAGGATTCTTAGGTTTACTACACATGGAAATTATTCAAGAAAGAATTGAAAGAGAATTTAATATTGAACTGATTGCGACGGCACCTTCAGTTATTTATGAATGTGAATTAACAGATGGCGAAAAATTACAAATTGATAACCCATCACAATTCCCAGACCCACAAAAAATCAACAGAATATATGAACCATACGTTAAAGCAACAATGATGGTTCCGAATGATTATGTGGGTGCTGTAATGGAACTTTGTCAGAAAAAACGTGGTAACTTTAAGACGATGGATTATTTAGATGATATTCGTGTCAATATTATTTATGAACTTCCATTATCTGAAGTCGTATTTGATTTCTTTGATCAGTTGAAATCTAATACGAAAGGTTATGCATCGTTTGATTATGAATTAATTGGATATCAAGAGAGTAAACTTGTTAAAATGGATATTTTATTAAATGGTGATAAAGTAGATGCATTAAGCTTTATCGTCCATAAAGAGTTTGCATATGATAGAGGTAAAGCAATAGTAGATAAATTAAAAACATTAATCCCTAGACAACAATTTGAAGTACCAGTTCAAGCAGCAATTGGTAATAAAATAGTAGCTCGAACAAACATTAAATCTATGGGTAAAAATGTTTTAGCAAAATGTTACGGTGGGGATATTAGCCGTAAACGTAAATTACTTGAAAAACAAAAAGCAGGTAAAGCTAAGATGAAATCAGTAGGTAATGTGGAAATTCCACAAGATGCTTTCTTAGCCGTGCTTAAAATGGATGAAGAATAATTTTGAAACAGCTGCATAATATGTAGCTGTTTCTATTTTTAAAGGAGCGTTTATATGGCAAAAAGTGTATATATTCATATACCTTTCTGTGTGAGAATTTGTACTTATTGCGATTTTAATAAGTTCTATATTGCTAATCAGCCGGTAGATGAGTACTTAGATTGTTTGATAAAAGAGATGTCAACGAGAAAAGATAAAGAAGTTGAGACTGTCTTTGTTGGTGGAGGTACACCTACAGCATTATCTGAAGCACAACTTGAAAGATTACTGCAAGCTATTAACGATTTATTTGTGATTACAAAAGAGTATACATTTGAAGCTAATCCAGATGAATTAACAGAAGCAAAAATAAAATTACTCAAACAATATGGTGTGAACAGATTGTCATTAGGTGTTCAAACATTTGATGATGAATTGTTAAAAGTGTTAGGAAGAACTCATCATAGTGACGATATTGAAAAAGCCGTTACATTATCTAGAAAACACAAAATTCCTTCTGTAAGTTTAGATCTTATGTTTCATTTACCAGGTCAAACATTAGAACAATTTGATGATTCACTTAATAAGGCACTATCACTTGATGTAGATCATATTTCAAGTTATGCACTTATACTTGAACCTAAGACGCAATTCTATAATTTATATAGAAAAGGGCGTTTGAAGTTACCTAATGAAGATTTAGGTGAAGAAATGTATCAACATTTGAAAAAGAAATTAGCAGATTCTAACCTAAATCAATATGAAATCTCAAACTTCTCGAAAGAAGGGCATGAATCTCTTCATAATAAAGTATATTGGAAAAATGAAGAATATTATGGTTTCGGTGCAGGTGCTCATGGTTATATTAATGGTGTACGCTATGGCAATATTAATCCGGTTAATCAATATATTAAGAAATTAAAGAATGGTGAAATGCCTGTATTGCAAAGTACAGAAGTGTCATTGAAAGAACAAATGGAAGAAGAAATGTTTCTTGGATTAAGAATGACAAAAGGTGTTTCTAAATCAAAATTCAAAAATAAGTTTGACCAATCAATAGAAGATGTATTTGGTCAACATGTGAAAGAACTCATTGAACAAGAATTATTACTAGATGAACAAGATTATTTACGCTTAAGTAATCGCGGACAAATAATCGGGAATGAAGTGTTTGAGAAGTTTTTATTAAGCTAAAAATATGTATTAAAAAAAGATATAAAAATTGAATGCTTTAACGTTGACTTTCTTTGACCAATTTGATAAATTATAATTAGCACTTGGGAAGATAGAGTGCTAATCGAGGTGATGACATGATTACTGAGAGGCAATTACAAATTTTGAATGTAATTGTTGAGGATTATGTTGAGTTAGGACAACCAATTGGTTCTAAGTCGATTATTGAAAGGCATCAATTGCCGATTAGTCCAGCGACAGTTAGAAATGAAATGAAACAATTAGAAGATTTGAACCTTCTTGAGAAGACACATACGTCATCAGGTCGTATTCCTTCTGAACAAGGGATTAAGTATTATGTTAATCAATTACTTGAGACTAAATCTCAAAGTAAGAAAAGTTTAAATTGGTTTGAACATTTTCAAGATAAAAATCAATATGATGTCAACGCAATGCTTAAATGGTTAGCATTAGAAATT
Source organism: Mammaliicoccus sp. Q-M61 (assembly GCF_022386055.1). Taxonomy (NCBI): domain Bacteria; kingdom Bacillati; phylum Bacillota; class Bacilli; order Caryophanales; family Staphylococcaceae; genus Mammaliicoccus; species Mammaliicoccus sp. Q-M61. Next base: position 228,145 of record NZ_JAJNJL010000002.1, read on the forward strand.
TCAAATCGTTCACATTATACAACTGTAGTACTCGGACCGAATAAATTTTCAAGATTTATATTTGAAATTCATTTTGTGAGAGTCAGCCCAACTCATCTCATGGGCGTCATTGTATTTACAGATGGTTATGTAGAGAAAGTTCATATTCAAATTCATGAATCTTTAAATCAATTACAGATTGAGAAATTTATGAACTACTTAAACCAATATTTTAAGCAAAATACTTTAACTACAATGATAAAAACGTTAGAATCATTATCGTTGTCATTCATTGATCAAGAATTTATTAATAATTTTAAACAAGCATTATTAACGCAAATTAATGATCATAATGAAGAAATGTTTCTAGGTGGTAAGATGCACCTAATTGACGCGTTAGATGTAACAAATGTATCTATGATTCAATCGATTTTAAAGTATCTTGAATCTGAACGTATCGCTCAATTTTTAAATGAAACTTCTAATGATTCGATAAGTGTCAAAATTGGACAAGAAATTAATAAAGATTTACATGGTATTTCGATTATAAGTACCAATTATGAAATTTCTGGTGATATAACTGGTCATTTAGCCGTTATTGGTCCAACTGCAATGCATTATAACAAAGTGATTCAACTTTTGAATCATTTTTAAATAAGGAAAGAAAATGGAGGGCATGAAATGACGGAAGAAAAGCAAAATGAACAATTCGATGAAACTAATGATCAAACTCAATCTGTCGCTACTGAAGAAGTAGAAGCAAATGAAACTGAAGAAAATGTTGAAGAGGTTGAGCAAGATAAAGTAGTCGAAATTCCGGAAGCTGAACTCGAACAACTTAAACAAAAAGCAAATGAAGAAGAAGAAAAATACTTACGTTTATACGCTGAGTTTGAAAACTATAAACGTAGAATGAAACAAGAAGCAAGCATTATTAAAGATTATCAAGCACAGCGTGTACTTACAGATGTTTTACCTGCGCTAGATAATATGGATCGTGCACTTAAACAAGAAGGTGAGTCTGAAGACTTCTTAACTTTCAAAAAAGGTGTAGACATGGTTTATAACGATTTACTTAAATCATTAAAAGATAATGGTTTAGAAGAAATCGAATCTTACAACCAACCATTCGATCCAAATGTACATCAAGCAGTAATGCAAGATAACAATCCTGACTTTGAATCAGGTGTTGTAACTGAAGAGTTACAAAGAGGATATAAATTGAAAGATCGTGTTTTAAGACCAGCAATGGTTAAAGTAAACGAATAATGAACTCGATGATTAATTAATTATAAATTGGAGGAATAATTCTTATGAGTAAAGTAATAGGTATAGACTTAGGTACAACAAATTCAGTAGTTTCAGTATTAGAAGGTGGAGAACCTAAAGTAATCCAAAATCCAGAAGGTAACAGAACAACACCATCAGTTGTTGCATTTAAAGATGGTGAAACACAAGTTGGTGAAGTTGCTAAACGTCAAGCAGTAACTAACCCAAATACAATTCAATCAGTTAAACGTCACATGGGTACTGATTATAAAGAGAAAGTTGAAGATAAAGAATATACACCACAAGAAATCTCAGCTATGATTTTACAAAACTTAAAATCAACTGCTGAAAGTTATTTAGGTGAAAAAGTAACTAAAGCTGTTATTACAGTTCCAGCTTATTTCAATGACTCAGAACGTCAAGCAACTAAAGATGCTGGTAGAATCGCTGGTTTAGAAGTAGAACGTATTATTAACGAACCAACTGCAGCAGCATTAGCTTACGGTTTAGATAAAACTGAAACAGATCAAAAAGTATTAGTATTTGACCTTGGTGGTGGTACTTTCGACGTATCTATCCTTGAATTAGGTGACGGTGTATTCGAAGTATTAGCAACTGCAGGTGACAATAAACTTGGTGGTGACGATTTCGATGACGTTATCATTAAATATTTAGTTGAAGAATTCAAAAAAGAAAATGGCATAGATTTATCACAAGATAAAATGGCATTACAACGTCTTAAAGATGCTGCTGAAAAAGCTAAAAAAGACTTATCAGGCGTATCTTCAACTCAAATTTCATTACCATTCATCTCTGGTGGCGCAAATGGTCCATTACACTTAGAAACAACACTTTCAAGAGCTAAATTTGAATCATTAACAAGCGATTTAGTAGAAAGAACAATGGGTCCAACTCGCCAAGCAATGAAAGATGCAGGATTATCTAATTCTGATATCGATGAAGTTATTTTAGTTGGTGGTTCAACTCGTATCCCAGCTGTTCAAGAAGCAATCAAAAAAGAAATCGGTAAAGAACCTAACAAAGGTGTTAACCCTGATGAAGTAGTAGCAATGGGTGCTGCAATTCAAGGTGGCGTAATCACTGGTGATGTTAAAGATGTAGTATTACTTGACGTTACACCATTATCATTAGGTATCGAAACTATGGGTGGCGTATCTACAGTATTAATCGAAAGAAATACAACAATTCCAACATCTAAATCTCAAGTATTCTCTACTGCAGCTGACAACCAACCAGCAGTTGATATTCACGTATTACAAGGTGAACGTCAATTAGCAGCAGATAACAAAACACTTGGTCGATTCCAATTAACGGATATTCCACCAGCTCCACGTGGTGTGCCACAAATCGAAGTATCATTTGATATCGATAAAAATGGTATCGTTAATGTAACAGCTAAAGATTTAGGTACAAACAAAGAACAAAAAATTACGATTGAATCAAGCTCATCATTATCAGATGAAGAAATCGATCGTATGGTTCAAGATGCAGAGAAAAATGCTGAAGCAGACAAAAAACGTCGTGAAGAAATCGATTTAAGAAATGAAGCAGACCAAATGGTATTTACTGTTGAAAAAACTTTAAATGATCTTGGCGATAACGTTGATGAAAGCGAAAAAGCTAAAGCTGAAGAAGCTAAAGAAGAATTGAAAAAAGCACTTGAAGGTACTGATATAGAAGATATCAGAACTAAAAAAGATGCACTTCAAGAAATCGTACAACAATTATCTGTTAAAATGTATGAACAAGCTGCACAAGCACAACAAGGTGCGGAAGGCGCTGAAGGCCAATCTACTTCAAACGATGATGACGTAGTTGATGCTGAATATACAGAAGTCAACGAAGACGATAAAAAATAATACTAATCATTAAAAAGTCAAAGTCAATGTGATTGGCTTTGACTTTTTTAATTCATATACGTATTATAAATCAGTGTGTAAAGGAGAGATTACATTGGCAAAAAGAGACTATTATGAAGTACTTGGCGTATCCAAAGATGCTTCTAAAGATGAAATAAAAAAAGCTTATCGTAAATTATCAAAAAAGTACCATCCTGATATCAATCAAGAAGAAGGTGCTGACGCAAAGTTTAAAGAAATTTCAGAAGCATATGAAGTGCTAAGTGATGAAAACAAACGTGCGCAATACGACAGATTCGGTCATAGTGGTCCGCAACAAGGATTCGGTGGATCACAAGGATTTGGAGGACAAGACTTCTCTGGATTCGGTGGCTTTGAAGATATTTTCGGTTCATTCTTTGGTGGCGGTGGCGCTAGAAGAGATCCTAACGCTCCAAGACAAGGTGATGACTTACAATATAGCATGACATTAACATTTGAAGAAGCTGTATTTGGTACTGAAAAAGATATTACAGTTCGTAAAGATGTAGAATGTGATACATGTCATGGTAATGGTGCTAAACCTGGCACTAAGAAAAAAACTTGTACGTACTGTAACGGACAAGGTCATGTAACAGTTGAACAAAATACTATTCTAGGCAGAATGCAAACGCAAAAAGTTTGTCCTGAATGTGAAGGTTCTGGACAAGTATTTGAAGAAAAATGTTCAGATTGTCATGGTAAAGGTACTCAAAACAAAAAAGTTACAATCAAAGTGAAAGTACCTGAAGGTGTTGATAATGACCAACAAATTCGCTTAGCTGGTAAAGGTGGACCAGGTGTAAATGGTGGACCTGCAGGCGATTTATATGTTGTGTTCAGAGTGAAACCACACAGTAAATTTAGACGTGATGGAGACAATATCTTCTATGATCTAAATCTATCATTTCCTCAAGCAGCATTAGGTGATGAAATTACTGTTCCTACATTGACTGGTAATGTATCATTAACCGTTCCAGCAGGTACACAAACTGGTAAACAATTTAGATTGAGAGAAAAAGGTGTTCAAAACGTTCATGGTTACGGTAAAGGTGATTACTTTGTAACTGTTAAAGTTGTAACACCAGATAAAATGACTGAAAGACAAGAAGAACTATTACGTGAGTTTGCTGAAATAGGTGGAGAAACTATTACAGAACAACCATCTAGCTTTAAAGACAGAGCCAAAAAGTTTTTTAAAGGAGAATAGCCTGTGAATTGGATTGAGTATTCTATCATGATAAATAGCGAAGCAGAACCAGAAGTTACAGCATTGTTAAATGAATTAGGTGCAAATGGTGTCGTAATTGAAGATTCAGCAGAATTAGAGAAAGAACATACAGATGTATACGGTGAGATTTATGAATTAAATCCCGCAGATTATCCTGATCATGATATTAGGGTTAAATGTTATTTTAATGAATTAGTATTTACGGATCAATTAGAACAAGAAATTCAAGAAACAATTGCAAATGTAAATGGCATTCAGTCAGAAATTTTATCGTTTGAGAAAACGATTATTAAAGAATCAGATTGGGAAAATGAATGGAAAAATTATTTCCATCCGTTTAAAGCTTCTGAAAGATTTGCGATTGTTCCAAGTTGGGAACAAGAAGGATATCAAAATAACGAAGGTGATCTTTGCATCAAACTGGATCCAGGTATGGCTTTTGGTACAGGTGACCACCCCACAACAAGTATGTGTTTAAGACATATAGAAGAGGTTGTACAACCTCAACACAAAGTGATTGATGTTGGTACAGGTTCAGGTATTCTAAGCATAGCTTGTCATTTACTAGGGGTAAACGACATTAAAGCGGTGGATTTAGATGATTTAGCAATTAAAGTTGCTAAAGAAAACTTTGAAATCAATGATTGTGAAAAAGATATCGTCGCAGATACTGGCAATTTGCTTACTGAAGAAACAGAACAATATGACGTGGTTATTGCAAATATATTAGCGCATATTATTGATTTAATGATAGAAGATAGTTATGAAAGATTGAATGATAATGGCTACTTTATTACTTCAGGCATTATTGAAGAAAAATCCGATGAAATAATTGAAAAACTACAAAATACTGGTTATACTATCGAAAAAGTACTACGTGAAGATGGTTGGGTTTCAATACGAGCTAGAAAGTAGGAGAAATGATGCAAAGATATTTCTTACAAGAAAACGCTGAGTTAAATCAGCGTTTTTTTATACATAATACAGATGATATACATCATATTAAAAATGTGATGCGCAAAAGTATCGATCAAGAAATTATATTAACTTTTGAAGATCAAAAGTCGTTAATTTCAAAAATCATTGCTTTTCATGACGATAGCATTGAGTTAGAAACGGTAGAAGACATTACAAGACAAACGGAACTACCTGTTGATATAACGATTGCGAGTGGGCTTATTAAAGGCGATAAATATGAATGGTTGCTTCAAAAAGCAACTGAAATGGGTGCGCATCATTTTATTGCTGTCCAATCCGAAAGATCTATTGTCAAATTAGACGAGAAAAAAATATCTAAAAAATTAGATAGATGGCAAAAAATTGTTAAAGAAGCTAGTGAACAAAGTATGAGACTTACTATACCAAGTATAAAGTATAAGTCGAATTTTAAATCAATTTATGATAATATGAATGAATATGATTATGTAATAATAGCTTATGAAGAAGAAGCTAAAAGTGGGGGAACAAGCAAATTTCATCAAATTGGTTCTAACCTTAAACATGGACAAAAGGTTTTAATGATATTTGGACCAGAAGGTGGATTAACTGAAAATGAAGTTAATCTTTATGATGATGCTATTAAGGTGAGTTTAGGACCTAGAATATTAAGAGCTGAAACCGCTCCATTGTATGCTTTAGCTGCTTTAAGCTATCAATTAGAATTAATGAGGTGAATAAAATTGGCTACAGTAGCGTTCCATACGTTAGGTTGTAAAGTAAACCATTATGAAACTGAAGCAATTTGGCAATTATTTAAGGAAAATGATTACGAAAGAGTGGATTTTGAAACGAATGCTGACGTCTTTATCATTAATACTTGTACTGTAACAAATACAGGCGACAAGAAGAGTAGACAAGTGATTAGAAGAGCAATACGTAAAAATCCAGATGCAGTTGTTTGTGTAACAGGTTGTTATGCTCAAACATCTCCTGCTGAAATTATGGCAATTCCGGGCGTTGATATTGTTGTAGGTACTCAAGATAGACATAAACTTATTTCTTATATTGAGGACTATAAACAAAGCAGACAACCTATTAATGGTGTAGGTAATATTATGAAAAACAGAAAGTATGAAGAATTAGAAGTTCCATACTTTACTGACAGAACACGTGCATCATTAAAAATTCAAGAAGGCTGTAATAATTTCTGTACTTTCTGTATCATTCCATGGGCAAGAGGGTTAATGAGATCAAGAGATCCTGAACAAGTAGTAAGCCAAGCAACAACACTTGTAAACTCAGGATATAAAGAAATTGTTTTAACAGGTATTCATACAGGTGGATATGGTGAAGATTTAAAAGATTATAACTTAGCGCAATTATTAAGAGATCTAGAACAAGTTGAAAATCTTGAAAGAATTCGTATTTCATCTATAGAAGCGAGTCAGCTTACAGATGAAGTTATTGATGTTATCGATAAATCAACTAAAGTTGTAAGACATCTTCATATACCATTACAATCAGGTTCTGATACTGTATTGAAACGTATGAGAAGAAAATATACGATGGCACACTTCTCTGAAAGATTACAAAAATTGCATAAAGCTTTACCAGGTTTAGCTGTTACAAGTGATGTAATTGTTGGATTCCCCGGTGAAACTGAAGAAGAATTCCAAGAAACATATGACTTCATTGTTAAACATCAATTTTCTGAATTACACGTGTTCCCTTATTCTATGAGAACAGGAACACCAGCAGCTAGAATGACAGATCAAATTGATGAAGAAGTTAAAAATGAACGCGTACATCGTTTAATTGAATTATCAAATCAATTAGCTAAAGATTATGCTTCTAAATTTGATCAAACTGTATTAGAAGTGATACCTGAAGAAAAAGGTTCAACTGATGGTAAACTAGTCGGATATGCAGATAATTACATGAAGATTGAATTTGAAGGCGATGAATCACTAATTGGAGAATTAGTGAAAGTGAAAGTTATAACACCAGGTTATCCTATCAATAAAGGTAAACTTGTAAAAGTTGTGGATCATGCAACAAATAAAGACGAAAGATTAGTTGCATATTAATATTCATAACAAATGATTATTGACTTAAAAAATGACTTATTTTATAATGTTTAAGTACATAGTAATATATACTATGTAAATGACATATAAAGCTTTGTTGATATTTGGAGGGAGGGAAATACAGATGTCTAAAACAGTAGTTCGTAAAAACGAATCAATCGAAGATGCATTACGTCGCTTCAAACGTACAGTTTCAAAAAGCGGTACGATTCAAGAAGTGCGTAAACGTGAGTTCTATGAAAAACCAAGCGTTAAGCGTAAGAAGAAATCAGAAGCAGCACGTAAACGTAAATTTAAATAATTAATTTTTTATTGAACTCCCTCAATGAATATTAATTAATTATAATGAACAATATTTAACGTTGAACGTCATAAAGAACACATAAACGATATCGTTTATGTGTTCTTTTATTTATTTGAAAAACATTTAAGTTTATAAATTTAGAATATTATGTATATACGTTTTAGTTCACGGCTATTTTATTGTATAATAAATATGAGGGGTGAGATTATTGACATCAGGGTATGAATACATATTTGCTTATTTTCAGAACAACTTGAATTTAGGTATTGTTTCAAGTCAAAGTATGTCGTCTATTGGTGAGTTTATTACAACGCCATTAGTCACATTGATACTGACTTGTATTATTTTTCTAGGTGCACTATATCAATTATATTCAGAACGTATTAATTTTGCGGGAATTTTAAGCTTTATTTGTACACTTATCTTTTTCATCGGCTACGTTTTAATTGATGAAATTAGTTTGATTTCTGTTTTACTTTTTGGGATCGGTGCATTGTTAGTAATAATTGAATTATTTGTTATAGGAGCAGTACTAGGTATCCTTGGTTTTATTGCCATTATTGGTAGTTTCGTATTAGTTGGAGAAAATATCTTAACTATGGGTATGATTATTGCTGTAGCATTAATTCTAACAACGATAGAGTGGGTGATATTAGTGAAAGGATTCAATCGTAAAATACCATTCTTTGATAAAGTCATTCTTAGAGACTCTACAAATAAAGAATCTGGCTATACATCTCATGATGATAGAAGTCATTTGATTGGCAAAATATGTACAACATACACTGCATTGAGGCCCTCAGGAATTATACTTGTTGATGACGAAAGAATAGATGCTGTTTCAGATGGTAGTTTTATTCAGAAGGATAAGCAAGTTAAAATTGTACAGGTTGAAGGTACAAGAGTTGTCGTAAGAGAAATTTAATTTAGACAAGGAGAGAAATGCATATGTTATCAGGTTTAATTGCTTTTGTAATTATTGCTGTCATATTAATCGTACTACTTATGATTTTATTCTCATTTGTACCAGTAGGATTATGGATTTCAGCTATTGCAGCAGGCGTAAAAGTAGGTATTGGTACTTTAGTTGGTATGCGTTTGAGACGTGTATCACCTAGACGTGTTATTAACCCATTAATCAAAGCGCACAAAGCTGGTTTAGCATTAACAACGAACCAGTTAGAATCTCATTATCTTGCAGGAGGTAATGTTGATAGAGTAGTTGATGCAATTATTGCGGCTCAAAGAGCAGAAATCAACTTAGTATTTGAAAGAGGGGCAGCGATTGATTTAGCTGGTCGTGACGTTTTAGAAGCTGTTCAAATGTCCGTTAACCCTAAAGTAATTGAAACACCATTTATCTCAGGTGTTGCGATGAATGGTATCGAAGTTAAAGCAAAAGCTAGAATTACAGTTAGAGCGAACATTGATCGATTAGTCGGTGGTGCTGGTGAAGATACAATCATCGCACGTGTTGGTGAAGGTATTGTATCAACTATTGGTTCAAGTCAACATCACACTAAAGTACTTGAAAATCCAGATAGTATTTCACAAACAGTATTAAGTAAAGGTTTAGATTCAGGTACAGCATTTGAAATTCTATCAATTGATATTGCTGATGTGGATATCGGTAAAAACATTGGTGCAGACTTGCAAACTGAACAAGCACTTGCTGATAAAAATATTGCACAAGCTAAAGCCGAAGAACGTCGTGCAATGGCCGTTGCTACTGAGCAAGAAATGAAAGCAAGAGTACAAGAAATGCGTTCTAAAGTTGTTGAATCAGAAGCAGAAGTACCACTTGCAATGGCAGAAGCACTTAAATCAGGCAATTTAGGTGTTAAAGACTACTATAATTTAAAAAATATAGAAGCTGACACTGGCATGAGAGAAGCAATCAATAAGAGTACAAAGCCACAAGATTCTAATTCACCGAACCAATAAGAGAGGTGATTTAAAATGGAAATAGGCATTATCATCTTTGTTATTTGGGTTATTTTTAGTGTCGTGAGCGGTATAATCGAAGGCGCTTCTAAAAATAAAAAGAAAAATAAGCAACCTCAAACAAGACAAAGACAAAATCCAGTAAATAGACAAGCTGAAGATAAGAAAAAATCTGCTGAGCAAGAATTAAAAGAGTTAGTTAATAAGTATGAAACTTATAAACAAAAAGCAGAAACAAGTTCAACTGAACGAATGTCTGGCCATTATAAAAACTTAGCAGATCAACTTGCCAATCATCTTAAACAATATAATATAGATGTTGAAAGACCTGTTGTTCAAACACATAAAGTAGAACAACAACCAGAGCAAACATCTAATGAGCATGAGAATGCTTATATCAATCAGAAGAAAGAACAAATTCATAAAAATAGACCTAAAAAACAACAAGAAGCAATCAAACAGCTATTGGCATACAGCCAAGAAGAGAAAAAGTCTTTAATGAATGTACAGCGTGAAAGTATAGCTGATGTTGAAAAAGAAGCAGAGCAAATTATCAACAACACGCAACTTTCAGAAAGAACGAGAAGAGCGATGGTTAAACAACTCTATTTAAACAGTAAACATAAGTTTAACGATGAAGCAATCAATGTTGATGAAAACCAAGTCGTAAATGGTATCATTTGGTCAGAAATTTTAAAAAGACCAAATGAATTAAAATAACGAATATAAACAAGCTGGGACATAATGTAATGTCTCAGCTTGTTTTTTATTCACAAAAATACCATTTAGACTTACAATAAAGGTAGGATTCAAGAGGGTGTGATGAAAATGGTATTTAAGAAAAAACAGAGTATATTATCTATTATCATTTCGATTTTATTATTTTTTATTGCTTTAATACCGCTTTTTATTAGTAATAAGTATTTAATAGTCATTACTTTTATTCTCGTTTTTCTTATAATTTTAAACATTCTTTTTGAAAGATACACAATAAAAGAGCATTTTTTATCCATAAGAAGAGGATTATTCAAAAATCGTTACAATATCTTTGATATCGATCAAATTAATATGACTAAATCCATAGAAGGCAACAGTATGTTAGAAATTGTTTCAAAAGGTGAATTGGTCGAAAAAGTGAGTCCAATTGAAGAACGTGAGTTTATTATTACATTAATTCGAATTAATCCTAAAATTAAATTAAATAATAGCAATAGACTACATGAATATGAAAAAGTTAGAAATCTCATTATTGCACGTGAAAAACTAAATAATATACAAAATAAAGTGCATAAGATTGCACGTTACAATAAGGTTTGGTACATTTAAAGTGTCAACAATTCAACTTATAAAGGAGATATTTAATGCCTACATTAATTCAAATCGAGAATATGGATCAAGCTCAAGCTCTGTTGGGTAACGGAGATGAGCACATAAAGTATATTGAAAATGAACTCGAGGTGGATATATTAACACGTGGACAAGAAATTGCTGTCCGTGGTAAACGTATAGAAAATGTTGAAAAAGCTGAAAAAGTATTATTGAACTTATTAAAAGTAATCGAGAGTGGTGCGAGTATAACGATTAATGATGTCCAAGCAGCTGTTAAAATGGCTGACAAAGGAACAATCGATCAACTCATTAATTTATATGATGAAGAAATCACTAAAGATAGTAATGGCAAAATAATAAGAGCTAAAACAATGGGTCAAAGAGTATATATCAATAATATAAAGAACAATGACTTAGTATTCGGTATAGGTCCAGCAGGTACAGGGAAGACCTTCTTAGCTGTTGTAATGGCTGCAAGGGCATTGCGCCTAGGACAAGTGAAACGTATCGTATTAACGCGTCCTGCAGTTGAAGCAGGTGAATCATTAGGTTTCTTACCAGGTGATTTAAAAGAAAAAGTAGACCCTTATTTAAGACCTTTATATGATGGGCTTCATACAGTGTTAGGAACTGAGCAAACATCACGCTTAATTGAAAGAGGTACGATAGAAATCGCACCACTTGCTTATATGCGAGGTCGTACATTAGATGATGCGTTTGTAATCCTAGATGAAGCTCAGAATACAACACACCCACAGATGAAGATGTTCTTAACAAGATTAGGTTTCGGTTCAAAAATGGTTGTAACAGGTGACCGTACACAAATCGATTTACCTAAAGGTGTGAAAAGTGGATTAATTGAAGCTGATCAACGATTAAGTGGTGTAAAAGGTATAGCAATGACATACTTAGAACAAACAGACGTTGTGAGACACCCATTAGTAGGTAAAATAATAAACGCATACGAAGAGGAGAAATAATATGCTAACAATGGATTTTATAGATGAGCAACAAGTAATTGATGAAGATACAAAAAATCAAATTGAATCATTGCTCACTTTTGCTGCTAAAAAGGAAAATATTACTGAAGAAGCAGAACTTTCAATTTCATTTGTCGATGAAGAAGAGATTCAAGCTATCAATCGTGATTATCGCGATAAAGATAAAGTAACAGATGTTATTTCATTTTCGTTAGAAGAAGATGAGCCTGAAATAGAAGGCTTAGATATGCCTAGAGTGTTAGGTGATATTATCATCTGTCTTGAAGTTGCTAAAGAGCAAGCTGAGTCTTATAATCATAGTTTGAGTAGAGAATTAGGATTTTTAGCATTACATGGATTTTTACATTTACTAGGTTATGATCATATGACTGAAGAAGATGAAAAAGAAATGTTTTCTCGACAAGATGAAATATTAAATGAATTTGGATTAACACGTGAATAAATTTGTAAATCGCTTTAAATTTCCTTTAGCAGGTTTAGTGACGATTCTAAAAAAAGATAAAAACTTTTTATTACATCTTATATTCGCTGTACTTGTATTGATTGTTAGTTTAATATTAAATCTCAATACATTTGAATGGTTATGGATTTTATTTGCAATATTTAGTGTACTCATTGTAGAGGTTATTAATACTTCTATAGAGTATGTAGTAGATATGTTTACGGATGAATATAACTTACTTGCTAAACATGCTAAAGATACAGCCGCTTTAGCCGTTTTATTAACATCAATAATGGCTGCAATAATCGGGATAATCATATTTTTACCAAAAATAATATAAACATATAGGGGGAAATGGTATGGAATTCAAACAAGAGTGGTATGAAGGTGCAAGAGAAGCACAAAAGAGAGCATATACACCATATTCTAAATTTAATGTAGGTGCATATTTAGTAACGAAAGATGGTAAAGCTTATTATGGTGCTAACATTGAAAATGCAGCTTACCCATCAACAATTTGTGCTGAGAGATCTGCACTCGTTGCAGCAATGTCAGATGGGTATAGACCGGGAGACTTCAAATGTATTACAGTTACAGTAGATGCTGATAAACCATCATCTCCATGTGGCACATGCAGACAAGTGTTAAAAGAGTTATGTGATGATGACATGCCAGTATTTTTAACACATCAAACAAATGAAAGAATTGAAACTACAGTTAATGAATTATTACCTTTAGGTTTCTCAGGAAAGGATCTAGAATAAATGAATGAATTTAAATCAGGGTTTATATCTATAATAGGTAGACCTAATGTTGGTAAATCTACTTTTATGAATAAAGTTATTGGTCATAAAGTAGCGATAATGTCTGATAAAGCACAAACGACTCGAAACAAAGTGCAAGGTGTATTAACAACAAATGATGCTCAAATGATATTTATTGATACACCTGGTATTCATAAACCTAAACATGCTTTAGGTGATTACATGATGAAAATCGCTAAAAATACTTTAAAAGAAGTAGACTTAATCATGTTTATGGTTAATGTTGATGAAAGCATCGGTAAAGGCGACGAATACATTATCGAATTGTTGAAACAAACGAAAACACCAGTATTTTTAGTGTTAAATAAAATAGATTTAATTCACCCTGATCAACTATTAGTTGAAATTGAAAAGTATCAAAAAACAATGGATTTTGCAGAAATTATTCCAATTTCAGCATTAGAAGGATTAAACATTGAGACACTACTAGAACAATTTAAAAAGTACCTTGAAGAAGGTCCAATGTATTATCCTAAAGACCAAATTTCTGATCACCCAGAACAATTTGTTGTAGCTGAGTTGATAAGAGAGAAAGCATTACACCTTACGAATCAAGAAATTCCGCATGCTATCGGTGTGAACGTTGATAAAATGACTAAAGCAGAAGGTGAGAAAGTCCAAGTAGAAGCAACAATTTATGTTGAAAGAGACTCACAAAAAGGCATTGTCATTGGTAAAGGCGGTAAAATGCTTAAAGAAATAGGTAAACGTGCAAGAAGAGATATTGAAATGCTACTTGGCTCAAAAGTATACTTGGATTTATGGGTTAAAGTACAAAAAGATTGGCGTAATAAACCTAATTTCATTAAACAAATTGGTTATAGAGAAGACGAGTATTAAGTAGAATGGAGGCGATGATATAATGCTTTATAAACAAGAAGGATTTGTCATTCGCTCTGTAGATTATGGTGAAAACAATAAAATCATCACTATATTAAATGAACACGGTCATAAAGTTCCATTAATGGCACGTGGTGCTAAAAAAACAAGTCATCCACTACAAGGTGCTACTCAGCCCTTTGTACATGGCTTGTTTATTTTTTCGAAGTTTAAAGGAATGGGCACACTATCATCTGCTGATATTATAAACAGTCATAGAACGATGCAATCCGATATTTTTAAAAGTGCATATGGTGCATATTGTATAGAAGTCGTAGATAAGGCGTTAGAAGCGGAAGAACATGATGTATTCTTTTATGATTTATTGTTAGGTGTATTTCAAGCAGTAGAAAGAGGCGTTGATGCAGATACGATGAGCATGATTGTTGCGTTGAAATGTATGCCTAAATATGGTTATGAACCAACTTTTAATGCGTGCGTCGTAACAGGAGATATGGATCAACAGCAACTAAATGCCTATAGTTTCAAATATAACGGACCACTTAGCAATCAAGCATTAATACACGATGAACATGCATATCGAATATCTAATAGAGCATTATATTTTATGAATCTTATGTATCAATTACCGATCAAACATTTAAACAGTTTTAAAATAAACGAACAAGTCAAAAAAGAAATACAAACTTTAATCGATAATATGTATGACGAATACGTTGGAGTTGTATTTAGAACCAAAAAATTACTCAACCAACTCGAAAACTTAAAAATGTAAAAGTCTTATGTGAAGTGTTTCGTAATGGTTTCTTAACAACTTAATTATAAAAAAACAGAGCTAAACTTAATTTATAAGTTTTTGCTCTGTTTTTTGTTTAGTATTAGAATCTAATTTTTTCAGCTAAGAAGTTTTCAACTTCATCAATTGGCATACGTACTTGTTCCATTGTGTCTCTGTCACGTACTGTAACTTGGTTGTCTTCTAATGAATCGAAGTCAAATGTGATACAGTATGGTGTACCAATTTCATCTTGTCTACGGTAACGTTTACCGATTGATTGTGACTCATCAAAGTCGATTGCAAATCTTTCACTTAATTTTTCATATACTTTAATAGCATCTGGTGAAAGTTTTTTGCTTAATGGTAAGATTGCTGCTTTATAAGGTGCTAAAGCAGGGTGGAAATGCAATACTGTACGTTGGTCTTTCTCACCTTCATTTTCTTCTTCGTATGCGTCACATAAGAATGCTAATGTTACACGGTCAGCACCTAATGATGGTTCGATACAGTAAGGGATGAATTTTTCATTTGTTTCTTGATCGTGATATTTGAAGTCTTCACCACTGAATTCACTATGTTGTTTTAAGTCGTAATCTGTTCGTGAAGCGATACCCCAAAGTTCTCCCCAACCAAATGGGAATTTATATTCGATATCTGTTGTTGCATTTGAGTAGTGACTTAATTCGTCTTCGTCATGGTCACGTAATTTTGTATTTTCTTCTTTAATACCTAAATCTTTTAACCATTTTGCAGCAAAGTCTTTCCAGTAATTTTGCCATTCAATTTCAGTACCAGGTTTACAGAAGAATTCAAGTTCCATTTGTTCGAATTCTCTTGTTCTGAAAATGAAGTTACCAGGTGTAATTTCGTTTCTGAATGATTTACCAACTTGCGCAATACCGAATGGTAATTTTTTACGCATAGAACGTTGAACGTTTTTATAGTTTACGAAAATACCTTGTGCAGTTTCAGGACGTAAGAAAATTTCGTTTGTTGAAGATTCAGTAACACCTTGGAATGTTTTGAACATTAAGTTGAATTGACGAATGTCTGTCCAGTTTGCTGTACCACTTTCAGGACAAGTGATGCCTTTATCATCAATTAATTGTTTCATTTCATCAAAGCTCATACCGTCAGCGATAAAGTTCTCATCACCTTCAACATTATGCATGTAATCTTCAATTAATTTATCTGCTCTGTAACGAATTTTAGAATCTTTGTTGTCTATCATTGGATCGTTAAAGTTTGATAAGTGACCTGAAGCTTCCCAAGTTCTTGGGTTCATTAAAATAGCTGCATCTAGTCCAACGTTGTATGGAGATTGTTGAACAAACTTTTGCCACCATGCTTTTTTAATGTTATTTTTTAGTTCAACACCAAGTGGACCATAGTCCCAAGTGTTTGCTAAACCACCATAAATTTCACTACCAGGGAATACAAACCCTCTATGTTTTGCTAATGTTACTACCTTATCCATATCTTTTGCCATAAAAATTCACTCCTCAATTAAATTAAAAAAGCCCCAAGACATCATCAAATAATGCCTTGGGACGAGTATATTACCCGCGGTTCCACCCAAATTAGTGTAGCCACTCACTTTTTATAAAATTTTGTAAGCCAAAACTTTAATGTTAAGCTTTCACCATCCTTAACTCGCTTTTATTTCAAAGTTAATTAAAATATAGCACGGTATGGGAGAGTTATCAAGTGAAAACAGATATTCAAATTGAGCAATATTTGCGTTACATGTTATAATTAATCTATCTGAATTGTGTTCGAAGGGGTGAGAGCAATCGAATTAAATCAAAGACAAGAACAAATTGTACAAATTGTTAAGAACAATGGACCCATTACAGGAGAAAAAATAGCTGAACGATTAAGTTTAACAAGAGCAACTTTAAGACCAGATTTAGCAATTTTAACAATGGCAGGTTATCTTGATGCAAGACCTAGAGTAGGATATTTTTATACAGGGAAATCAAGTACACAATTATTAAGTGATTCAATTAAAAAAATGACCGTAAAAGAATCGATGGCGATACCAGTCGTAATAGAAGAAAGTATTTCTGTATATGAAGCAATATGTAAGATGTTTTTAGAAGATGTTGGCACATTATTTGTTATAAATAATGAAGGGAATTTAATCGGCGTTTGTTCGAGAAAAGATTTACTGAGAGCAGCAATAGGTGGTCAAAGCTTAAAAGATACACCTGTTAGTATTAATATGAGTAGAATGCCAAACATAACAGTATGTTTAGAAGATGACTTATTGATTTATGCAGCTAAATTATTAATTGATAAACAAATAGATGCAATACCAGTTGTCAAAAAACTTAAAGGCGACAAAATGAAAGTTAAAGGCAGAATTACAAAAACAACGATCACAAGAGCATTTGTTTCACTTATTGAAGATGAGTAGGAGGAATTAGTTAAATGGAAGAGATAAGAATAATTATAGCATCCGATTCAGTAGGAGAAACGGCAGAGCTTGTTACGAAAGCATGTACGTCTCAATATAAGACAGAAGGAAATGCTTTAGATATTGTCAGATTACCGTATATAGAGAATGAAAGTAATATTAATGAAGTTGTATCATTAGCATTAGAACAAAAATCAATAGTCGTTTATACATTGGTTAAACCAGAAATGCGATTATACTTAAAAGAAAAATTAGAAGAAAATAATATAGAAAATGTAGACATTATGGGTCCATTGATGAGCATATTAAGCAATGAACTTAATGAAGCCCCACTTAATGAGCCAGGCAATATCCATAAATTAGATGAAGATTATTTCAAGAAAATTGAAGCAATCGAATTTGCGGTTAAATATGATGATGGTAGAGATCCACGTGGCTTACCAAAAGCTGATATCATTCTTATTGGTGTATCTAGAACTTCAAAAACACCATTGTCACAATACTTGGCACATAAACGTTATAAAGTAATGAATGTACCATTAGTGCCTGAAGTTGCACCACCAGAAGGATTATTTGAAATAGATCCTAAGAAATGTATCGCTTTAAAAATTAATCAAAAAAACCTTAATGCGATTAGAAGAGCAAGATTAATTCAATTAGGTTTAAGTGATGATGCTAATTATGCGAAAGATGACAGAATCGAAGAAGAATTAAGATACTTCGAGGAAATTGTTGAGAAAATTGGCTGTCCTGTACTAGATGTTTCTGACAAAGCTATAGAAGAAACAGCAAATGACATTATTAAAATCATTACACAACAAAACCGTTAAAGGGTGACAGGATGCGTATAGAACAAGAACTCATTAATGAAATACGTGAGAAGAATGACATATTAGATGTCGTAAGTGAATATGTGAAACTAGAAAAGAGAGGACGTAATTACATTGGATTATGTCCTTTCCATGATGAAAAGACACCGTCGTTTTCAGTATCTGAAGATAAACAAATTTGTCATTGCTTTGGTTGTAAGAAAGGCGGCAATGTTTTTCAATTTATTCAAGAAATTAAAGGAATATCATTTGTCGATGCAGTCAGAGAATTGGGTGATAAAGTAGATATTCATATAGAACAGCAAGAAACAGCACCAACTGAAGGTATTGTGGATGACCATATCAAAATGATTGAAATGCATGAGTTGATGGCAAATAACTACCATTATATATTGAAGCATACTGAAGAAGGTGAGGCAGCTTTAAACTATTTAAAATCAAGAGGTTTCACTGAAGAATTGATTAATGATAGAAAAATTGGATATGCACCAAACCATTCGAAATTCACGCATGACTTTTTAGAGAAAAATGGTTATGATGCTGTACTTGCTTATGAAGCAGGTTTGTTAAGCCGAAATGATGAAACGTTTGATTACTTTGACCGATTCAGAGACAGAATCATCTTTCCATTGTTAAATTTCCAAGGTAAGACAGTTGGTTTCTCTGGTCGAACGTATACCGATCAATCGCCGAAATATTTAAACAGTCCAGAAACACCTATATTCCAAAAAAGAAAAATGTTATACAACATTGATCGCGCAAGGAAATTTATAAGACAAAATGATGAAGTTATTCTATTAGAAGGATTTATGGATGTCATAAAATCATTCGAAGCGGATATTAAACAAGTTGTAGCAACAATGGGTACAGCATTATCTAGAGAACACGTTACGATGGTCAAAAAACTGGCATCTAATGTAACTTTACTGTATGATGGAGATTTCGCAGGAAAAGAAGCTGCCATAAATGTTGGTAAAGACTTATTAAATGAAGGATTAAATGTCTTTGTTGTCAATTTACCAAAAACGATGGACCCTGATGATTATATTACAGAATACGGAAGTGATGCTTTCAAATCATTTGTTGAAGGGCAAAAACAATCATATGTTGCATATAAAGCGCAACAATTATATTATGCCAACGAAAATAATGATTTAAAACATGAACAACATATTGAAGAGTTGATTCATGACATCAATCTGATTCAATCGGAATTTTTAAGAAAAAAAGTATTGCAACAAGTAGCAGATTTGTATAAAGTAGATGTTAACAGTCTAAAAAATCGACTTTCGCCTAATATTGTTCAAAATTATACCGATTATAATAATTTCGTTCCTGAAATGAAGGAAAAAAAACTTGATAAAGTCGGTAGAGCAGAGCAAGCGTTGTTAAAACATTTTATGAATCATAAACAGCTATTTTTAGAATATCATTCTAGGATTAATCAAGAAGACTTCACTTCATTGAATAATAGAGTGATTTTTTCACGTTTAAATGGGTATTATAAGAATAACGATGTTTTTAACATAAGTGATTTTTCAAGTTACATTGAAGAACATCAAATCATTGAAACGGTTATGTATCTAGATTCATTGCTCATCAATGATGAACCAGAGACAGAAGAAATCGAAGACTACATTAGGATTATCAGTCCTAACGAACACAAAGAAAATTCCATAGAATATTTGAATCAACAATTGAATAAAGCAATGCAAGCAGGCGATATCGCACTGCAAAGGCAATATTTAGAACAAATTGTACAATATAATCGGAATAGAATGTAAGAGTTAATAACCCGGGAGGCCTATTCATGTCTGATAAAGAATTAAACAAAATTAATAGCGCTAATAATGAAGAAGTGCTTACAATTGAACAAGTTAAGCACCAATTAATTGAACAAGGTAAAAAAGCAGGACATTTGAGTCACGAAGAAATTGCAGATAAATTGCAAAACTTCGAAATGGATCCAGATCAAATGGATGATTTCTTTGATTTAATTAATGAGAATGAAATCAATCTTATTAATGAAAAAGATTCAAGTGATACAAATGACAAACTAAATTTAAATGACTTAAGTGCTCCTCCAGGTGTTAAAATAAACGACCCAGTAAGAATGTACTTAAAAGAAATCGGACGCGTCAATTTATTAACTGCACAAGAAGAAATCGAATTAGCTAAACGTATCGAGCAAGGTGACGAAGTTGCGAAATCACGTCTTGCTGAAGCGAACTTAAGACTTGTTGTAAGTATCGCTAAACGTTATGTAGGTAGAGGTATGTTATTCCTAGATCTTATTCAAGAAGGTAATATGGGTCTAATCAAAGCCGTAGAAAAATTCGACTTTAACAAAGGTTTCAAATTCTCAACATATGCAACATGGTGGATTCGTCAAGCAATTACAAGAGCGATTGCTGACCAAGCACGTACAATCCGTATCCCAGTTCATATGGTTGAAACAATCAATAAATTGATTCGTGTTCAACGTCAATTACTACAAGATTTAGGCAGAGACCCATCTCCTGAAGAAATTGGTGAAGAAATGGACTTACCACCAGAAAAAGTTCGTGAAATTCTGAAAATTGCTCAAGAACCAGTATCATTAGAAACGCCAATTGGTGAAGAAGATGACAGTCACTTAGGCGACTTTATTGAAGACCAAGATGCACAAAGTCCATCAGATCATGCTGCATATGAATTGCTTAAAGAACAATTAGAAGATGTATTAGATACATTAACTGACAGAGAAGAAAATGTATTAAGATTAAGATTTGGTCTTGATGATGGTAGAACAAGAACTCTTGAAGAAGTTGGTAAAGTATTTGGTGTTACAAGAGAACGTATTCGTCAAATAGAAGCGAAGGCATTACGCAAGTTAAGACACCCATCTAGAAGTAAGCGTTTGAAAGATTTTATGGATTAAACATGAAAAGTTTATATTAATCCCAAAAAGCCTTTGACAATGCCTTGTTTTAATATAAAATATAATTGTATGAAGGTTTAACAAAAGGGAGGTTGTATGAATGAATCGTAATCCTGTTATCCCGTTTATTCTGATTTTACTACTCGGTGTAGGATTAATATTCTTCATGTCAGCACATGGTGCTAACAAAGAGGAAGAAAAAGAAGGCGGTGGCGGTGCAAAAACTGAAAAGTTTGATGCAGCTACATTCGCTAAGGACAATTGTACAAGTTGTCATGGACAAAATCTTGAAGGTGGAATGGGACCTAAATTAGCTGGAAGCAAAAAAGGTGCCGATGAAATGAAAAAAATCATTCGTGAAGGTAAAGGTTCAATGCCTGCACATGACGAAGCTACTATTTCAAATAAAGATTTAGACACACTTGTCAAGTACTTAAAAGATGGCGCTAAATAACACAAAAAAATCTTTTGCTATTGCAAAAGATTTTTTTAATGAAAGGGAAAAATAATGATCCAAATAAATAAACGTTTAATGAAGGTAAGTGAATATTTAAATCATCATAAATTAGCAGATATCGGTTCCGATCATGCATATTTACCTATATACGCAATTCAAAATGGATTAATTAAAGAAGCGATTGCTGGAGAAGTTGTTAAAGGACCTTTTCTTGCTGCTCAAAAGAATACTAAATTATATGGTATGAATGAACTTATTGAAGTTAAACTGGGCGACGGTTTAGAAGTAGTAGACGATACGATCGATGCCATCACGATTTGTGGCATGGGTGGTCCATTAATTGCTCAAATTATTGAAGAAGGAAAGCATAAGTTAACTGGGCATCCTGATCTAATTTTACAAGCTAATATACATGCGTTACCAATTAGAAAAGTATTACAAAGCATTGGTTATCAAATCGTTGATGAACAACTTATTAAAGATAAAAAACATATATATGAAATCATAGTGGCTAAAAAAGGTGAGATGGACCTAAATGAATTAGAATTAAAATTTGGTCCTAAATTATTAGCCAATAAAAATGATTTATTCTATGAAAAATGGGAAAGAGAGTTAGAGTCACTTAATAAAATTAGTAAACAATTAGAACATCATGAGGATAAAAATAGGTATAATGAAATTAATCAACAAATACTTCAAATAAAAGAGGTGCTTTAATGATTATTCAAGAGCTATTACACGAAATTGATAAACAAGTTCCATTTTCTACGAGTGAATCTTGGGATAATGTTGGTTTATTAATTGGTTCAGAAAAAAGTGAAGTGAACGGTGTATTAACAACATTAGA
This sequence comes from Mammaliicoccus sp. Q-M61, assembly GCF_022386055.1. NCBI lineage: Bacteria > Bacillati > Bacillota > Bacilli > Caryophanales > Staphylococcaceae > Mammaliicoccus > Mammaliicoccus sp. Q-M61. The sequence continues at coordinate 250,483 of NZ_JAJNJL010000002.1, forward strand.
TTGTACGTTAGAAGTTGTAGATGAAGCCATTCAAAACAATATCAATACGATAATTGCACATCATCCACTTATTTTTAAAGGTGTTAAAAATATTACGGATAAAAGCTATGGTCCAATTATTCGTAAATTGATTCAGCATGACATCAATTTGATAGCACTTCATACAAATCTTGATGTACATCCTAAAGGCGTTAGTTACATGATTGGACAACAAATAGGATTAAGTAATATGAAAGTATTAGAAGAACAACAAGAATCATATTATAAAGTACAAATTTTCTTACCTGATCAAGATGTTGAAGCAATGAAAGCTGCATTTAATGAACATCATTTAGCTCAAACAGAAGAATACAGCGAAGTATTTTTCCAGTCTCAAGGTAAAGGCCAATTTAAACCGAGCGCAACAGCTAATCCACACCTTGGACAAGCTGATAAGACTGAGACAGTTTATGAAACGAAATTAGAATTAATGGTTGATGATAAAGATTTAGCACTTGCTAAAGAACTCATTATTCAAACGCATCCATATGAAGAACCCGTTTATGATTTCATCAAAATGTCGAGAACATCTTCTGTAGGCTTAGGAATTATCGGAGAATTAAATGTAACGCAATCAGTAAATGAATTTGTGCAAAACTATAAAGAAAAGCTCGCTATACCAGCAGTTAGATTTATAGGAGACCAATCAGCGCAAATAAAACGCGTCGCAATTGTTGGTGGTGCGGGTATTGAATATGCAAATTTAGCTAAAGCACAACAAGCTGATTTATTTATTACTGGAGACGTTAAACATCACGAAGCATTAGATGCACTAATGGACGGTATAAACGTCTTAGATGTTAATCATTATAGTGAGTATGTTATGAAAGAAGGATTAAAGTCATTATTAGAAGAATGGACAAATGGAACGATTAAAGTGTTAACATCTTCTATTAATACAGATCCTTATCAATATATGTAAAAAACTGCCGAATTCACTCGGCAGTTTTTTTAGTCCATTATTTTTACAGGTTTAGGCTTTTTGATTTTTGGTAATATTTTTTCAACAGGTACATTACTGGTTAAGTTTGCGTCATTTACTTCTGTTGGGTCATAATTTTTAATATAATCTATGACTTCTTTAACGATAGGTGTTGGAGTTGAAGCACCTGCCGTTACAGCTACACTTTCGATGTCTTGTAGCCATTCTAATTTTAATTCACTTAAATCAGCAATTCGATATGCGTTTGTATGTGCGATTTCTTTAGAAACTTGGGCTAATCTATTTGAATTATTACTTTTAGGATCACCAACGACAATGAGTAAATCTGCTTTATCTGCTTGTGTGGCAACAGCTTCTTGTCTAACTTGTGTTGCTAAACAAATTTCTTCATGTACTTCAATATGAGGATATTTAACTTTTAATTCATCAATAAGATGTTTAACATCCCATTGTGACATAGTTGTTTGATTCGTTACGATGAGTTTTTGGTTCATTAATGCTTCAGGCAAGGCATCGATATCTTCTAAAGTTTGAACGAGATGTACGATATCAGGTGCCACACCAACTGCGCCTTCAGGTTCTGGGTGTCCTTTTTTACCAATATAAATGACGTGATAACCATTTGATTTAACGTCACGTATTAACTGATGTGTATTATCTACATCTGGACATGTCGCATCTATACAAACGAGTCCTTTTTCTTTAGCACGTCTTTTGACTTCAGGTGACACACCATGCGCAGTAAATATAACGGTACCTTCATCAATTTGTTCTAAAATCTTCAATCTGTTCGGACCATCTAACGTAATAATGCCATCAGATTCAAAAGCATCAGTCACATGTTTATTATGAACAATCATGCCTAGTATATAAATGGGTCTTGGAAGTGACTTATCTAAAGATGCATTTCTAGCAATAACCATAGCGTCTACAACACCGTAACAATAGCCTCTAGGGGTAATCTTTATAATTTCCATAAATTGCCCTCCTTATTAATGTCTATTATAACAAACACACAAGTCTTAAAGAAACGAAATAAAAATTCAAAATAAATCTTTTAGCCTATCATAAAGTGCGCATTTACTATATAATGTATGAAGTGAAAAAGAAACGAGGAGGGTCGCTTATGTCTAAGCATCCGTTTGAACATTTTCAACTTGAAAATGAATTAGTAGAGGCCGTTAAAGATTTACATTTTAACCAGCCAACAGAAATACAGCGAAGAGTTATACCCAAAATTAAAAAAGGATCTAATATAATAGGACAATCTCAAACTGGTACTGGGAAATCACACGCATTTCTATTACCATTATTTGATAAAATTGACGTCGATATAAAAGAACCACAAGTGATTATTTTGGCACCAACAAGAGAATTAGCAAAGCAATTATATGATGCAGCTTCACATTTAACTCAATTTAAAAAAGGTGTAAAAGTTAGCTTATACATTGGTGGAACAGATAAATCAAGAGATATTGATAAATCTAAAAATACACCACATGTTGTTGTAGGAACACCGAATAGAATTGATGATATGGCTGTAGAGCGTGCTTTAGATTTACATCTAGCGAAGTCAGTAGTTGTAGATGAAGCAGATTTAATGATTGATTTAGGATTTATGCCTAAAGTAGATAGTATTGCGAGTAGATTAGATGAAAACGCACAAATTTCAGTATTTAGTGCAACGATTCCTAAAGCATTACATCCATTCTTAAATAAATATTTAAGTAATCCTGAATTTGTTGAAATTGAAACAGCATCATCTAACAAAGACAATATCGACTTTTACTTAATACCGACTAAAGGTGTTGAGAAAAAAGAAAAAGTCTTAAAAGTTATGAATGTGATTAATCCTTATTTAGCAATTATATTTGCTAATAGCCGTGATAGAGCAGATGAATTAGTTGCGTATTTATCAGAAGAGGGATATAAAGTTGGGGTTATCCATGGTGGTTTATCACCTAGAGAAAGAACACAACAAATGAAGCGTATTAAACAATTAGACTTTGAATTTGTTGTCGCAAGTGATTTAGCATCACGTGGTATTGATATTGAAGGCGTAAGTCACGTTATCAACTATGATTTACCTAAAGAAATAGACTTCTTTACACATAGAGTTGGTCGTACAGGTCGTGGTGATTATAAAGGTATCGCAATTACATTATATACACCAGATGAAGATGATTTAATTACACAAATTGAGAAGCATAATTACAAGTTTAAACATGTCGATATTAAAAACGATGAATTTGTAGAAATTAAAGATCGTCAAAAGCGTACGAAACGTGTAAAAAAAGAAGATAATATTGAAAAATCACTAAAACAAAAAATTAAAAGAAACAATAAAAATAAAGTAAAACCTGGATATAAGAAGAAATTCAAACGAGAATTAGATGAGTTGAAATTTAAAGAGAAGAAAGCTCATTCTAAGAGAACTAAAAGACAAAGTAGAAAAGGATAGGTGTCAAATATGTTAATTGGATCACACGTTTCAATGAGTGGTAAGAAGATGCTATTACAAGCAGCAGAAGAAGCGGCAAGTTATAATGCTTCTACATTTATGATTTATACAGGTGCTCCACAAAACACAAGACGTAAAAAGATTGAAGATTTAAATATTGAAAATGGTAAAGCAGCAATGAAAGAATATGGTTTATCTAACATTGTTGTGCATGCACCATATATCATTAATATTGCAAATACAACTAAACCAGAAGTATTTAATTTAGGTGTTGAATTCTTACAATCAGAAATTGAACGTACTGAAGCACTAGGTGCTAAAGACATCGTTCTTCATCCAGGTGCTCATGTTGGTGCTGGTGAAGAAAAAGGTATTCAAAAAATTATTGAAGGTTTAAATGAAGTATTAACAAATAATAATGATGTACGTATCGCATTGGAAACAATGGCAGGTAAAGGTTCTGAATGTGGTAAAACATTCGAAGAACTTGCTCAAATCATTGATGGTGTTAACCATAATGAAAGATTATCTGTATGTTTCGATACTTGTCATACAAATGATGCTGGTTACAACGTTAAAGAAGACTTTGATGGTGTATTAAATGAGTTTGATAAAATCGTTGGTATCGATCGTATTAAAGTACTTCACGTAAACGACAGTAAGAATCCACAAGGTGCAAGAAAAGATAGACACGAAAATATTGGTTTTGGATCAATTGGTTATGATGCATTGCACTATATCGTCAATCATGATGCATTTAAAGAAGTACCTAAAATCTTAGAAACACCATATGTTGGTGATGACAAAAAGAATAAAAAACCACCATATAAATATGAAATCGAAATGATTAAAAATGGTACATTCGATCCAGATTTAAAAGAAAAAATCTTTAATCAATAACATTATTCAGGGAGCGGGACAGAAATCTAATTTGTATAAAAAGATTTCGTAGTCCCGCCCCGGCAAGGATGACTAGAGTTGAAAAAAGCTTGGTACAAGCGCATTTTCAATTCAGACATCTACTGCCAAGATACTAGAAAAGTCTGAGACATTACATTATGTCCCAGACTTTTTTTGTTCGTAAACATTACTATTTACATTCTTTCATATTCATTGTATAGTATTCTATTGACGAGGTGATGAAGATGGAAAAAGAAACACCGATTTTCGAGTTAAAAGATATCAGTTATAGCTATCCAAATAAATTGGCACTTAGCCATATTAATATACAAATTTATAAAGGAGATTTCTTGGCAATAGTTGGCCCAAATGGCTCTGGGAAATCGACTTTACTGAAACTGATATTAGGCTTATTACCTTTACAAAAAGGTGATATCTTAATAAGTGGTAAAAAAATTAATCAATATAAATCTTGGGAAAAAATTAGTTACGTATCACAAAAATCTAATGCTTTTAGTTCTGGCTTTCCAGCGACAGTAAAAGAAGTTGTCATGAGTGGCTTAACTAAAAATAAAAGTCTTTTCAAATGGTTTAATAAAGAAGATGCTGCACAAGTAGATGCCATATTAGAAAGATTAAATATAAGTGATCTTAAGAATGAAAATATTGCACAGTTGTCAGGTGGTCAGCAGCAAAGAACGTTTATTGCTAGAGCATTAATTTCTAAACCGAGTATTTTAATATTAGATGAACCTACTGTAGGTATTGATGCGAGACATGTTTCAGAATTTTATCAATTACTGACGCAATTAAAACAAGAAGGGATTACAATCATTCTTGTAACGCATGATATTGGTGTTGTAGCTGATACGGCAAGTAAAGTAGCTTGCTTAAATCAACATATACATTTCCATGGTACAAGTGAGTCATTTAAATCATTAGATGAAGTCTCAATATCTAAAATCTATGGACATCCCGTACAATTTGTCGATCATCAACATGATCGTGACTGTTGTGCACATGAAGAAGTTGAAGAATTAGTACAAAGTTAACGTCGAGCAGAATAAATAAATAGATTTTAAATAAGGAGATTGGATATGTCAGTTGAAACGAGAGATAGATTTATGCTCCTGAATGAAGGAGTGTTATATCGTGATTGATGCGTTTTTAAATTTTGATTTTATAAGATATTCATTTATAAGTGGAATTTTAGTAGGATTGATTGCACCTTTAATAGGGGCATTTATTGTAGTTAGAAGGCTATCGCTCATTGCGGATGCTTTAAGCCATGTGACGTTAGGTGGTATATCAATGGGACTGTTCTTAATGAGTGTTAGTCCATTGTTTGCTACTATAAATCCGATATGGTTTGGTATTATTTTTTCAATAGCAGGCGCGTTATTAATAGAACAATTAAGAACTGAATATAAACATTACCAAGAAATCGCGATACCCATTATTATGAGTGGTGGTATTGGTATTAGTGTTATATTTATTTCTTTAGCAAATGGATTTAACCAAGATTTATTTGGATATTTATTCGGTTCAATTAGTGCCGTAAACTTAAGTGATTTATTTACAATTATCGTCATTACGGTCATTGTCTTAATCTTTGTTATGTTATTGTACAAGTCATTATTTGTATTATCATTCGATGAAGAGTACTCAAAAGTTATTGGCATGCCAAAGTGGATCCAATTATTATTTATTGTCATTGTCGCACTTGTTATTTCAGCTTCAATGAGAGTCGTTGGTATCTTGTTAGTGAGTAGTTTAATGACATTGCCAGTCGCTACAAGTATGAGATTAGCTAAAGGATTTAAACAGTTAATCGCATTAAGTATTTTATTCGGTGAAATCTCAGTAGTACTAGGATTGATATTATCCTTCTATTTGAATATTTCACCAGGAGGTATTATAGTAGGATTATTGATTATAGAATTACTTGCTAGTATTGCGTATAGTAAAGTATTGATTAAAAAAGGAGGCTATCATCTTGAAAGTAGAGGAAGCCATTCAAATATTGAAAAATGATGGACATAAGTACACAAATAAACGTCGTGATATCATCTCATTATTTGTAGATGAAGATAAATATATCACAGCTAAATATATTCAAGAAGCATTGAAAGATGATTATAATGGATTATCTTTCGATACAATTTATCGTAATTTATACTTATTTAAAGACTTGAATATTATCGAAAGTACTGAAATAGACGGCGAAATGAAATTTAGAATTGCATGTCAAAGTCACCATCATCATCATTTTATTTGTGAATCATGTGGTACAACAAAAGTAATAGACTTTTGCCCAATGGATTCAATTAAACAACAATTACCAAATGTAGAAATAGCATCACATAAATTAGAAGTATACGGTAAATGTGAACAATGCAAAACAGTATAATAAGAGAAAAATGGTAGCTTGAGGAGCTACCATTTTTTTATTTGGAGGGAAACAGGTAGAATTGAATATGCGCTAACGATCAAGACTCAAAAACAAGATCGTTAGAAATTCTAACGTTCAAGAATGGAAAACAAGATCGTTAGCCGGCAATTTATACGCAAAAAAATAAAAAATTATGTGCGCTAACGATCAAGACTCAAAAACAAGATCGTTAGAAATTCTAACGTTCAAGAAAACAAAACAAGATCGTTAGCCGACACTTTATATGCAAAAAATAAAAAATTATGTACGCTAACGATCAAGACTCAAAAACAAGATCGTTAGAAAATCTAACGTTCAAGAAAACAAAACAAGATCGTTAGCCGACCATTTAATTACACAATACATGAAAAAACCTGGTCCATCTCACATATGGGCCAGGTTTTAACTATATTCTATTAAGTAACGTTGATACTTCATGCCAATTTTTAATTCTATATATATCATTTTGTAAATCTTTCTGGTTATATGGTGTGTCAAACAAGAAAACAGGGATATTTAAATAATGATTGATATCTTCTGCGTTATCTAATTTATCTTCAAAGAAAATATCAATATTCTGTTCTTTTGTTACTTCTAATTTATTATGACTGCCTGTTAATGTAATTTGATCAAATGGTATATGATGAGATTGGAACCATTCTTTCGTAATATCTTCTAAATAATGATGTCTTGCACTTATATAATAAAGTTCGTAGTCATCTTTTAATTGATTCAAAATGTCTTTTGCACCTTCTGCAACAGGGGAATGTTGGTATATATGTGATTCATTATTTTTAAACCAACTCAACATTTCTTCTTCTTTACAGTTTAAGACATTTGCTAAATTGTATTCTGTAATATCTTCATATTTAAGTTGTTGATTAAAATCTCTTTGTAAATAAGGTACAAATGTTTTTGGACATGTAACTGTGCCGTCAATATCTATACCTAATCTTGGCTTTTGATTCATAAAAATTCACCTTTTACTTTATGCTTTTTGAGCTTCTTTATTTTGTTCCATTTCAATTGCTAATTTATCTATCTCTTTTTTTAATTCTTCAACCATTGTTTTTTCAGGTACTTTACGAACGGTTTTGCCTTTCATAAACAGTAATCCTTCACCACGTGCACCAGCAATACCGATATCAGCTTCTCTTGCTTCACCAGGACCGTTAACTGCACAACCAAGTACAGCTACTTTTAATGGGACTTGAAGGTTTGAAATATATTCTTCTACTTCATTTGCTATCGAGATTAAATCAATTTCTATTCGTCCACAAGTAGGGCAAGCAATTAATGTAGCAGCATTACTCGCTAAACCAAATGCTTTAAGCAAAGATTTCGCTACTTTAACTTCTTCGACTGGATCAGCTGATAAGGAAATTCTACACGTATTTCCAATCCCTAAGCTTAGTATTGCGCCTAATCCTGCAGACGATTTAACCGTTCCATTAAATAGTGTGCCACTTTCTGTTATACCTAAATGTAGTGGATAGTCAAAAGCTTGAGCTGCTTTCGTGTATGCTTCAATAGCTAAATTTACGTCACTTGCTTTCATTGATACGATAATGTCATGAAAATCTAAATCTTCGAGTATTTTAATATGATGTAATGCACTTTCAACCATACCATCAGCAGTAGGGTAGCCATATTTTTTAATAATATGTTTTTCTAATGATCCTGCATTAACACCTATTCGAATAGGAATACCTTTTTCTTTACATGCTTTGACAACTGCTTCAACTTTTTCACGTCTACCAATGTTTCCTGGATTGATTCGAATCTTATCTGCGCCATTTTCAATTGCAATTAAAGCTAATTTGTAATTGAAATGAATATCTACAACTAAAGGTATATTGATTTGCGCTTTAATATCTTTAATTGCATATGCGTCTTCTTCATTTGGACAAGCTACTCTAACAATTTGGCAACCAGCTTCTTCTAATCGTTTGATTTCAGCTACAGTTGCATCAACATCATATGTTTTTGTAGTCGTCATACTTTGAATAATAACTTCATCTGAACCGCCAATCGTTAAATCCCCAACTTTAACAGGTCTCGTTTTAGTGCGATGAATGATTTCTGACATGATAAGACTCCTTTGTTTAAATTTGCTAATCTTTACACTTTAGCAGGTCTTTTTCCTTTAGGTAAATACATAGCAATCATAACAATGCTTAAAATGATTATACACCATGAAGCAATTATTAATAAAGGAATCACTGTAATCATTCCTAATAATAGGACTAAAGTCGGAAGCGTTATCACAAATGTCATCATTTTGAACCAAGTCATAAAGCGAGTCTTTCTTCGTAAAATCATTCCCAATAAATGTCCAGCAAATGCTAGAATACCAATTTTGATAGATAAGCTTAAAAATTGAATAAATAATAGAAAGACAACAATCAAACTTAAGTAAAAATATTTAGAATCATTTATCGTTTCAATAAACTTAATTAAATCGTCTTGATTGGTAACAAGGGAAGATAGGGAACCATAGCTAATTTCTGTGTAGTCACTATAATTTGAAATCTCAATATGATTTGGTTTAAACACGATTAAATGGTGATCTTTCATCTCGAAATCATTAGATTTAGTAAATTCTACCGTTTGATGATGATTTAATTGGATAGATTTATCTTGTGATAAAATCATTTTGTTCTGATTGATTTCAAAATCAGGTATCTCTGTCACTTCATCATTGACTAACGTTGATAAATTTTGAGTGATTTGTATGTATTGAATAGAATTAGGTATGATTAATATCCAACTTAATAATAATATATGAAGGAATATGTATCTTAACTTCGTAATTCTAAACATTGGATACTTACTAGGATGCTTAAATAACCTTTTAAGCTCTTTTATATACTGCATAAATTCACCTCTTCTTCACTTAATAATAATGTTTAAAAACACCTGTTGCAAGGCGATACATAAGAATTAAAAATTTTTTGATTATTTATTAAACAAATTATTTGTTATAAAACTTTAATCTTGATAAGATAGGTATGTAAAACAAATGAGGAGGATGATTTTTTATGGCTTTTGAATTACCAAAATTACCATATGCGTATGATGCATTAGAACCACACATCGATAAAGAAACTATGGAGATTCATCATACGAAACACCATAACACTTATGTAACAAAATTAAATGATGCAGTGAAAGGTACAGATTTAGAAAGCAAATCTATTGAAGATATTGTTAAAAACTTAAACTCTGTTCCTGATGATATCCGTACTGCAGTTCAAAACAATGGTGGCGGACATTATAATCATTCATTATTCTGGGAACTATTAACTCCAAATGCTTCTGAGCCTTCAGGAGAAGTTGTAGATGCAATTAGTTCTACATTTGGTTCATTAGACAAATTCAAAGAAGAATTTGCAGCTGCAGCAGCTGGCCGTTTTGGTTCAGGATGGGCATGGTTAGTTGTAGATAATGGCGAATTAGCGATTGTTTCAACTCCAAACCAAGATAACCCAATTTCAGAAGGTAAACTTCCAATTTTAGGTTTAGATGTTTGGGAACATGCTTACTACTTAAACTACCAAAACAGACGCCCAGATTACATTAATGCATTCTGGAACGTTGTAAATTGGGATAAAGTAAACGAATTATACCAAGCTGCAAAATAATTCGACTTTAAATTTGGATGACTGATTAATAAAACAATCATCCTGATGGGGTGGAGCAATGAAATCTTTTTATTTAAACGAGATTTCAGCTCCACTCTTTTTTTATAAAAATTTACCTATATCAATAGCAATGTAAGTCATAATAATATATGATGAAATTATTATAATAGAGTTAAAAAGGTAGGTTTAGTTGTTGAAACGAGTAAAAAAGAAATCAAAAGAAGAAGCATTTCGCCTATTAATGAATAAACGCGTAAGCCTAATATTGGCAGTAGTCGTCATTTTATTCTCTGTGCTCATTATGCGGTTAGGTTATTTACAAATTGTAAAAGGCGGAGAATACAAGCGTGCGATAGATAGTACAGAATCTATTACAGTTAATGAATCGGTGCCTAGAGGCCGTATATATGATAGAAACGGTAAAGTATTAGTAGACAATGAGTCTAAAAAGGCAATTACATACACGAGAGATAGAAGAACGAGCCAAGATGATATTTTAAAAATCGCTGAAAAACTATCTCACTTAATGAAGATGGATACTTCAAAGATTACAGAACGTGATAAGCAAGATTTTTGGATATTGAGAAATCAAGATGAAGTTCATAAGTTAATGAAAGATGAACAAGCTTTATTCTCAGATGGCAATATTAGTCAAGATGATTATGATAAAGCTTTGTACGACAAAGTGACATCTAAATATACAGATAAATTATCTAAAAAGGATTTACAAATCCTTGCGATATTTAGAGAAATGAATTCTGGATCTCAGCTGAGTCCTGTTGTTATAAAAAATGAAGGTGTTAAAAATGATGAGTATGCAGCTGTATCTCAACATTTATCTGAACTGCCTGGCGTTAATACAACAATGGACTGGGAAAGACGTTATCCTTATGGTGACACTTTAAGAACTTTATTTGGAAATGTTTCAAGTAAAGAAGAAGGTTTGCCTAAAGAGTTAGTGAATGACTATCTCGCGAAAGGATATTCTAGAAATGATAGAGTTGGTAAATCTTACTTAGAATATCAATATGAAGATATTTTAAAAGGCTCTAAGAAGAAAATGAAATATGTCACTGATAAATCTGGGAAAATAACAAGTTCTGAAGTTATTTCACAAGGTTCACGTGGTAACGATTTAGTGTTAACAATCGATATAGATTTACAGAAAAAAGTTGAAGAATATATTGATAAACACATTGAATCATTAAGAAGTAAAGGCGCTACAGATATGGACAGAGTTATGGTTGTTGTCCAAGATCCTAGAAATGGTGATGTATTAGCAATGGCCGGACGTGATATTGACAAAAATGGCAAGATTACGGATAACCATATAGGTAACTTCACGAGTCAATATACAGTAGGTTCATCTGTTAAAGGTGCTACATTACTTACTGGCTACCAAAACGGCGTATTAAATGTTGGCGATACAATGGTCGATGAACCATTAAAATTTAGTGGTGGTTTAACAAAACGATCATACTTTAACCAAAATGGCAGAAAAACAATTACAGATGCTGAAGCTTTAATGCATTCATCAAACGTATTTATGTATAAGACAGCATTGTTATTAGCTGGATCTCCATACAGTAGTGGTATGTCACTACCATCTGATGTAGAACAAGCAGGTATCAAATTACGTAAAGGTTTAAATCAAGTTGGTTTAGGTGTTAAAACAGGCATTGATTTACCAAATGAATCAGCAGGTCAAATTGAACCAATTAAAGATAACCCAGGTAACTACATTGATTTAGCAATCGGACAATTTGATACTTATACACCTATACAGTTATCACAATATGTCGCAACTATTGCGAACGATGGATATAGATTGAAACCACATTTAGCAAAAGAAATTAGAAATTCTACAAATGAAGATTCACTTGGACCTATTAAAAAGACATTTAAAGGTGAAGTGATGAATAAGGTTAATAATAGTGATGCAGAAATAAAACAAGTACAAAAAGGTTTCGATATGGCATTTAATAAGCCAGAAGGAACAGGTTATTCTAGTTTTAATAAAACGGTCGTAAGATCAGCTGGTAAAACAGGTACAGCAGAAGTATTCAAAGATGGTAAACCGAAAGTAAACTCAACATATATTGGATATGCACCTGCTAAAAATCCTGAATTATCATTCTCTATCACATATACAAACCAACCCGTACCAGAACCATGGTTACCAGGTGGGGATTTAGGTCGAGATATTATTAACTATTACTTTAAAGATAGAAAATAACTCAATATAAAGATTGAATCAATATAACATCTCATTTTACTGATTAATTCAGTAGAAATGAGGTGTTATTTTTTTGTTTGTGAATTTGTTTTTCGAGTAGATTACGATTTTGTTTGTGCATGCATAATTACAGTTCTCCGGACTTTTGTAACTAAGGGGTCTATATTAACAGTTCTCCCGACTTTTGTAACTATGGGGGCTCTTATTTACAGTTCTCCCGACTTTTGTAACTATGGGGGCTCTTATTTACAGTTCTTGCGACTTTTGTAACTAATATCCCCATAATAAAACACCATTCTCTTCATTTTTTACATTTTAAAACGTTTTCATACGAAGTTAACACAAAATTTACATTCAATTTATTTGTACTTAATAAAGAAATTGTAAAGTAAAGATGTAATAAAGATTAAGGCGATATTAATTAGGAGGATTTAACATGAAAAAGTGGCAATTAATCGGATCAACAACAGCTTTAAGTTCTGTACTTTTATTAGGAGCTTGTGGTGGGGCAGCTGAAAAATCTAGTTCCGGGGATACTAAATCTTCAGATGATAAAAAATTAAGTGGTGAAGTTAAAGGTGATGGTTCATCAACTGTTGCACCAGTTATGGAAAAAATAAACGAAGACTTCTCAGCCGAGCAACCTGATGTTTCAGTTTCAATTGGTGTATCAGGAACTGGTGGTGGATTTGAAAAGTTCATAGCGGGAGAAACAGACTTTTCAAATGCTTCTAGAGATATTAAAGATGAAGAAAAAGAAAAATTGAAAAAAGCTAAAATAGAATACACTGAGTTTAAAGTTGCTCAAGACGGCTTAACAGTAGCTGTTAACAAAGATAATGACTTTGTTGATGAGTTGAGTATGGATGAATTAGCAAAAATTTATAGCGGCAAAGCAAAAACGTGGAAAGATGTTAATTCAAAATTCCCTGATAAAAAGATCAAAGCATTTTCACCAGACCAATCACATGGTACTTACGACTTCTTTAGTGAAGAAGTATTAGATGAAAAAGATTTACAATCTGAGAAAAATGCTGACACGAATGTCATCGTTAAATCTGTCCAAGATAATAAAGATTCGATCGGATTCTTTGGATATAACTTCTATCAAGAAAATAAAGATTCACTTAAAGCTGTGAAGATTAAAGATGATGGAAAAGCAATAGAACCTACAGATAAAACAGTAAATGATGGTAGCTATCCTTTAAGTAGACCATTATTCGTATATGCGAAAAATAAATCACTAGAAGATAATGATGCGTTTTACGGATTTATGGAATATGTAATTGATAACTCAGCTGATGCTGCTAAAGATGCTGGTTATGTTCCGTTGAAAGATGATGAGTATAAAGAAGATAAAGAAACGTTAGAAAAATTTAAAAAATAATCATTAATAAATTTAAGCAGAGGGCGGTCAGTAATCGCCCTTTTTCAAAATGAAGGAGTTATTTTTATGAAACAACAAACTTCAGTACAAGAATTGATTAAGCAAAATAGCAATAATAAAGGTAAAGTTTTTGCGGATAAAGCTGTTCCCATTATTTTATTGTTAATCGCTTCAGTTTCTGTACTTACAACAATCGGGATATTATTCACACTTGTAACTGAAACAGCAACATTTTTCACGAGAGTGAATCCATTTGAATTTTTATTTACGAAAGACTGGGCACCATTTTCATCTGATCCTAAATACGGTATTTTCGCACTGATTTTAGGAACGTTGAAAGTTACAGCAGTAGCGACAATCTTTGCTGTTCCAGTTGGATTAGGTGCAGCACTATATTTGAGTGAGTATGCTTCTGATAGATCAAGAAGAATTATTAAACCCATTCTTGAAATATTAGCAGGTATTCCGACAATTGTTTACGGATTTTTTGCGTTAACATTTGTAACGCCAATTTTAAGAGGTATATTCCCTGATTTAGGAAGCTTTAACTCAATTAGTCCAGGTTTAGTCGTGGGGGTCATGATTATACCGATGATTACGAGTATGAGTGAAGACGCAATGAGTTCGGTACCTGATTCAATTAAAGAAGGCGCACTGGGATTAGGTGCAACAAAGTTTGAACTTGCAACTAAAATCGTATTTCCAGCGGCTTTATCTGGTATCATCGCATCTGTTGTATTAGCGATATCAAGAGCTATTGGTGAAACAATGATCGTATCTTTAGCGGCAGGTAGTACACCGGATTCAAGCTTTAGTTTAATAGGATCTATCCAAACAATGACAGGATTCATTGTCCAAGTTGCAACTGGAGATGCGACTTACGGATCTGATATTTATTACAGTATTTATGCTGTAGGTTTCACATTGTTTATATTCACATTTATTATGAATATCATTTCACAATGGATTACAAAACGATTTAGAGAGGAGTATTAATATGTCAGAAGTTAATTTAGTTGATCAAACCGTCGTTCGTAAAAAGCTACCGACAAGACTAATGAAAAATAAAGTCATAAAATCAATATTTTTCGTTTGTACATTAATTGGCTTAATCGTATTAGCTATTTTGCTATTTGACATATTTAGAAAAGGTATTCCTTATCTAAGTACAGATTTCTTCACAAACTTCTCATCAACATCACCTGAACGTGCAGGTATTAAAGGTGCTTTAATTGGGACACTTTGGCTCATGATGACAATAGCACCTATATCTATCATTCTTGGTGTTGGTACAGCGATATACATGGTTGAATACGCAAAAGAAAACTGGTTTACGAAATTTATAAGAGTTAATATTTCAAATTTAGCAGGTGTGCCATCAGTCGTATTTGGTTTATTAGGATTAACAATATTTGTACGTGGTGCAGGTATTGAAAACTTATCTCTAGGTAAGACAGTTATTGCAGCAGCATTAACGATGTCACTTATGATTTTACCAATTATTATCGTAGCAAGTCAGGAAGCAATTAAAGCTGTTCCATCATCTATTAGAGAAGCATCATTAGGATTAGGTGGTACTAAATGGCAAACGATTAAAAACATCGTATTACCAGCTTCAATACCTGGTATTTTAACAGGGACAATTCTTGCACTATCAAGAGCACTTGGAGAAACAGCTCCACTTGTTGTAATCGGTATTCCTGCCATATTGATGAAAACACCTAATAGTATATTTGAATCTTTCCAAGCTTTACCAATGCAAATATACAACTGGGCTAAGTTGCCACAAGCAGAATTTCAGTTTGTTTCATCAGCAGCAATTATCGTATTACTCGTAATTTTAATTCTTATGAACTCAATCGCAATCTATATTAGAAATAAATATCAAAGAAAATTATAATAATCAAAATGAAGAGGGGTCATGACTATGACAGACGTAAAAATTAGAGATTTATCTCAAAATATACCTTCAAATGAAATGACAGCAAATCAACAAATAGCAGTAGAAGATAAAAATATTGTTTATAAAACGAATAATTTAGATTTATGGTATGGAGATTTTCATGCGCTTAAAAATATAAATTTAGATATTGCAGAAAATGAAGTGACGGCAATTATTGGACCATCTGGATGTGGTAAATCAACTTATATTAAAACATTAAATAGAATGATTGAATTAATTCCAAGTGTTAAAACATCTGGTGAGATCATTTATAGAGATAAAAACATTTTCGACAAAAAATACAGTGTTGAAGAATTAAGAACGAATGTTGGTATGGTGTTTCAAAAACCAAACCCATTCCCGAAATCAATATATGACAATATTACTTATGGACCTAGAATTCATGGTATTACAGATAAAAAGGTACTAGATGAAATCGTTGAACGTTCATTAAAAGGTGCAGCAATCTGGGATGAATGTAAAGACAGACTAGATAAGAATGCATATGGATTATCTGGTGGACAACAGCAAAGAATTTGTATAGCGAGATGTTTAGCAATTGAACCAGATGTTATTTTAATGGATGAGCCAACTTCAGCACTTGATCCTATTTCAACATTAAAAGTTGAAGAATTAGTGCAAGAATTAAAAACTAAATACTCAATCATTATCGTGACACATAACATGCAGCAAGCAGCTAGAATTTCTGATAAAACAGCGTTCTTCTTAAACGGTTATGTAAATGAGTTCGATCAAACAGATAAAATCTTCTCTAACCCAACAGATAAGAAAACAGAAGACTATATTTCTGGGAGATTTGGATAATATGGTTATTAGAGAAAAATATGAAGATGAATTAAATTCACTCATTAATGATTTATTTGTGTTGGGTAAAGAAGTATACTTTATGATAGAACAATCAATATCTGTATTGAGTGATGAAGATAGAAACAATGCTCGTAATTTAATCAAATACGATAAAAAAATTAACCAAATGGAATATGACATTAATGAAAAAGTAGTTATGCTAATTACAAAGCAACAACCTATAGCGACAGACCTTCGTGTTATGATTTCAGGTTTAAAAATAGCTTCTGAATTAGAGCGAATGGCAGACAATTCTACTAATATTGCTCAAATCAGAAAAAGAGTTAAAATAACAGATTACTTTATACTAACGAGATTAAAAACGATGGGTAAATTGGCTATGCTAATGTTAAAAGATTTAGAAGCGGCAGTTAATGATAAAGATATATTGTTGATAAAAGAAATTATCGATCGCGACAATGATATTGATGATTTATATCGTGAGATTAATAACACGACATATTTAATCGATAACGATCCATTTATTTCTGGTCAAGCACATCTTGCTGCAAGATACTTAGAAAGAATAGGAGACCACATCACGAATATCAGTGAAAGTTGCTATTATTATATAACTGGTGAACACTATGAACCTATTGAAAAATAGTACTGGAATTATATAAGCATAGATGGTATTATAATAAGGTCGTATATTAATTGAAATAAGAATAGGAGGGTTCATCATGCGCGTAAATGTAACTTTAGCATGTACTGATTGTGGTGAAAGAAACTACATCTCTAAAAAGAATAAACGTAACAACCCAGAGCGTATTGAAATGAAAAAATATTGTGCTCGTGACGGTAAACACACTCTTCATAGAGAAACAAAATAATAAAACGAATAAAAACACATTCCATTATACGGGAATGTGTTTTTTTAATACCTTTAAAGGTTGTACGACTACCTATCACAATAATTCTTGTGTTATCATATTATGTGTAACTGATAAAAATTTAATCAATATTTGGAAGTGTTAAATTCATGTCAAACAAGAAAAATTTAAGAAAAGAAATATTGAATTTAATGAGAAATCAAGACATATCTCAAAAAGAACAATATGATTTAAATTTAAAAGAACAATTATTTGAACATAACAATTTTAAGCAAGCCAATTCAATTGCTATCGTTATGAGTATGGATCATGAAGTCAATACGATACCTATTATTGAACATCTTTTAAATATAGGTAAGAAAGTATTCGTACCGAGAACCAATTACGAAACGAAACAAATGGAATTTCAGCGAATACTTGATTTGAATTCCATTGCAATTGATCAAAAAGGCATTAAGTATGTTAATCAAGAAACTGAAATTAGTGATGATATTGATTTAATTATTGTACCTGGTGTTGTATTTAATCAAGCTGGTTATCGAATAGGCTATGGTGGAGGGTATTATGATAAATATTTATCTCGTTATAATGGACATACAATAAGTTTGTTATATCCTTTTCAGTTAAGAAACTTTGATGCTGAATCACATGATATACCAGTTGATGAAATGTTGACACCAAATGATATATATGGAGAAGAATAGATGGATAAAACAAAACAAATGTGGAAGTCGATATATTATTTAGTCTACACTGAAGGCTACAAAATAATATCGATTGATGAAGAAGAAGCAGAAATATGGTTGACCCATGAATCTAAAAAAATTGTCAAAAGATTTATACATAAGACGCCTACACATCAAGAAGTTGATTTTGACTTAGAAAAAATCACTGACCATTTAGGTGACTTAATTGATAGTATAGGGTTTAGTTTTGAACAATTAGATGTTTTTTATATTACCGAAAAAGAGATAGATTTCACTGAATTTAATCATACTAAACGACCTAAAATTAGATATCATGCTTTATATGAGCTTGGTGATTTTGAGAAAGTATCTCATCACTTCGTAACGAAACATCAAATTAAACGTAATAGAACAAATCCTGTTACGACATATAAAAACAAATTATTGAATGCGAGCTTTATTGATAGCTTTATGCTTAAGTTTTCACCGGTAACATACTTTTTAGTAGCTGCTAATGTAATTGTATGGCTGTCTTTAGTTTTAATTTTTAATCATTTTGGCCAAATTAATTTAGTCGATTACGGCGGACTTGTGCACTTCAATGTAGTACACGGTGAATGGTACCGTTTATTAACGTCCATGTTTATACACGCGAATTTTACACACTTAATGATGAATGTATTTTCGCTTATTATATTCGGTAAACTGATTGAAGGTGCATTAGGGTCCATTAAAATGTTCACCATTTATTTCATATCAGGTCTATTTGCAGGTATTGTATCGCTTAGTATAGATACACAATCTATTTCAATTGGTGCAAGTGGTGCCATTTTCGGATTAATTGGTGCATTTATTGTGTATTTATTTACACGTAAAAATATTAATAAACAATTTGTATTACAAACATTTATCGGTATTGTGATTATTTCGTTATTAGCATTGTTTATTAATAATGTGAACCACTTTGCCCATTTAGGTGGATTTGTTGGCGGGGCAATCTTAATGTTTATCATGTACAAATGGATGGAACATGATAAATTCAAACTTTATTATATTACTGCCTTTATAGTGATCATCATCATTTTGATCGTTATCATCTTTAACAGACAACAACATTATATATATGATGAATTAACGAAAGATGCTATGAATAACGGTGATTTTGATAGAGCAGAAACTATGGTAAAGCAAATTAAAGAAAAGAACTTCGAGTCGGATGAGACATATATTTTAAGTGGCTTAATCGTAGCGAATAATACATCTTTGAATGAAGCGATACTAGAATGGGAAAGAGGCTTAAAAGTTTTTCCTAATTCAGCTAAATTAAATTACCAATTAGCTTTAGGTTATAGAGCAAAAGATGACTATGATAAAGCAAATAAGTTTATTAATAAGGCCATAAAGCTTGATAAAAAGAATAAACATTATGCAGCATTAAAAGATGAAATTGATGCGTTTAGGAGTTAATTTTATGAATAATTTATACGACGTACAACAATTACTTAAAAAATTTGGTTATATTATTTATTTTAAAGATGAAGAAGATCAACTAGAAATGATGGAACAAGAAATAAAAGCTATGTATCAATCTATGCTTATTGATAAAGAAACATTTTTACAAGCAAGACTTATTATAAATCAGAGAAGGATTGAGAAAAAATGACACATATTTTATCAGCTGATATTGGTGGTACGACTTGTAAATTAGGTATTTTTGATCGTTCACTAAATATCGAAGAGAAATGGGAAATTTCAACGAATAAAACTGGAGAAGGCATATTAGAGAATATATATGATTCATTCGTTGTCCATCTGAATAGAAAAGATATCGATATCAAGAACATTATCGGTATGGGAATCGGTGTACCTGGCCCAATTGATTTTGAAAATGGTATCGTCAACGGTGCTGTGAATTTAAATTGGACTGGTAACATTGAAGTTAGAAAACATATGCAACAATATTTTGATGGACCAATTTACGTAGATAATGATGCGAATGTGGCAACTTTAGGAGAAAAATTTAAAGGCGCTGGCCAAAATGAAAGTGATGTTGTTTGTATGACGCTAGGAACAGGTGTAGGCGGCGGCATTGTTTCAAATGGGGAATTAATTCATGGCCATAATGGTTCAGGCGCTGAAATAGGTCATTTCTTAGTAGACCAAAAGAAGAGATTTCAATGTAATTGTGGTATGAAGGGCTGTCTTGAAACGGTTGCTTCTGCTACAGGTGTCATTAATTTAGTGCATCATTATTATCCAAATATCAATATGAAATCAAGTATTCATGACTTAATAACAGGTAAAAATGTAACAGCTAAAGACGTATTTGATGCTGCAAAATCAGGAGATGAATTCAGTTTATTTATCATTGATAAAGTTGCTGGTTACATAGCTTATGCTGCAAGTGTTGTTAGCGTCATGACTAACCCTAAATATATTATAATTGGTGGTGGCGTTAGTAAAGCCGGTGATATTCTTATCCAATTTATTAAAAAGCATTATGAAAAAATGACATTTAAACCTGCACAAGATGGTACAAGCATCGTAGTAGCACAACTAGGTAACGACGCAGGTATCATCGGTGCAGCTGGTCTAATTAAGACATATGTAATAGAAAAGGAGAATGAATAATGGCAATAGTTGACGTAGTCGTAATACCAGTGGGAACAGAAGGACCTAGTGTGAGTGAATATATTGCAGATATTCAATTGATCTTAGAAAAGCATAAAGAAGCAGGTACAATTGATTATCAATTAACACCAATGAATACGCTTATTGAAGGTGATTTAAAAGATTTACTTGAAATTATTCAAGAAATTCATGAAAGTCCATTCAATAAAGGATTAGACAGAGTTTGTACAAATATCCGAATTGATGATAGAAGAGATAAGTCTAGAAAAATGAACGATAAATTAGATTCTGTTAATAAACATTTGAACAAATAAAAAAAGACGAGTGTAAACTCGTCTTTTCTTTAATGATGTAAAATTGGATAACCGTATGTAAAGATTGTAGCTAATGAGAAGAACCCAAAAGATACTACAGTTATTGCACCAAAAAGAATGCCCAAAATATTTTTGTTTTTGAATGCTGAAATTAAACCAAATATAGCTAGAATAAAAACAGCTAGCATTAATAATGAGAAAATATTAACACCGATATGGATTTTTACTCCAAATAACTCAAATAGTTCCCCTGTGTCGATAAATGGCATTCCAATACCCCCAATACAAATTTCTTTTATTATCATATTAATTGTATAATTAATATGTGGTTTTGTCGAGATACTTTTTAAAAGAGGAGGAAATAAAATGCAAGTACATAGTTTTTCATTAGGAATTGTAGAAACAAATTGTTATATTCTCGAAGGTGAAAACGAATTACTCGTGATAGATCCGGGAGATAATGGCGAGTTTTTAAATAAACAAATTAAACAATATAATAAAAAGGTGAGTGCTGTATTATTAACACACGCTCATTTTGATCATATAGGTGCAGTAGATGATGTCGCAAATGAATTTGATGTGAAAGTATATGTACATCCTGAAGAAAAATCGTGGCTAACAGATACAGAGAAAAATGGTTCTAAAAAATTTGCAATGTATCAATTGCCACAAGTGGTTCAACATACTGTTCCACAAATAATGGAACCTGGAGAATATGAGATTGGCGAATTTAAATTTGAAGCGATCCATACACCAGGACATTCACCGGGTAGTTTATCATTTGTATTTGGCGACTTTGCTATAGTAGGTGATACTTTATTTAAAGGTGGAATTGGCAGAACGGACTTATATAAAGGTGATACAAAAACATTATTGAATTCAATTGAAGATAAGTTGTTAGAACTAGATCCAAATACAACTATTTTCCCAGGTCACGGACCGGAGACAACAATAGCAGATGAAGAAATGACAAATCCGTATTTAAATGGATTTAATTAAAAAAAGCATTACACGTTTGTGTAATGCTTTTTTTAATGATGTGCTCCAAAACTTGGCTCTAATAAGAATGTAGAATAATATGTAAATCCAACAAAACATAATACTAAATAAATTGCGAATATATACATATACATTCTTTCTGTTAATTTTAAGTATCCCAACAATACGAAAAATCCAGTTTGTGCTAAGAAGAAATATGCCATCATGTCCATACCACCGACATAAAACATCGTAGCAAAAATAGCAGTCCAGAAGCCTAGAGTTTTATAAACTTTATCCATCTTCTTAAGAACCCCCTCTGTGTTTACTTTCTTATTCATATTTAATTATAAAGTTACTCTATACAAAAGTAAATAGCATTTTAACGCAAATTCATAAGCATTAAACAAGTAATTTAGCTAATTGGAAGCGTTTATATATATTAGGAGGAGATTATGGAGAAATTATTTAAGTCAATTATTA
This sequence comes from Mammaliicoccus sp. Q-M61, assembly GCF_022386055.1. NCBI lineage: Bacteria > Bacillati > Bacillota > Bacilli > Caryophanales > Staphylococcaceae > Mammaliicoccus > Mammaliicoccus sp. Q-M61. The sequence goes on from NZ_JAJNJL010000002.1 coordinate 273,258, forward strand.
ACGATGCTGTTAATTCAAATGCGAGTGATATTCACTTTGTACCTTTAAACGATGATAAAGTCTTTGTTCAAATGAGGATAAATGGCGATAATACACCTTATGATTTAAATCTAGACTTTAAATTGTATAGTAGGCTACTCATTTATATGAAATTTATCGCGCATCTTGATGTAAGTGAACGTAATAAAGCACAAGGCGGTCAATATCTATATGAACATGACATTCATTATTACTTAAGAATTTCTACAATACCAATAAGTTTAGGAATAGAATCTAGTTCCATTAGAATAACCCCTCAACATTTTAATCACTCACATGGAAAATTAGAAGATCAATCATATATCGTTCTACAAAATAGAATGTATCAATCAGAGGGGTTATTTCTATTTACGGGGCCAACAGGATCAGGTAAGACGACATTAATGTATGAATTGATGTATGCGTTAAAGAGAGAGAAGAATAAACATATTATTAAGATTGAAGATCCTGTAGAACAAACATTAAATGGCATTGTCCAAGTTTCAGTCAATGAAAAAGCTAACATAACTTATCAACAATCCTTTAAAGCTATTTTAAGATGTGATCCTGACGTTATTATGATTGGGGAGATAAGAGATGATGTTACTGCTAAGCAAGTTATTCAGGCAAGTTTAAGTGGTCATTTAGTTCTTTCAACTATGCATGCGAGTGATACAATCGGGGCAATCCACCGACTAATTGAACTAGGTGTAACAGTCGAACAAATTAAACAAGGTATTTCATGTATCACGAACCAACGTCTTGTGAAGAAAAATGATGAAACAAGAACATTAGTTATGTCTTATATTTTTAAAGATGACATTATTAAATATATGGAGAATGATTATGAAACGTAAGAAAAATGTATTAAAAAAAGACCAAGTATTATATTTAACACGACTGTTAGATATGTTGAAACAAGGTTTCACTTTACTAGAAGCTATTCAATTACTGTCTGATCAATTCATACAACTTAAAAAGCATAATTTAAATACGACTGCTTGTGAAATTGTTAAAGAGACTGGTCAATTACATGAAATACTTAAACTGTTTAATTATCCGCAAGTCATTATTACTCAAATATACTTTGGTGAACAATATGGTAATTTGAATGAAACGTTAGAACACTCTATTCTATATTTAAAAAAGATTGAACAAGTTAAACAAAGATTTATAAAAACAATTCAATATCCCGCTTTATTATTCAGCATCTTTTTTATGTTACTCGCTGTTGTGAATCAAACCATTATTCCTCAATTCACAGAAATTTATGCTTCAATGAATGTAGAAATTTCTACTTCGTTACGTATTATCACGACAATATTTTCTTATTTACCAATAACCATTTTAGCGTTAGTCCTCATTTTATTCCTCGTTTATCTTATCAGTTATATGAATTTTATGGATAAAGAAATGGCTCGTAAATTAGCTATATATAAGAAAATTCCAATCATCAATCGTTACATTACGATGTATAACTCATATCGTATATCTAGAGATTTTTCCTTTTTTATTCAAAATGGTATTACCCTTACTAAAATTATTGAAATATATATGTTGCAAACTAAAGATGACTTTTTGAAATATATTGGACATTCCATCAATCAATCATTAGTTTCTGGTATGACATTTCCAAATTCAATTAAGAAGTTAGGGTGCTTTGAATCTAATTTTATACACTATATCAATCACGGAGAAAATAAATCTAAATTAGATTTAGAACTTTATTATTACAGTCTTTTTATGCTAGACACATTAGAGAAGACTTTTTTAAAACATCTCAAATGGATACAACCAGTAGTATTTGGTGTTCTAGCTTTATTAATCGTAACGCTATATCTAATAATTATTCTACCGATGCTGCAAATGGTAGAAGGTATAAAGTGAAAGGAATGTTTTAAAATGAAAAGATTTAAATTTTTAAGTAAAAAAGAAGGATTTACATTGGTTGAGATGCTAATTGTCCTTTTAATCATAAGTATATTATTGGTGATCATCATACCAAACATAAGTAAGCAATCAGAGACGGTAAAAAGTACTGGATGCCAAGCTCAAGTGAAAATGGTTGCTGGACAAGTAGAAGCTTATACATTGAAACACGACGCTAAACCAAATTCTATAAATGATTTAGTAAGTGATGGTTATATTAATCAAAAGCAACTGACATGTAAATCAGGTGAGACAATTACACTTGAAAATGGTGAAGTTGTTGCACATTAATGATAATAAAGGTTTTACGCTGGTGGAAATGATTATTGTTCTATCGATCATCAGTATTATCTTTATGGTGACAATGTATTTATCTGTAAACGCATTGGCAAGTAGTGGATTAAATAATGGCATAGATGATTTTGAAACGAAGCTAGAGTTTTTAGAAACGAAATCTCTATCTCAAAAGCAACCTATATTAGTTTGGTTTAAACCTAATTCAGATAAAATATTTTATCAAATTGAGAAGAATCAGATTCAAACCATTTCACTCTATAAAGGTCGTATTTCTAAAAATAATGAGTTTACGACATTAGTTTTTGATGGAGAGGGGAATATTAACCAATTTGGTACTTTAAAAGTGGAATTTAATGAAAGAAAGTATCATGTTATTTTTCGCATCGAGAAAGGGAGATATAGAATTGTTGAAACGACATGATGGGTATGTGTTTATAGATTTTATGTTGTCAATTTTTATCATAATGTTACTGAGTGGGACATTACTTCCTTTAGTTTCAACATTAAATGAAAATATCACTCGTGAACACTATAGAATAAAGCTTTATCAAATGCTTTATCAAACAGTACAATCAAAATCTAACGAACCAAAATATGATGTAAAGAGATATAAATATTTAGAGTTTAATACAAAAGTTTGTATGAAAGATGAATTAAAAAATGAAAAAATATGTATTGAAAAATAGTAAAGGCTTTACGATGATAGAAATGCTACTGTCGTTATCATTTTTATTAATTATATTGGCATTAATTCCATTGCTCATTAAGAGTCTTTATTTGTTTAAAGATAATGCAATGGATCATACGCATTTTGAATTGATGATGTTTAGAAAAGAACTCTCCGATGAAATAAAAGAAAGTACTATAAAATTAGACAATGCTCAAAACAGGATTAAATTCATAAATGAAACACGTTCTACAGAATTCACATTATTAAATGGAAAGATAATAAAAACTATAAATGGTCGCGGAAACATCACTTTAATTAATAATGTGAAGACTTTTCAAGTAGATAAGATATCTAACGAAACATTTAAAGTATTTATTATAATAAGAAAAGGCGATAAAGAATTACATGAAGAAATTTATTTCTAACGATGCTGGTTTTATTTTACCGTTACTACTTGGGATATTATTTATTTATAGTTCCTTTTTGTCATTTTACTTAGTACAATATAGCTTTAAGCTTAATACTTATCACAATTTAGAACAATACTATATACGTGAAATAAAAATAATGATAAATAAATAATTTTAAGCTTTTTATTTTCTGAATAATGAGATAGAATAAAGTTTAAGTTGAAATGAAACAACTGAGGAGTAGATTTAATGTCAATCGTATTAATTGGATTTATGGGTGTTGGCAAAACAACTATCGGAAATTTGTTGAGCGAACATTATGATAAAAGTTTAGTAGATATAGATACTTATATCGTTGAAACAACTCAATTACCAATCCCACAAATTTTTGAAAAATATGGTGAAAAACATTTTAGAGATTTAGAGTATCAAGCTTTAAAAAAATGGATTGACCAAGATGTGATTATTTCAACTGGTGGCGGTATTGTAGAATCGGAATTATGCAAAGAATTATTAAAGCAAAATGACAATACTTTTTGGTTAAAATGTGATGTCGAAATTCTATTTAATAGAATTAATCATGATAACAACAGACCAAATGCTAACGGAAAGTCATTAAATGAATTAAAAACCTTGTATTCAAAACGAGAATTAAGTTATAATGAAATCGCATTCAAGCATATTGATGCTAACAGACCTAGAGAAGTAGTTGCAAGTGAGATTATTGAATCTCTATAAGCTTAAATATTTGCGAATGATCAAAGTTAGAGAGAATGAATGATATATTCATCGCCGAAGGAGCAAGCCAGATTTGAGTGAATCTCTCAGGCAAAAGGATAACTTTGTGACGCATTCCTGAAGAGCACTTCAACAGGGTAGCGAAAGCTACCCTGTTTTTTTATTATACATATTCAGAAGGGGAGAGTTATGATGACGACAGATTTAAAACAAACACCTTTGTATCAAACTTATATAGATCAAGGTGCTAAAGTAATTGATTTTTCTGGATGGGCTTTACCAGTCCAATTTTCAAGTATTAAAGAGGAACACAATGCAGTAAGAAATAATGTTGGTATTTTTGATGTGAGTCACATGGGTGAAATTCTCGTTACAGGTGAAGAAGCGGATCAGTTTATTCAATACACTTTAACGAATGATTCAACATTATTAACGGATAGTAAAGCTCAATATACAACGCTATGTAACCAAGATGGCGGTGTAATTGATGATTTAGTTGTTTATAAATTAGACGACAAAGTTTATTTCTTAGTTGTCAATGCAGGTAATACAGATAAAGACTTCGAATGGTTAAAATCAATTAAAGATTTTAATGTAAATGTTGAAAATAAATCTTCTGAATATGGCCAATTAGCAATCCAAGGTCCAGAAGCACGCGAACTAATTCAAAAATTAGTCAGTGATGATGTATCAGAAATGAAAATGTTTGAATTTAAACAAAATGTAACACTATTCGGGAAAGAAGTTATATTATCTCAATCTGGTTACACAGGTGAAGATGGTTTCGAAGTTTATTGTGATGCTGCAGACACTAAAGCAATTTGGGATGGATTTATAAACGAAAATGTTGTTCCATGTGGTCTTGGTGCACGTGATACTTTAAGACTTGAAGCTGCTTTACCATTACATGGTCAAGATTTATCTGAACAAATCACACCATATGAAGCTGGCATTGGCTTTGCAGTTAAACCATTAATTGAAGATGACTTTATTGGCAAAGATGTATTGAAAGCTCAAAAAGAAAATGGTGCGCCAAGAAAATCAATCGGTATAGAAATGATTGATAAAGGCATACCGAGAACAGATTATGCAATTCTAGATACTGATGGTAATGAAATTGGTTATGTAACTTCTGGAACTCAGTCTCCATCAACTGGCAAATCAATTGCTATGGGATTAATTGAGAAGGGTGCATTTGAATTAGATAAAGAAATTTTAATACAAGTTAGAAAAAGACAAGTAAAAGCTAAAATTGTTAAAAAATCATCATTTAAATCATAGGAGTGAATAAAATGGGTCACCGCTATATACCTTTAACTGAAAAAGATAAATCTGAAATGTTAGATGTCATTGGTATTCAATCTGTAGATGAATTATTTACGGATATACCTGAATCTGTAAGGTTTAATAAACCGTTAAATATTAAAGAAAAGAAAGCTGAAACGCCTTTATTACGTGAACTATCTCAAATTGCGAACAAAAATATTACAAGTGAAACACATGCTTCATTTTTAGGTGCAGGTGTTTATGATCACTATATTCCAACTGTTGTAGATCATGTTATATCTCGTTCAGAATTTTATACTGCTTACACACCTTATCAACCAGAAATTTCACAAGGTGAATTACAAGCTATTTTTGAATTTCAAACTTTAATTTGCGAATTAACTGGTATGGATGTAGCCAATTCATCTATGTATGATGGTGGAACTGCTTTTGCTGAGGCTGCTGTTCTTGCAGCAGGTCATACTAAGAAATCAAAAGTAATTGTATCTAAATCTGTACATTATCAATCTATAGAAGTACTTAAAACTTATACAAAAGCTCAAGACATTGAAGTAGTTGAAGTTGATTTAGACGGAACTGTTACGGACTTAGAAAAGTTAAAAGCAGTTATCGATGACGATACAGCAGCAGTATGTGTTCAATATCCTAACTTCTTTGGTTCTTTAGAAGACTTAGAGGCAATTAAACAATTAATTGAAGATAAAAAAGCTTTATTTATCGTATCAAGCAATCCTTTATCACTTGGATTAATTACACCTCCTGGTGAATTCGGTGCTGATATTGTTGTTGGTGATGCACAAGTATTCGGTATTCCAGCACAATATGGTGGACCTCACTGTGGTTATTTTGCATCTACCAAGAAACTTATGAGAAAACTACCAGGACGTTTAGTTGGTCAAACTCAAGATGAAGATGGCAATAGAGGCTTTGTTCTAACGCTACAAGCACGTGAACAACATATTAGAAGAGATAAAGCGACATCAAATATTTGTTCTAACCAAGCTCTAAATGCATTAGCAGCATCAGTTTGTATGAGTGCATTAGGTAAAAATGGTGTGTTTGAAATGGCTAAACTTAACATGGAAAAGACAACTTACATGAAGCAAAAAATGCAAGAAGCTGGATTTGATGTGTTAGAAGGTATTTCATTCAACGAATTTGTTGTTAAATTTAACAAACCGATAAGTGAAATCAACGCTGAATTACTTGAAGAAGGTATTATTGGTGGATTTGACTTAGGTTTCATCGACGAAGCATTCAACAATCATATGTTAATTGCAGTAACAGAATTAAGAACAAAAGAAGAAATCGACACATTTATCAAAAAAGTAGGTGAATACAGTGCGTAAACCATCAAGCGAATTAATATTTGAAAGATCTAGAAAAGATAGATTTGCATATTCTTTACCTGAAAAAGATGTTGAAACACAAGATGTTCAAGATCTTTTAGGAGATAAATTTACAAGAAAACAAAAAGCAGAATTACCAGAAGTTAGTGAATTAGATTTAATGCGCCATTACACTGAATTATCTAATAAAAACCATGGTGTAGATACAGGATTCTATCCTTTAGGTTCATGTACGATGAAATACAATCCTAAAATTAATGAAAAAGTCGCTAGAATGTCTGGCTTTGCAAACGCACATCCATTACAAGATGTTTCAACTGTACAAGGTTCATTAGAAATCATTTATGATTTACAAGAACATTTAAAAGAAATTACGGGTATGGATGAAGTAACACTTCAACCTGCAGCAGGTGCGCACGGTGAATGGACAGCATTATTAATGATTAAAGCTTTCCACGAAGCAAATGGCGATTTCAATAGAACGAAAGTTATTGTTCCAGACTCAGCTCACGGTACGAATCCAGCTTCTGCAAAAGTAGCAGGTTTCGATACAGTAACTGTAAAATCTAATGAAAAAGGATTAGTTGATATCGAAGACTTAAAACGTGTAGTTGGAGATGACACAGCCGCTATTATGTTAACGAACCCTAACACATTAGGTTTATTCGAAGAAGATATTTTAGAAATCAGAGAAATCGTACACCAAGCAGGTGGTAAATTGTATTACGATGGTGCTAACTTAAATGCAATTATGAGTAAAGTTAGACCTGGTGATATGGGATTTGACGCTGTTCACTTAAACTTACACAAAACATTCACAGGACCTCATGGAGGCGGTGGACCTGGTTCAGGACCAGTTGGTGTTAAAGCAGATTTAGTACCATTTTTACCTAAACCAACAGTAGTAAAAGAAAATGATACATTTAAATTCGAACATGATATGCCACAATCTATCGGAAGAGTTAAACCATTCTTCGGTAACTTCGGTATCTATTTAAGAGCTTACACTTATATTAGAACGATGGGCCCAGATGGATTAAAAGCAGTTTCAGAAACAGCAGTATTAAACGCTAATTACATGTTGAGAAGATTACAAGATCACTTTGATACACCATATACACAACACTGTAAACACGAATTCGTAATCAGTGGTTCAAGACAGAAAAAACTTGGTGTAAGAACATTGGATATTGCTAAACGTCTCTTAGACTTTAACTTCCATCCACCAACAATTTACTTCCCAATCAACGTGGAAGAATGTATGATGATTGAGCCAACAGAAACAGAATCTAAAGAAACATTAGATGCATTCTGCGATACGCTTATTCAAATTGCTAAAGAAGCAGAAGAAACACCAGAAGTTGTATTAGAAGCACCACATACAACTGTCATTGGTCGATTAGATGAAACACAAGCAGCAAGAAAACCAGTACTTAAATTTGAATTACTAAAAGAAGAAAAAGCATAATAAAAAGCGTCTTGGTCGCATTTAACGACCAAGACGCTTTAATTTTATTTAGATTTAACTTTACCAGTCCATTTTTTATAGCCGCCTTTAAGCATGAATAATTCAGTGTAACCTTTTTTCTTCATCATTCTAGCAGCTCTATAACTTGCTACGCCATTTGCGTCACAAAAATATATAGGTTGGTCTTTACGTAAACCTTGATATCTTGTACGAAATACACTCATCGGTATATTTCTTGCCCCGATAATATGACCATAGTCAAAATCAGCCTTTTCACGCAAGTCTATAACTTGTGCCTTTCTTAATCCCTTATGGAATTCATTTTGATCTAATTCTTTTACTGCGCGCTTATTTAATGAATAGTTAATTGCCATATAAATGATAATCAAGACTAGGACTATGAGCGCGATATACCAATAATTCATGGTCTGATTCCTCCCAATTCAAGTCGATACCCTTATTATAAGATTTCTTGTGAGATTTATCAAAATTTTTTTGCTAAAATAGAAAAGTACATAAGAATTAATTGAATAGGAGTTTTAATTGTGAAAGAAACTTGGCACTTTATAAACACGAAATCGAATAATCCATATTATAATATGGCAGTTGATGAAGCACTTATGAATTTTGTGAGTAGAGGAGAAATCGATCCGGTTATTAGATTTTACACATGGGGTCCAGCTACGTTATCAATTGGATATTTTCAAAAACTAACTAAAGAAATTGATATTGAAAAAGTAAAAGAAAAAGGTTTTGGACTTGTAAGACGTGCTACAGGAGGTAGAGGTGTCTTACACGATAAAGAGTTAACTTATAGCGTCATCGTTCCAGAATCGCATCCCAATATGCCTAAAACGGTAACTGAAGCATATAGAGTCATTTCAGAAGGATTGTTAGAAGGATTCAAGTCGTTAGGGTTTGATGCATATTTTTCAATTCCAAAGACAAAAGAAGAAAGAGATAAACTTAAGGCACCACGTAGTTCAGTTTGTTTTGATGCGCCAAGTTGGTATGAACTTGTTGTAGAAGATAGAAAAATAGCAGGCAGTGCACAAACACGTCAAAAAGGCGTTATCTTGCAACATGGTTCAATTTTACAAGATATAGATGTTGATGAATTGTTCGATATGTTTATATATAGAAATGATCGTCTAAAAGATAAAATGAAAGCTGCATTTACAGATAAAGCAGTTGCTATCAATGATTTATCAGATAAATACATCACTTTAGAAGAAATGGAAACAGCGTTTTTTGAAGGATTCAAGAAAGGTTTAGATATTGAATATAAACCACTTGAATTTACTGAAGAACAACTTGCTGAAATTAAACAATTAGAAGAAAAATATAAATCAGAAGAATGGACTTATAGAAAGTAAAAAAAAGAGACTATTGAAGTCTCTTTTTTTATCTATTTCTACGCTTTTGTTTGCGCATGGCTTTTTTATATTTTCGTTGATCTGGCGTTAAAAAGAAGAAATAGTAAATTAGATAGATGATTAATCCGAATATGATAAATGAGACAATCATACGAATGAAGCCCATGATAAAGAAATCAAGATTCATAATTAATCCAAAAACTGCTATAGCAATAATTAAATAGAATAAAACATTTTTCATAAAATCTCACCTTAAATTATTAGTCTATTTAATATAGCACATTTTATGTATAATCTCACTCAATTTGACCTATCTCTTTGTCTAATCCATGAAGTTCATCAATAGCTTTTTGAACATCTTTTTTATCCTTTTTATTGTAGGCATCATTTAAATCTTTAAACACTTTTTCAAAACTTGTTGATAACTTTAACATGCTTTTATGAAGAGATTTATAATCTTTAGGAATAGATTTACCTTTCATTTCATTTTTATATCTATCAGTAATATTTTCTTGATTATGATAAATATTTTCTAATTCATTTTTAGTATGTTCATCGTCGAATTTTGAAGTTACATTTTTCTTGATTTTGTTATAACTCGCTATATTCGTTTTCGTTTCATTTACAAATTTTGTAGATGACTTTAAATATTGAGTTGTAAACTGGCTAGACGACTCTTGTTCATTTTTTTTAATTTTGCTTTTAACACTATTTTCTTTTTGTTTATATGTTTTGTTTTTATCTTCTAAGTCTAATACTTCTTGTTTTAATTTTCGATTATCACTTTTTAATGAAGACTTCTTTTCTTCAAGTTGTTGAACTTTATCATTTCCACACGCAGATAAGACAACTGTACTTGCCATGATTGTTATAATTGTTTTTCTCATGTTTATTTACTCCCAATGTTTTACTGTGAAAAAATTTCGATATGTATGATATTATTTTAATGTATATAGATTTATTGTACAAATAGAAAGGGGATAATTATGAAAATTAATAAATTAAGAGAAGTCATGAATGAAAAAGGTCTTGAAGCAGTTGTAATTCTATCACCGTATAACAGAAGATATCTTTCTGGATTTACAGGGACAAGTGGTAGTCTACTAATTACACAAGATAAATCCCTTTTAATTACAGACTTTAGATACATTCAACAAGCGAATGATCAAGCTCAAGATTTTGAAGTTATTAATCAAGAAGGACCAATGTTAGGTAAGATTAATGAACTGATTAAAGAAGGTCAATATAAAAAAGTTGGCGTTGAAGCACATTTAATTACTTTTAATGAATATCAAGCATTAAATACAGATGCAGTTGAACTTTCTTCTATTGAAGATGTTATTGAAACAATCAGAATGATTAAAGACGAATTTGAAATTAAACAAATTCAAAAAGCAGCTGACATTGTAGATGAAACATATGAACACATTTTAAAATGGGTTAAACCAGGCATGACTGAAAATGAAGTGAATAATGAAATGGAAATGTTCATGAGAAGTAAAGGTGCAACATGTTCTTCATTTGATACGATTGTTGCTTCAGGTCACCGTGGTGCATTACCGCATGGTGTAGCAAGTAATAAAGTTATCGAAGAAGGAGATATGATTACTTTAGACTTCGGTGCATTATATGAAGGTTACGTGAGTGATGTTACGAGAACATTTGCTATTGGTGAACCTAAAGAAGAAATGAAGAAAATCTATAATATTGTTTTAGAAGCACAATTAGCAGCTTTAGAACAAATTAAACCGGGTATGACAGGTAAAGAAGCAGATACAATTGCAAGAGATGTTATTAAAAGTTATGGCTACGGTGAACAATTTGGTCATTCATTAGGACATGGTATTGGGTTAGAAGTACATGAAGGTCCAGCACTATCTCAAAAATCCGATATCGTACTTGAAGAAAATATGTGTATCACATTAGAACCAGGTATTTATGTAGATGGTTTAGGTGGCGTTAGAATAGAAGATGACGTATTAGTTACAAAAAATGGCTTACAGCGCTTTACTAAATCTTCAAAAGACCTTATTATTTTATAAGAAGGTATAAATAGGAGGAAAATGAATGATTTCAGTTAATGATTTTAAAACAGGTTTAACAATTAAAGTTGATAATGGTATTTGGAAAGTTATGGACTTCCAACACGTAAAACCAGGTAAAGGTGCGGCATTCGTACGTTCTAAATTAAGAAACTTAAGAACTGGTGCAATCCAAGAGAAAACTTTTAGAGCCGGTGAAAAAGTTGAAAAAGCTCAAATCGATAATCGTCGTATGCAATATCTATATGCTAATGGTGATAGCCATGTGTTCATGGATAACGAAACTTACGATCAACTAGAGTTACCTGGTGATAAACTAGAATATGAACTTAAATTTATTAAAGAAAATATGGAAGTTCAAATCCAATCTTACGAAGGTGAAACAATTGGTATTGAATTACCAAATACAGTTACACTTCAAGTAACAGAAACTGAACCTGGTATTAAAGGTGATACAGCAACTGGTGCAACTAAACAAGCTACAGTTGAAACAGGTTATAGTTTAAACGTACCGTTATTTGTTAATGAAGGTGATTTACTTGTCATTAATACTACTGATGGAAGCTACGTATCAAGAGGTTAATATTAAACATTAAAATGAGGCCGGGACAGTAACTTGTGTCCTGGCCTCAATCATTTTGGTTAAATTAGGAATGTATCTTATTTACAATTATAATTAAATATTAAAATCTCTTGAATTGGTATGACCACTAAAGTAAAATGTATGAAGTGTAACGTATTAGAATTTAAAAGGAGTTTTTCAAATGAACTTAAAACAAATTAAAGAACTAGTTGATGTGTTAGATAATTCTTCTTTAACTGAAATTGATATTAATGATAAAGATTTTAAACTAACTTTAAAAAAAGATATTAAACAAGAAGTCATTTATAGCCAAGGGGCAACAAATGTCGTTGCAGAACAACCACAACAAGCAACTCAATCAGCACCACAACAAAATGTTGAACAAGAAGCACCTAGTGGTTTAACAATTAATGCGCCAATGGTTGGTACATTCTATAAATCACCATCTCCTGATGAAGGTCCATATGTTCAAGTAGGTTCACGTGTAGAAGCTGATACAACTGTATGTATTTTAGAAGCAATGAAATTATTTAATGAAATTCAAGCAGAAGTTTCTGGTGAAATCACTGAAATATTAGTTGAAGACGGACAAATGGTAGAGTATGGCCAACCGTTATTCAAGGTGAAGTAATATGAAAAAAGTATTAATTGCAAATAGAGGGGAAATTGCAGTAAGAATCATTAGAGCTTGTAGAGAATTAGACATACAAACGGTCGCAATTTATTCAGAAGCTGATAAAGATGCATTACATACTCAAATAGCAGATGAAGCTTATTGTGTTGGACCGACACAATCTAAAGATTCATACCTTCACGTTCCTAATATTATTTCAATTGCAAAATCAACAGGTTGTGACGGTATCCATCCTGGATATGGTTTCTTAGCCGAAAATAGTGATTTTGCTGAAATGTGTGAAGCATGCCAAATTAAATTTATTGGACCTAGTTATCAATCTATCCAGAAGATGGGTATTAAAGACGTTGCGAAAGAAGAAATGATCAAAGCGAACGTACCTGTTGTGCCTGGTAGTGATGGTTTAGTAGATACAGTAAGAATTGCAAAGAAATGTGCGAAGAAAATTGGTTACCCCGTTATTATTAAAGCTACTGCCGGTGGTGGCGGTAAAGGTATCCGAATTGCACGTAATGAAGAAGAGCTTGTAACAGGATTTAGAATGACACAACAAGAAGCTGAAACAGCATTCGGAAATAAAGGTTTGTATTTAGAAAAGTTCATCGAAAACTTTAGACATATTGAAATTCAAGTAATGGGTGATTCAGAAGGTAATGTTATACATCTTGGTGAACGTGATTGTACGATCCAAAGACGTATGCAAAAATTAGTAGAAGAATCGCCATCACCAGTCCTTTCTGAAGAAATGCGTAAAGAAATGGGTGAAGCGGCTATTAGAGCAGCTAAAGCCGTTAATTATGAAAATGCTGGTACAATTGAATTTATTTATGATTTAGATGCTGAAACGTTCTATTTCATGGAAATGAATACGCGTATTCAAGTAGAACATCCTGTTACTGAGATGGTAACTGGAATGGATTTAGTTAAACTTCAACTAAAAGTAGCAAGTGGTGAAACTTTACCTGTTACACAAGAAGAAGTTGACTTGAGTGGACATGCGATTGAATTTAGAATCAACGCAGAAAGCCCATTTAAAAATTTCATGCCATCACCAGGTAAAATTAATCAATATTTAACACCAGGTGGATTTGGTGTGCGTATTGATTCAGCTTGTTATACAGGATATACGATTCCGCCTTATTACGATTCAATGGTTGCGAAGCTTATTGTTCATGGTAAAGATAGAACAGATGCAATTCAAATCGGTAAAAGAGCTTTATCAGAATTTTTAGTTGCTGGTATAGATACAACGATCCCATTCCATTTAAGATTGTTAGAAAATGATGTATTTGAATCAGGTGATTTTAATACCAATTTCCTAGAGATTCATGATATTATAAATAATGAAGACAAATAGGGAGGGATTCAAATGGCTAAAACAATTGAAAATAAAAAGCCTTCTTTAGGTAAAATAGAGATTGCGCCAGAAGTTATTGAGGTCATTGCGAGCATTGCGACTACTGACATTAAAGGTGTATCTCATATGCAATCCGTTTTTAATAAGAATTCCTTAGAAAAATTCGGGAAAAAGAATTTTGGTAAAGGTATTAAAGTCGATATTAAAGAAGACGGCATCTACATTAATGTCTACTGTACATTTGACTACGGTACAAAAATTTCTGAAACAGCACGTAAAGTACAATCAGAAATTAAACAAGCATTAAATACGATGACGGCATTAACACCAAAAGAAGTTAATGTACATATCGTTAATATACATTTCCAATAATAAAATGATTAATTAAGAGGATGCGTGCATCCTCTTATTCTTTGAAGGAGAAGAATATGAAAAGAACAGAACTAAGAGAGATTGTCTTTAAATCACTATATCAATTAGAAAATAACAAAACTGATTTAACAGTAGAAGAAGCGATTCAATATTTAGTAGAAGATTTTAAAGGTGAACAATATTTATACGTGAAGAACTTTGTTAAAGAAGTGATAGAGAAAAAAGACGAATTAGATGAAATTGTAAGTCCACATTTAAAAAACTGGACATTAGACCGTTTACTTAAGACTGATAGAATCATCTTGAGAATGGCAACTTATGAATTAAAATATACAGATACACCAGAGAAAGTTATATTTAATGAAGCAGTAGAAATTGCGAAAGTATACAGTGATGATGATCACTATAAATTTATTAATGGTGTATTAAGCAGTTTATCAAAAAGTTAAAGAGTGATATAAATGGATAAGTATTTATCAGTTACAGCAATAACTAAATATATCAAATATAAATTTGATCAAGATCCACATCTACTTAATGTCTTTATTAAAGGTGAAATATCAAACTTTAAAAGACATTCAAGTGGTCATCTTTACTTTGCCTTAAAAGACGATAAAGGTGTACTCAGTGCAATGATGTTTAAATCGAGTGCGAATCAATTGTCATTTAATCCTAAAGAAGGTGACCAAGTACTTGTTGAAGGTAGAATTGGGGTTTATGAATCAAGAGGTGCATACCAAATTTATGTTCAATCTATGCAATTAGATGGTGTTGGTCTTCTTTATGAAAAATTTGAAGCACTCAAAAAAGAATTAGCAGAAAAAGGCTACTTTGACCAAGAACATAAATTAAGTATACCTAAATATCCTAAGAAAATCGCTGTGTTGACAGCATCGACTGGCGCTGCAATAAGAGATATATGTTCTACTTTAGATAAGCGATATCCACTTGCAGAACAAGTGTTAATGAGCACGTTAGTTCAAGGTAAAGGAGCTAAGGATAATATCATTAACAACATCAAAGAAGCTGATTCCATGGGCGTTGATGTTATTATCGTTGGTCGTGGTGGTGGATCTATTGAAGATTTATGGAGCTTCAATGAAAGAGAAGTTGTAGAAGCCATTTATCATTGTAAGACGCCTGTTATTTCAGCAGTTGGTCATGAAACTGATACGACATTAAGTGATTTTGTCAGTGATGTAAGAGCTGCAACGCCAACACAAGCTGCAGTCATTGCAACACCAGATATTAACGCGCTGTATCAACTGATTTCAAATGCTAGACAGTATTTAACAAAACATATCACGCAATCTATACTGCAAGATAAACATAAATTAAAACAACTTTCATCATATTATAAATTGAAGACGCCTTCGTTGCTATATGATCAAGAAACACAGAAGTTAGATGAATTACAAAAACAATTATCTAGAAATTTAGAACAGACTGTTACGCGTAATAATCATAAGCTAGATATCTTACAAAATAAATTGCGAATCACACCAATTTATAGTAAGACTTTTCAATTTAGACAAGATTTTGATCGTTTAAATATGCTTCAAACTCAGCTCGTTAATCGTATTATCAGTCAAAAAAGACAAGCTCTGACTAGCAAGTTAGCGCAATTAGATGCGTTAAGTCCGACTCAAATCATGTTAAGAGGTTATTCAATCATCGAAAAAGATGATAAAATCATTACAAGCAAAAATGATTTAAAAATTGACGATGATATTACAATCAATTTAAAAGATGGTAAAATAAATGCTAATGTTAAGGAAATTAGGTGACAAATGTGGCTAAAGAACAAACTTTTGAAGAAATGATGGAAGAATTAGAAAAAGTCGTCGGTAAATTAGACGAAGAAAATATTTCTCTTGAGGAATCAATTGAACTTTATCAAAGAGGTATTGAATTAAGTAGTAAATGTGAAACGAAACTTAAAGCAGCTGAAGATAAAGTAAATAAACTTGTTCAAAAAGAAGGTGATTCAGATGAGTCAAATCATGAATAGTTATGTAGACAAGTTCACTGAATCACTTAATCAAACGAAACTAGATTCAGTTGTAAATACACAATTAGAAGAAAGTATGCGCTATTCTTTATTAGCAGGTGGTAAACGTATTCGTCCTGTACTATTATTAATGACTTTATCGATGTTAAAGACAGATATTAATAAAGGAATGGAAACTGCAAAAGCACTTGAAATGATACATACATATTCCCTTATACATGATGATTTACCAGCTATGGATAACGATGATTATAGACGTGGAATGAAAACGAATCATAAAATCTATGGTGATGCGACTGCAATCTTAGCTGGTGATGCACTATTAACAAAAGCTTTTGAACTGATAACTAAAGATACATATATAGAAGCTGACGACAAAGTGAAATTAATCAGATTGCTTTCTGAATCAGCAGGCCATCAAGGTATGGTAGGTGGACAAGTGTTAGATATGGAAAGTGAAAACAAAGAAATTTCGCTAGATACATTACGCAAAATCCATAGATATAAAACTGGTGCACTGATCCGTTTTTCTGTTGTTGCAGCTTGCACAATCGCTAAAGTTAATAGTAAGACATTCTTATTACTTGATTCATTTAGCCAAGAATTAGGATTAATATTCCAAATTAAAGACGATTTACTAGATATTGAAGGGGATTTCGATAAAATAGGTAAGTCAGTTGGTAGTGACGTTGCGAATCATAAGAGTACTTATGTGTCACTATTAGGTAAGACGAATACTAAAGTTGCTTTAGAACAACATGTGAATCAAGCGTTATATTTACTTGAACAATTAGAAGATCAATATAACACTGAAGAACTCAAGTCTCTCACAAAATTATTTGCAAATAGAGAAAATTAATCTATCTAATAATTAAGATGACTGGTCACAAGAATCGGGCTAAAGGTGGTTAAAAAATGGATGTTTCAAAAATAAAAAACCCATCCTTCCTCAAAGATTTTTCTCATCAAGAACTTGAACAACTGAGCAGTGACATTAGGAAATTTTTAATTGAAACTTGTTCAGTAACTGGCGGACATATTGGGGCAAATTTAGGTGTGGTTGAATTAACATTGAGTCTACATAAACATTTTAATAGCCCTGTAGATAAGATATTATGGGATGTTGGACATCAAACATACATTCATAAAATATTAACCGGAAGAGGCCACGAATTTAATTCTTTGCGACAATATAAAGGATTATGTGGTTTTCCTAAAATGAAAGAATCCGAACATGATGTGTGGGAAGCTGGACATAGTTCAACTTCTTTATCTGCAGCTGTGGGGATGGCAAAAGCGAGAGATATATTAGGACAAGATCATCATGTTGTACCTGTAATTGGTGATGGTGCTCTAACAGGTGGTATGGCACTAGAAGCATTAAACCACATAGGCCATGACAAAACAAATTTAACGATTATTTTAAATGATAACGAAATGAGTATCGCACCAAATGTCGGTGCAATGCACAATATGTTTGCAAGAATACGATCAAACCAAAATTATAATCGCTTTAAATTTGATGCTGAAAGTTTAATTAATAGACTACCTGGTGGAGATTTGTTAAAAGACTCTGCGGATAAAATTAAAGACAGTTTAAAATATTTAGTCGTAGATGGCATTTTCTTTGAAGAACTCGGCATTAAATATATTGGACCTGTAGATGGACATAATTTTAAAGCATTAGATGAAGCGATCACCGTTTCTAAACAAATGGACAAACCTGTTCTCATACACGTTGTGACTAAGAAAGGGAAAGGTTATAAACCTGCTGAGAAAGATATAATTGGAACTTGGCATGGTTTAGGACCATATAAGCTTGAAACGGGTGAAGTGATAAAAGGAAATGCTGAAGGTCCTGCATGGAGTGCTTTAATGAGTGATGAAGTATTAGCATATGCGCAACAAGACAAACGAATTGTTGCAATCACGCCAGCTATGCCTGTAGGATCAAAATTAACAAAATTTCAACAAACATTACCTGAACAATTTTTTGATGTAGGTATTGCTGAACAGCATGCTGTTACGATGGCAGCAGGACTAGCAACACAAGGCATGAAACCATATGTCGCAATCTATTCAACTTTTATGCAACGTGCTTACGATCAATTGTTACATGATGTAGACCGTCAAAACTTAAACGTATTATTTGGTGTTGATCGGGCAGGCCTTGTTGGAGCAGATGGAGAGACACACCAAGGTGTCTTTGATGTTGGCTTTTTAAGTCAATTTCCTAACTTTACAATTATGATGCCTAAAGACGGAAATGAAGCGAAAAATATGATCAAAACTGCTTTTGAAACTGACCATGGTCCAATGGCGATTAGATATCCAAGAGGCAATGCGCCTTTACTTGATGATTCTAAAAATAGCGAATTACTCAAAATAGGATCTTGGAATGTTGAAAGAAATGGTGATGATTTAACAATTATAAGTTATGGGCCAACAGTATCACTTGTAAAAGATGTAGCAGACGAACTATTAAAAGAAGATATCCATATCAATATCATTAATGCTCGGTTTATAAAACCTATGGACTATGACATGCTTCATAATCTCGGTAAAGCGTCTAAACCGATCCTGACAGTTGAAGAAGCTATGTTGACTGGTGGTTTAGGAAGTCAAATTGCTACTTTTATGAATGACAATGATTATCATAATACTATGCGTAGAATAGGCATAAATGACACGTACATTGAGCACGGTGATGTAGGTTTATTATTAGAAGATATTGGTATCTCTAAATCAAATATTATATCTACCGTCAAATCTTTAATTAAGTAGTTAAGAGAAATATATGAATATTTATGTTGAAAAAGGCGCTTTAGTATATCTAAAGCGTCATTTAAATGTTTATAGCGCTTACATTACTATTTTTTTCAATTTTATGCTATTATAAGTGTATAAATATTCATTAACAGAGGTGTATGTAATGGCGAACAAAACAATGCGTCAGATTAAGATAAGAGAAATAATTTCTAACGAACAAATTGAAACACAAGAAGAATTAGTCAAAAGGCTAAATGAATATGATTTGAATATCACACAAGCTACTATATCTCGTGATATTAAAGAACTTCAATTAATTAAAGTTCCTGCACCTTCTGGTCAGTATATCTATAGTTTACCTAGAGACCGTAAATATCACCCGATTGATAAATTAGGTAGATATTTAATGGATTCATTTGTAAAAATTGACGGAGCAGATAATTTATTAGTACTTAAAACATTACCAGGTAATGCGCAATCAATCGGTGCAATAATTGACCAAATCGATTGGACAGAAGTAATTGGGACGATATGCGGTGATGACACTTGCTTAATTATTTGTAAAGATACAGAAGCAGCTGAAGTGATAACGGATAGAATTTTTAATATGCTTTAAAGGAGATTTAATATACAATGTTACAAGCACTTACAATTAAACAATTCGCTATAATTGAATCTTTAGAAATTAATTTTTCGGGTGGACTAACTGTTTTAAGCGGTGAAACTGGTGCTGGTAAATCTATTATTATAGATGCTATTGGTCAGTTAGTAGGTGCAAGAGCCTCACAAAGTTTCGTGAGACATGGCGAACAGAAGGCGATAATTGAAGGCGTATTTGATATTGATAATGTACCTAACGTCAATAAGATCTTAAGTGAGTTAGATATCGACTTTGACGAAGATTTCTTATTTGTAAAAAGAGAAATCTTTGCTTCAGGGAAAAGTATATGTAAATTAAATAATCAGAATGTAACGCTATCTGATTTGAAAATTGTTATGCAAGAATTACTTGATATTCATGGACAACATGAAACACAAATATTACTTAAACCTAAATATCATTTATCATTGTTAGATGATTATGCTGATGGTACTTATCAAGCTGAAATTGATCAATACGACGAAACTTTTCAATCTTATCGCTTAAAGAAACAAGAACTTGAAAAGTTAGAATCTCAAGACCAAGCATTATTACAAAGATTAGATTTAATAAAATTCCAACGAGATGAATTACAAGACGCGAATTTAAAAGAAGACGAAATTGACTTTTTGAATCAAGAAATTAAGAAACTTCAAAATCACGAAAAAATAAACGAAAGTCTTAATAAAGCGCATATGTTATTGAGTAGTGAAGAAAACATTACTGATAAAATTTATGAGCTTAATCAAGAAATTCAACATATAAACGATATAATTCCAGATAAATACACTGCTTTTAGTGAAGAATTAGATCAAATGTATTACACTTTAGAAGACTATAAACATGAACTATATAATGAGTTAACGTCTAATGACTTTGATGAATCTTTACTAAATGAGTATGAGTCTAGATTAAATGTACTCACAGATCTCAACCGTAAATATGGCAAAAGCATACCTGAATTAATCAAATATAGAGATAAAATTGACGATGAAATTTATAAAATTGAGAACTATGAACAAAGTACTTCTCAATTACGTGAAGAAATTAATGATCTTCATACAAACGTTGTAAAATACGGTGAAGCACTATCAGCTAAAAGAAGACAAGTTGCGTTGAACCTGAGAGATAGATTAGTTGAAGAAGTACAGAATTTACACATGCAAGATGCGAATATTGAAATTACATTTACTAAAACGAAGCCTACTCAATATGGCTTAGAAGAAGTAGAATTCTTAATCAGTCCAAATAAAGGCGAACCATTAAAAAGCTTAAATAAAATAGCTTCTGGCGGCGAACTTTCAAGAATAATGCTTGCGTTGAAAAGTATATTTGTTTCTTCAAAAGGACAAACAGCAATTTTATTCGATGAAGTAGATACAGGTGTATCTGGAAGAGTCGCACAAAAAATGGCTGAAAAAATGCATCAAATAGCGCAAACACTTCAAGTGATATGTATTTCTCATTTACCTCAAGTCGCTGCAATAAGTGATAATCATTTGTATATTGCTAAAGAAACCGTAAATGATAGAACAACGACTTCTATAAAACAATTAGATGGTGAAGATAAGATAGATGAAATAGCAAGAATGATATCAGGTGTTGAAGTTACAGAATTAACACGACAACACGCTAAAGAAATGATTATACAAAACAAAAATTTAAAATAGAATGATTCGTTAGGGTGTTAAGCATGGTAATTAAGGTAGCAATAATAGAAGACTCGAAAGCATATGTTAGTGAAATGGCACAATATTTAAAGAAACACGATATTGAAATTGTTAATATTGGATACAACGGTAAAGAGGCACTCGACATTTTAAATGGAGAAGTTTTCGATGTTCTTCTATTAGACTTAATCTTGCCACACATTGATGGCATGACTTTGCTTAAAAAATATATAAAACAAAATAAGCAATTTAAAGTGATATGTATGAGTGCTTTTGTAAGTGATGATGTCTTAAAAGAATCTGTTTCATTAGGAGTAGATTACTTCTTAATTAAACCTGTTGAGTTTGATGTCTTGTTAGATACGATACAACGTGTATTAACAACAACAGATTCTAATATAGAAGAAATGGACGCTTTAGATTTATTACTAGAGAAGATTGGATTTTCATCAAATTTAAACGGGTACGAATATATTAAGTATGGTGTACACCTTATGCTTCAATATAATCGTAAGATGCCGTTAACTAAAGAACTATATCCTTTAATTTCTCAAAATTATAATATTCAAGCGAATAATGTGGAAAGGTCTATCAGGCATGCTATTAAATTAGCTTGGGATAAAGAATTAAAGTCCTATTGGTATAATAGCGAAAAATTGTATGTACGACCTACAAATGGTGAGTTTTTATTACATCTATATGAAAAGTTTAAAAAAGAGACTAGGTAAGCCTAGTCTCTTTTTTTGGCATTTTGTTTCTTCATAAAATGTTCTTGTGCGCGTTTATTTTTCTTTTCACGATGCAGTATATAACCCCCAATGAACACTACACCAAATACAAAGAAGATAAAGCCTAATAAAAACTGTAACCAAATAAAATGTAATTGTGGAACAAGTTGTCCAAAAACAGCATCTCTCATCCATTTAATACCTAGTCCTGCAATGATACCTGGTATGACCAAAATGAGTAATGCAATATACTTTTGCATAAGTTAAAACTCCTATTAATTAATAACTTATATTATATATGAGATAATGAGTAAAAGTAAACATTGAAAAAATGGAATAAACGGTACAATTTGATTATGATAGTAATAGGAGGGGATTAAATGCTTTTTAAAGATATGATAAAAAATGGTCAAAATATATCAGCTACAATTGCTGTATGTAAATCAAATGATGAAGGTGTCATTAAAGCAATTGTAAAAGCGATTAAACATACAAAAGCTAGATTCATGTTGTTTGATGAACGACCACAAGATGAGTTGATCAGGTCATTTAATTTAACACATGAAGAATTAAATAGAATAGAAATTATTCAAACACTTAACGAAGAACATACTGTATCGCAATGTGTACAAGCTGTAGCAGATGGAAAAGCAGACTTAATAATGAAAGGATTAATTTCAACTTCAGAATTATTGAAAGAAGTTTTAAAAGATAAATATAACTTGAAGACCAACTATAGAATGAGTCATATCGCAATATTTAATATACCTGAGTATCACAAGATGTTAACCGTATCAGATGTTGCAATGAACATTGCACCAAATATCGAACAAAAAATTGAAATCACATCGAATTTAGTTTATTCACTCAAAAAAATTGGTATCGACTCACCTAAAATAGGGGTGCTTTCTGCAATTGAAAATGTAAATTCGAAAATGCAGTCGTCGGTTGATGCGAAAGAAGTGGTATCTTATCTCAATCAAGAAAAACCAGACCTTGAAATAGAAGGTCCAATTGCATTTGATGCTGCAATTAATAAAAAGGCATCCATTATTAAAAAAATAGATTCAAAAATATCAGGTAATGTTGATGGTTTAATCGTCCCTCAAATTGAAAGTGGCAATATTTTATATAAATCTCTCGTATATTTATCGAACGCTGATGTAGCATCTGTTATAATTGGTGCAAAAATACCCATAATTTTAACTTCTAGATCAGATTCATCACAAGATAAATTTCATTCTATTTGTAGTGCGTTAATGCTTATTTAGTATATTATAATAACAAATTAATAACTATACTCTTTATTTCAAAGTATTGAAAGAGCTTACAATGCTTTTATATCAATAAAGATTGAATTTTCTAAAAATTTTTACTTTTTGTAAGCGCTATCATTTTTCGTCAATTTATTTGATAAATAAAACATTTCATGTAAAATTAGAAATGAAGTTATTATATAAAAGTTGAAAAGGGGATTATTATGTTATTCGAAACGATAGAAAAATATGACTATGAGCAAATCGTATTTTGTCACGATAAAAGTTCAGGATTAAAAGCAATCATTGCGATTCATGATACAACATTAGGACCAGCGCTTGGTGGTTGTAGAATGTGGCCATATGAAAGTGAAGAAGAAGCTATTAATGACGCATTACGCTTATCAAGAGGTATGACATATAAAAATGCTGCAGCTGGTTTAAACTTAGGTGGCGGTAAAACAGTTATTATCGGAGATCCTAAAAAAGATAAATCAGAAGCTTTATTTAGAGCTTTAGGTAGATATGTAGAAAGTTTAAATGGTCGTTATATTACTGCTGAAGATGTAGGAACGACTGAAGACGATATGGATATTATCTTTGAAGAAACTGATTACGTAGTTGGTTTATCTGAAAGCCACCAATCTAGTGGTAACCCAAGTCCTAAAACTTCATTAGGTGTATTTGTTTCTATGAAACGCGCAGCTAAAGAAGCATTTGGAACAGATGACTTAAACGGGAAAACAGTTGCTGTTCAAGGTGTTGGACACGTTGCTTACGAACTATGTCGTTATTTACATGAAGCAGGTGCTCAATTAGTTGTAACGGATATTAACCAAGAAGCTGTTGATAGAGTTGTAAATGACTTCAACGCTCAAAGTGTCGGTATTAATGATATTTATGATGTAGATGCTGATATCTTTGCACCTTGTGCTTTAGGTGGCGTATTAAATGACGATACTATTGCACGCTTAAAAGTGAAAGTCGTATGTGGTAGTGCAAACAACCAATTACAAGACATAGATGTACACGGTGCTCAATTAGAAGATAAAGGTATTGTATATGCGCCTGACTTCGTTGCTAACTCTGGTGGTGTTATCAACGTTGCGGATGAATTAGATGGATACAATGAAGTACGTGCTATCTCAAACATTGAAAAAATCTATGACCAAATGGATAAAGTATTTGAAATTAGTAAGCGAGATCAAATTACTACTGCACGTGCAGCTGAAATTTTAGCTGAAGAACGCATTGAACAACTTATGAATGTAAGAAGTAATTTCTTGAAAACTGAAAGATCTATCATTTCTAGAGGTAAAAAATAATGAAAAAAATTCTTGTACTTAATTTAGGAAGCACATCATCTAAAGTTGCAGTATTTAATAACTATGATATGTTATTTGAAGATGTTATCAGACATGATATCGATCAAACTAATCTTCCATTAATTGATCAAGTCCCATTTCGACTTGAAAGTATCAAGAACTCATTAAACCAACATCATATCTCACTACAAGCAATAGATGCTATTGCTTGTAGGGGTGGTGTTTTAAAGCCTATACAAGGTGGAACATATCTTGTTAATAACATCATGTATCAAGACTTGAAATCTTTTAAATATGGATATCATGCCTCAAATTTAAGTGGTATTATCGGCTATACATTTGCTAAAGAATTAAATATACAGGCTTATATTGTTGATCCAGTCGTCGTAGATGAATTAATACCTGAAGCAAGAATTACTGGCATTAAAGGTATTGAAAGACGCAGTATCTTCCATGCATTAAACCAGAAATCAGTCGCTAAACAATATGCAGCTGATATGAACAAAGCATATGAAGATATTAATGTCATCGTCGCACATCTTGGAGGCGGTATAAGTGTAGGTGCTCATAGAAAAGGAAGAGTCATCGAAGTTAATGACGGCTTGTTAGGCGAGGGTCCATTTAGTCCTGAAAGAGCTGGCTCCATTCCAAATGATGCGTTAATTAAATGGGTTATTGATCACGATTTAAATGCTAAAGAAGCTAATAATGAATTAAGTAAAAATTCTGGGTTATTATCATATTTTGGTACAAATGATTGTTTAAAAGTAGAACAAATGATGGAAAATGGCGATAAAACTGCTAAACTTGTCTTAGATGCTATGTGTTATCAAATTGCTAAATCAATAGGGTCTTGCGCGGTCGTTTTAGAAGGTCAAATCGATCAAATTATCATAACTGGCGGATTAAGTTATTCAAAATATATCACAAATAAAGTAAAACAATATGTATCTTGGCTACAAAATGTTACTATATATAAAGGAGAAAAAGAAATGCACGCCTTAAATATTGGCGTAATGGACCTCTTACACGGTAAAATTAGTACCAAGTCATATGAATAAGGAGTAATACTATGTCTAAAGAATATGATTTAGTCGTTCTAGGTGGCGGTACGGCAGGCTATGTATCAGCAATTCGTGCTTCACAACTAGGAAAAAAAGTCGCAATTGTAGAGAAATTTAAGTTAGGTGGAACTTGTTTACATAAAGGTTGTATACCTACAAAATCATATTTAAAAACTGCAGAAATTTTAAGATACATACAACATTCAAACGAATATGGTATTAAAACTGCTTCAGCTGATTTTGAAATGACGGATGTTGTTGCTAAGAAAGATGAAACAGTTACTACGATGTACAATGGTGTACAAAGTTTGATGAAAAAATACAAAATTGACATTTACGAAGGTAATGGCAGAATTCTAGGACCTTCATTGTTCTCGCCTCAAGCTGGAACTGTATCTGTTGAATTTGAAAATGGCGAATCAGAACTACTCGTTAATCAACATGTATTAATTGCAACAGGATCAAGACCAATTGAATTACCATTCTTAAAGTTTAACCATCAGACCATCATTTCAAGTGATGATATGATGCAATTAGAAACGTTGCCTGAAAGCATGTTAATTATCGGTGGCGGTGTAATTGGACTTGAGTTTGCATCTTTACTAAATGATTTAGGTGTAAAAGTAACAGTTGTTGAAGCTGGGCAATCCATTATCCCTAACGAACAACGAGAAATCAGTAAAACGATTAAACGTAGCTTTGAAGAAAATGGCATAACCATTCATGAGAATTGTCCTTTATCTGAACAAGATGTCAACATACATGATAAACATGTAGATGTCACACTTCAAAATGAGCAACAAACTTTTGAAAAAGTATTAGTCGCAGTTGGTAGAACACCGAATACTGAAGATTTAGGATTGAACAACACAAAAATAAAGACCGATTATAAAGGCTATATACTAACAAATGATGTTTATCAAACTGATGATAAACATATTTATGCGGTTGGAGATGTCATCGGCAATTATCAATTAGCACATGTTGCAACAAAAGAAGGCACAATTGCTGTAGAGCATATGTTTGATAAAAATCCTATCACATTAGATTACTTAACAGTACCAAGATGTATATATACAAATCCTGAAATTGCATCGATAGGGATGACTGAACAAGATGCAAAAGCGCAAAATATTAATTTCAAAAAATTTAAAGTACCATTTAAAGCGATTGGCAAATCCGTCATCGAAAATAATGGACTTGGTGAATGTATATTAATTAAAGATATAGACAATGAAAAAGTGCTTGGCATTCATATGATTGGTGCAAAAGTGACTGAATTAATTAATGAAGCAGCTCTATTTACATTTATGAATGGCTCTACTGAAGAACTAGCAACTACTGTACATGCACATCCTTCAATTGGAGAAGTGCTCATGGAACTAGGGTTAAAATCTGAGAATCGTGCTATTCACGTCTAAAGAGGAGAGATTAGATGTTAGATTATAAGACTGTCGGATTAACGCATGAAGACTTAAAAGAAATTTATAAATGGATGTTATTAGGTAGAAAAATTGACGAAAGAATGTGGCTACTTAACCGAGCAGGTAAACTACCGTTTGTTATTAGTTGTCAAGGTCAAGAAGCAACACAAATTGGCACATATTATGCACTAAAAGACGAAGACGTATTAGCACCTTACTATAGAGATTTAGCTTTAGTTACAGCTCGTGGTATTTCTGCAGAAGAATCTATGTTAGCTGCATTTGCAAAACAAGGTGATACTTCAAGTGGTGGTAAGCAAATGCCATCTCACTTTAGTAAAAAAGATTTATCTATTTTAACGCAAGGTTCTTGTGTAACAACTCAAGTGTTACATGCAGTTGGCGCAAGTTTATCACTTAAAATGGATGGCAAAGAAGCGATTGCACTTGCTACTTTAGGTGAAGGTAGTACGAGTCAAGGTGATTTCCACGAAGCAATGAACTTTGCTGGTGTTCATAAGTTGCCATTTATTTGTATTATCGAAAACAATAAATATGCCATTTCGGTACCAAGTCACTTACAGTATGCAACAGATGATTTATCATCTAGAGCTGCAGGTTACGGTGCATTTGGTGAACAAGTGGATGGAAATGATCCGATAGCTGTTTATGAAGCAGTAAAACGCGCAAGAGAACGTGCAATTAATGGTGAAGGACCTACACTCATTGAAGCATTATGTAGCCGTTTAACACCTCATTCTTCAGATGATGATGATAATTATCGTCCGGCAGAAGAGATGAAAGAAGAAAAAGAAAATGATTGTATGATTAAATTCAAAGAATATTTAGTTGAACATCAAGTTACAAATGATGAATGGTTCAGCCAAATTGAAGATGAAATTAAACAAGAAATCAATACGGCTACTAAAAATGCAGAAAAAGCACCTTATCCATTACCGGAAGAAGCTTTAACACATGTATATGATCAAGGAGGCGAAAAGAATGCCTAAGTTATCCTATCTTGACGCGATTAATCAAGCTATGGACCAAGCTATGGAAAAAGACAATAATGTATTTGTTATCGGCGAAGATGTTGGTCTAAAAGGCGGCGTATTTGGCGCAACTAAAAATTTATACAACAAATATGGTAAAGGGCGTGTAATCGATTCACCATTAGCAGAATCAAATATAGTGGGTGCTTCAATTGGTGCTGCTATGATGGGTAAAAGACCGGTATCTGAAATTCAATTTGCAGAGTATATCGTTCCGGCAACAAACCAAATTATCAATGAAGCAGCTAAAATAAGATACCGTTCTAATAATGATTGGGATTGTCCTTTAACAATTAGAAGTCCATTTGGTGGCGGAATTCATGGCGCATTATATCATTCTCAAAGTATTGAGAGTATATTCTGTTCAACACCAGGCTTAAGAGTAGTCATTCCATCATCACCATACGATGCTAAAGGCTTACTTCTTGCGGCAATTGAAGATAATGATCCTGTATTATACTTTGAACATAAAAAAGCATACAGACTATTAAAAGAAGAAGTTCCTGAAGAATATTATACTGTACCAATCGATAAAGCAGATGTTAAACGAGAAGGTTCAGATATTACAGTATTCACTTATGGATTATGTGTAAATTACGCACTTCAAGCAGCTGAAATATTATCAACTGAAGGTATAGATGCAGAAATAGTAGATTTACGTTCATTATATCCACTAGATAAAGAAACAATTATTAATTGTGCGAAAAAGACTGGCAAAGTATTGGTTGTAACTGAAGATAATCTAGAAGGTAGTGTTATGAGTGAAGTATCTGCCATAATAGCTGAAAATTGCTTATTTGATTTAGACGCACCAATTGCAAGACTTGCAGGTCCAGACGTACCAGCTATGCCATTTTCACCACCTATGGAAGATTTCTTTATGATGAATCCTGTGAAAATAGAAGAAAAAATGAGAACATTAGCTGAATTTTAGGAGGTTAAATTATGGACGTAAAGATGCCGAAACTTGGAGAAAGTGTTCATGAAGGTACAATCGAACAATGGCTTGTTAAACCAGGTGACACAATTGAAGAGTACGATGCACTGTGCGAAGTGATAACAGATAAAGTAACAGCTGAAGTCCCTTCAACATTTAATGGAACAATTAAAGAAATTGTTGTAGAAGCCGGTGAAACAGTAGATGTTGGAACAGTTATTTGTACAATGGAAGTTGAAGGTGAAACATCAGAGGAAAACAATAATAGTGCCGATGAACAAACTGAACCAGAAGTAACTAAAGAAGAGCAACCTGCAAAAGCTGAAACACCTGTTTCTAATAAACCACAAGTAGGTCCAATGAATAACGGTCAATATTCACCAGTTGTATTTAAATTAGCAAGTGAAAATAATATTGATTTAAATAAAGTTAAAGGTACTGGTAATTTAGGAAGAGTGACTAAAAAAGACATTTTAAATGCGATTGAAAATGGTGTGCCAACTGAAGATGCATCATCTAAACAAGTAGATGCACCAGTTCAAGAAGTGGCTGAAAATACAGTTCAACCAGAAACAACTTCTTTACCTGGCGATTCAATTCCAGTCAATGGTGTAAGAAGAGCAATTGCGAATAAAATGTTGCAAAGTGTTCATGAAATTCCACATGCTTGGATGATGGTCGAAGTTGATGCTACAGACCTTGTTAAAACAAGACAACATCATAAATCATCTTTTAAACAAAATGAAGGATATAACTTAACATTCTTCGCATTTTTCGTAAAAGCTGTTGCAGAAGGATTGAAAAAATATCCGATGTTAAATAGTACTTGGGCAGGCGATGAAATTAAAATTCATAAAGATATTAATATTTCAATCGCAGTAGCAAGTGAAGATAAATTATATGTACCTGTTATTAAAAATGCTGATGATAAATCAATCAAAGGTATCGCTCGTGAAATTAATGATCTTGCAACTAGAGGAAGAAAGCATAAGTTAACTTCTCAAGATATGCAAGGCGGTACATTCACTGTCAATAATACAGGTTCATTTGGCTCAGTATCATCAATGGGTATTATCAATCATCCACAAGCTGCTATTTTACAAGTTGAATCAATTGTGAAACGACCTGTAGTTGTCAATGATATGATCGGTATTCGTGATATGGTTAATTTATCATTATCCATTGATCATAGAATATTAGATGGTTTAATGGCCGGTGAATTCTTAAAATATGTAAAAGAAAGATTACAAAGTATGACAATCGAGAACACATCTATATATTAATAAAACCTTGTCATTGTTTTACCCTTAAATCTCCTGTAAAATAGACTTATCTATTATTACAGGAGGCTTTTTTTATGGAAATGGATTTCAATTTATATATGAACGACGTAGTCAATTCTGCGAGAAATGAAATAGAAGCGGCTGGATACAAACAATTAACAACTAAAGAAGAAGTTGAAGAAACTTTCAACAAACCAGGTACAACATTTGTTATGGTTAATTCAGTTTGTGGATGTGCAGGCGGTATCGCAAGACCAGCAGCACAACATGCGTTACACTATGATAAATTACCAGATCAATTAGTAACTGTATTTGCTGGTCAAGACAAAGAAGCAACAGAAACAGCACGTGATTATTTCGAAGGTTACCCACCATCAAGTCCATCATTTGCTTTTCTTAAAGATGGCAAAATTGTCAAAATGATTGAAAGACATGAAATCGAAGGTCACGATCCAATGAGTGTTATTACAAACATTCAAGCACTATTCGAAGAGTATTGCGAAGAAGTGTAAAGGAACGGTTCATTTCTTATGCAAATAAAACCGTATAGAATAGGATATAGAACATTAAAAACTGCCCTAGGGATGACATTAGCTGTCATCCTTTCTAGGTTAATCGGCTTAGATAATTATGCATCCAGTGCTATTCTTGTTGTATTATGCATTAAGGATACAAGAGTTAAATCATTTGAAGCTGCAATATATAGATTTGTAGCATGTTTTATAGCAATTTTGATAGGTTCAGTATTTTTCACTTATTTAGGAAGTACACCTATTATACTTGGTATTATGGTGCTTTTATTTATACCCGTAACAGTCATGATTGGTGTACAAGAAGGAATTGTAACAAGCTGTGTTATAATACTTCATCTGTATATGGCTAAAACGATTGATATGAATGTTGTCGTAAATGAAATTTTATTACTTGTAATTGGTATAGGTATAGCTTTAATCATGAATATGTTTATGCCAAGTTTAGATTATAAACTTAACAATTATAAACGCAAAATAGAAGACGACTTTATATTAATAACCTTTATTTATAGTCAATGCTTACAAGATCCAAATAAGAAAATTAATGTACCGTCATTTGATATCGTTTCGGAAAATATTAGAAAAGCTAAATCATTAGCATTTAGAGAAGTTAAAAATCATTTTGTGAGAAATGAGAACTCTTACTATCATTATTTTGATATGAGAGAAGAACAATTAACTTTATTAAAAAGAATGAAAAAATTAATCGAATCCATGCAACACAGTCAACATGCACATCATTTATGTAGTCAATTGTTATTAGAAGTATCACAAAACGTACAAGGTAACGATTACTCACTCATGAGATTGCATAATCTATATGACATTAAAATAAAATTACAATCTATCGAGCTACCAAAAACACATCAAGAATTAGAAAGTATCGCAGCACTATTTCAACTATTAAACGAAGTAGAAGAATACTTACTAATCAAATCACAATTCGGTAGCCTTAAGAAGTAAAAACGCAATGCTATATGGCATTGCGTTTTTTGTGTATATAGTGGGGGGAGATGTGAGTTTATGTTGACTTTAACTCACATCTTTCACAATCTCGTGAGTTTATGTTACCTTTAACTCACATGTTTTTCAATCTCGTGAGTTAATGTTGGCTTTAACTCACATCTTTCACAATCTTGTGAGTTAATATTGCCTTTAACTCACATCTTTTCCAATCTCGTGAGTTAATATTGTCTTTAACTCACATGTTTCCTAATCTTGTGAGTTAATGTTGGCTTTAACTCACATCTTTTCCAATCTCGTGAGTTAATATTGGCTTTAACTCACATCTTTCCTAATCTCGTGAGTTTATGTTGCATTTAACTCACATCTTTTCCAATCTCGTGAGTTAATGTTGACTTTAACTCACATGTTTCCTAATCTTGTGAGTTAATATTGCCTTTAACTCACATCTTTTCCAATCTCGTGAGTTAATGTGGGCTTTAACTCACATGTTTTCTAATCTCGTGAGTTAATATTGTCTTTAACTCACATGTTTCTTAATCTCGTGAGTTAATATTGGCTTTAACTCACATCTTTCCTAATCTCGTGAGTTAAAGACAATATTAACTCACATCTTTTCCAATCTCGTGAGTTAATATTGTCTTTAACTCACATGTTTCTTAATCTCGTGAGTTAATGTAGCTTTTAACTCACATGTTTCACAATCTCGTGAGTTAATTCTGTCTTTAACTCACATCTTTCACAATCTCGTGAGTTTATTCTGTCTTTAACTCACGAGTTCCACATATTCTAATATTACCTAATTAAAATTTGTATCTCTCACCCCAAAAAAAGCGCTACTCATCATGAGCAAGCGCTTTTGAACTATATTATTAATTTAATAGGAATGGTAAGATACCTGATAATACAAGTGCAGCTACGATTGCTACTAACATTACGATGATTATGATTTTACGTACATTCTTATTTCCCATGATAACCCTCTCTTTAAACATTAGTTTTGTATATATTTATCAACTATTATACACTAGATTATGAGATATTTAAATAAATGAAAAGAGGGACAATCATGATTAATGAAGAAAGATTATTAAATACTTTTATGGAACTTGTAAAGGTAGATTCTGAATCTAAAAATGAAAGAAAGATTGCTGACTTATTAAAGCAAAAGTTTACTGATTTAGGTTTAGATGTTAAAGAGGATGACTCTCAAAGCGAAACTGGTTATGGTGCTGGAAATTTAATTTGTAAATTAAAAGGTGAAGATTCTAGCAAGACACCGATTTATTTTACAAGCCATATGGATACTGTTACGCCTGGTAATAATATCGAACCTGAATTACGTGAAGATGGTTACATTTATTCTAAAGGTGAAACAATCTTAGGTTCTGATGATAAAGCTGGTTTAGCTGCAATTTTAGAAGCTATTCAAGTTATTAAAGATAACAATATTCAACATGGTGATATCGAATTTATCATTACAGTAGGTGAAGAATCTGGTTTAGTTGGTGCTAAAGCTTTAAATCCTGATGATATTCAAGCGAAATATGGTTTTGCTATTGATGCGCCTGGTAAAGTAGGTACAACTGTTGTAGCAGCTCCTACTCAAGCTAAAATAGAGGCTATTATTAAAGGTAAAACAGCACACGCTGGTTTAGAACCTGAAAAAGGTGTTTCTGCTATTAATATTGCTGCTAAAGCTGTTAGTCATATGAACTTAGGACGTATCGATGAAGAAACGACTGCTAATATCGGTAGATTCGAAGGTGGAACAGCAACAAATATCGTAAGTGATCATGTATATATTTTAGCAGAAGCTAGATCTTTAGATGACGAAAAAATGAATCAACAAGTTACACATATGAAAGAAGCATTCGAGAAAACTGCTGAAGAATTCGGATGTTCTGCTGAAGTTAATGTACAAATTATGTACCCAAGCTTTAACTTAACTGAAGAAGACGATGTTGTTCAATTAGCCGTTAAATCTTCTGAAAAAATTGGACGTAAAGCAGACCTTGTTAAACTAGGTGGCGGATCTGACGGAAATGTTATTAGTGGATTCGGAATTCCTACTGTTATTTTAGGTGTTGGATATGAATATATTCATACAACAAATGAACGTATGCCAGTTGTAGAATTACAAAAAATTACAGAACAAATCGTTGCAATTGCTGAACTTGCATAAAAATTCAGTATGTAAACGTATTCATTTGAAATTAAAGACTTTATAGACGAAAAACGTATTCAAACTATGTTAAAATGTACTAGAAAATGAAAAAAAGTGAGGTTAATTTCATGACACAACAAATAGGTGTAGTTGGTTTAGCTGTAATGGGTAAAAACTTAGCTTGGAATATTGAATCACGTGGTTACTCAGTTTCAGTGTATAACCGTTCAAAAGAGAAAGTCGACCAAATGGTTGAAGAGTCACAGGGTAAAAATATACATCCAAACTATTCAATCGAAGAGTTTGTAGATTCATTAGAAAAACCAAGAAAAATTTTACTTATGGTAAAAGCTGGTGAAGCAACAGATAAAACAATCGATAGCTTATTACCATTATTAGATAAAGGCGACATCCTTATCGATGGCGGAAACACTAACTATTTAGATACGATTCGTAGAAATCAATACTTAGATGAAAGTGGAATAAACTTCATTGGAACAGGTGTTTCAGGTGGAGAAGAAGGTGCTTTAACTGGTCCTTCAATTATGCCTGGTGGTCAGAAAGAAGCTTATGAATTGGTAGCTCCAATTTTAGAAAGCATTTCTGCAAAAGCAAGCGATGGTTCTCCATGTGTAACATATGTTGGTCCAGACGGTGCAGGTCACTATGTAAAAATGGTGCATAACGGTATTGAATACGCAGATATGCAATTAATCGCTGAAAGTTATGACTTAATGAAACGTGTATTACACATGGATCATAAAGAAATCGCTGAAACGTTTAAATCATGGAACGCTGGCGAATTAGAAAGTTATTTAATTGAAATCACAGGCGAAATCTTTAATAAATTAGACGAAGATGGTACACCATTAGTTGAAAAAATTATGGATAAAGCTGGACAAAAAGGTACTGGTAAATGGACTTCAATCAATGCTTTAGAATTAGGTATTCCATTAACAATTATTACTGAGTCTGTATTTGCTAGATTTATTTCTTCATTCAAAGATGAAAGAGTTAAAGCAAGCACAGCGTTTAATCCAGAAGTAACTGAGTTTGATGGTGACAAAGAAGCATTCTTAGAACAAATCAGACAAGCACTTTATATGAGTAAAATCTGTAGTTATGCACAAGGATTTGCTCAAATGAAAACTGCTAGTGAAACAAATAACTGGAACTTAAAATTAGGTGAGTTAGCTATGATTTGGAGAGAGGGTTGTATCATCCGTGCGCAATTCTTACAAAAAATCAAAGACGCTTACGATAATGATTCATCATTAACAAACTTATTATTAGATCCTTACTTCAACGATATCGTTGCAAAATATCAAGGTTCATTAAGAGAAGTATCAGCGACTGCAATCAAAGCAGGAATTGCAACACCTGGTTTTTCTTCAGCAATCAATTACTTTGATAGTTACCGTTCAGAAGATTTACCTGCCAACTTAATTCAAGCACAACGCGATTACTTTGGTGCGCATACTTATGAACGTAAAGACAAAGAAGGTATTTTCCATACTGAATGGACTAAATAATTTGATATAACAAAACAACCCGTTATCTCCAAGAGATAGCGGGTTGTTTTTAATTCATACTTTTATGATCAATAGGTATCCAAAGTTGTACTTTAGAAGTTTCTTGATCAAAATTAACATCAAGAGGGTATACCTCAACATAAAAATCATCATGTAAATAAGGCATTTTAAGTTGCCATTGATTTTCAATATGGTGCCAAGCTTCACTCACTACAAAATCTAATTCACCTTGTAAATTAAACGTCGCGAAATGATGTCCAGGTAAATAGTAATTATCTAAATGACCTGGATATCTTTCACTAGGAACACCTACAAATACTTCGAGTCCATCTACAAGTGGTCTTCGAATAACGAATAGTTGATTAGGTTTAACATCATTATATTTAATAAAGTCTTCTATGTAATTATTCTCTAATAACATTTCTAATAAG
Source organism: Mammaliicoccus sp. Q-M61 (assembly GCF_022386055.1). Classification (NCBI taxonomy): domain Bacteria; kingdom Bacillati; phylum Bacillota; class Bacilli; order Caryophanales; family Staphylococcaceae; genus Mammaliicoccus; species Mammaliicoccus sp. Q-M61. The sequence continues at coordinate 309,573 of NZ_JAJNJL010000002.1, forward strand.
TCAGGTATTAAAAAATGATTATCTAGTTCATTTGAATGATAATGATGATTTTTTCCTACTAACTTTAAATCATCTTTGTATTGTAATGAATAATTTAACGGTTCTGTTTCTGTAGAAGTTAATTTAATAGAGACTCTTTTTTTAATTTTAAGCATAGATTGATGTGTCTTCGTTTGTAGCGGACTTATGCCATGATATGCATTAAAATCATGAGCGAATGCATGTGCATCTCTGTATCCATACTTTAAAGCAATATCTAAAATACGTGTATGACCACTTAATATATCAAATGCCGCTTCTGTCATTCTTCTAGCAAGTTGATATTCAATAGGTGTCATACCAATAACCATCGTAAATGATTGATTCAAGTGAAAAGGGGACTTTTCAACGTGATCGCTCAAAGTTTGTAAATCGATATCGCTCAATAGATGATCTTCAATGTACACAATTGCTCTTTGTAAATCTTTAATTACTTCCAATGTTCAGTCACTCCTGTTGGCGGAAAGATTAGTTAATATCGTCCCACCATTTAAATCCATCAATAGACAATAATAATTGACTCTTAATCGGTCCATTAGTACCCGCTCTATAATTAGGGAACGGTGCTTTATCATTGTCCCACACATTTTGTATCACATCTACATATTTCCAAGTTGCTTTTAATTCTTCCCAATGCGTAAAGTTTGTTGAATCACCTTTAAGACAGTCGAAGATTAAGTTCTCATATGCATCAACTGTATTCATTTTATCTTGTGCACTCATTGCGTATGATAATTGAACAGGTTCTGTTTCTATGCCTTGAACTTGTTTTTTAGCATTTAAATGTAGTGAAAGACCTTCATTAGGTTGAATATTAATGACAAGTAAATTTGATTCTAGTTCTGAATCACGTTGATAATATAAATTCATTGGTACTTCTTTGAATTCAACAACGACTTGAATACCTTTTTTCTTCATTCTTTTACCAGTTCTAATAAAGAATGGTACACCAGCCCATCTGAAATTATCTATCAATACTTTACCTGCAACGAAAGTAGGGGTATTAGAGTCATCTGCTACTTTATCTTCTTCTCTATAGCTTCTAACTTCTTCGCCTTCAATTTGACCTTTATCATATTGTCCTCTAACAAAGTTCTGTTTAACTTCTGACTCATCTAAAGCTCTAATTGAACGCAATACTTTTACTTTTTCATTTCTAACATCTTCACTGTTTAAACTAATAGGCGGTTCCATTGCTAATAAAGCAACCATTTGTAACATATGGTTTTGGAACATATCTTTTAATGCACCACTATTTTCATAGTATCCACCACGATCTTCTACACCTAATATTTCAGAAGATGTTACTTGGATATTTGAAATATATTTATTATTCCATAATGGTTCGAACATCGCATTCGCAAATCTTAACACTTCGATATTCTGTACCATATCTTTACCTAAATAATGGTCGATTCTGTAAATTTCTTCTTCTTTAAATGAACGTCTAATTTGTTCATTTAATTCTTCAGCAGATGCTAAATCTGTGCCGAAAGGTTTTTCAATAATTAAACGTTTGAAACCGTCAGTATCTGTTAAACCTGAAGATTTTAAGAAATCTGTAACAGTTCCAAAGAATTGAGGTGCCATTGCTAAATAAAATAATCGATTACCTTCTAATTGATATTGTTCATTTAACTCATTTGAAAAAGCTAATAATTCTTCATAACTAGAAGGGTCACTAACATCGTGCGATTGATAAAACACATGTTCCATAAATTCATCTAACTTGTCTGTATTCTGTACATGTTTCTCTACTGAAGCTTTAATTTCATTTCTGAACTTTTCAGTAGTCCAATCTCTTCGACCAACACCAATTATTGCGATGTGCTCGTCTAATTGATTTTGTTGATATAAATGAAAAATAGATGGGAATAATTTACGGTGACTTAAATCACCTGTAGCCCCAAATATTGTAATTAAGCATGGAATATTTCTAGTTTCGGTTGTCATTTATTTACCTCGATTCTCTAACTTTTTCACAATTTACAATATTAATTATTATAACATGTTAGTGATTGATATTCTTCCATTTGAACTGTTAAATTTTCAATTTATTCAGTAAGTTGTATAATCATCATCATTTTTATGTATTTTTATAAATCATTGTACGATACATGTTATAATAATAACGTAAGGAGGAAGACGATGGAACTCACATTTTTAGGCACAAGTGCCGGATTACCGACTAAAGAAAGAAATACACAATCAATTGCCTTTAATTGCCTACCTCACGTCAATCAACTATGGCTATTTGATGTTGGTGAAGCAACTCAACACCGAATATTACATACTGGCATTAAACTTGGCAAAATAAGTCATATATTTATTACGCACTTACATGGTGACCATATATTTGGATTACCTGGATTATTAACAAGTCGTTCCTTCCAAGGTGGTAAAGATAAACCTTTAACAATAATTGGCCCTAAAGGTATAGCAAAGTTTATACAAACGGCATTAGAAATTTCTCAATCAAATTTAAATTACCCGATAACTGTAAATGAATTCAATACGGAAACAGAACTTAATATTGATGGCTTTCATATTAAAGCTTTACCTTTAAAACATGGTATATTATCTGTCGGTTATCGCATCACAGCACCTGATATTGAAGGGAAGCTTGATGTTGAAAAACTTAAAGCAATCGGAATAGAGCCTGGACCAAAATATCAAGAAGTAAAAGCAAACGAAACTTTTGAATATGAAAATCAAACTTATCAATCTAAAGATTTCAAAGGTCCTAAGAAAAAGGGGAAAGTGATTACAATCTTTGGTGATACGATGCCATGTCAAAATGAACATATCCTTGCTCAAGATGCAGACGTTATTGTTCATGAAACAACGTATATCGAAGGCGATAAAAAATTAGCCAATTCTTATTATCATAGTCATATTGAAGATGTCTTTCAATTAATGACTGATGTTAATGTAAAAAAAGGTCTATTCACACATTTATCTAATCGATATGAATTAGAAGATATTCAAACAGTTGAAGCCACATTGCGTTCAACTGTAACTCATGACTTTAAATTTGTAAAAGATTATGACCAATTTCAAATATAAAAAACATCTCATCTTATATGTATTTTAAGATGAGATGTTTTTTTGTATCTTATTTTATTAATCTTCATCCGCTTCTGCAAGTTCGATACTTCTCTTAACAGCTGCGTTTAAACAATCTAAGAAAATAGCTTCTATGTCATGGTTGCTTAACGCATTTAAACCAGCTTGCGTTGTACCACCTTTAGACGTAATATTTTTTCGTAATTGATCCATTTTTAAATCAGAACGTTCAATCATTTTACCAGTACCAATAATCAACTCTTTAATAGACTCTTCAACTTGAGATTGCTCAATCCCTAATTTAGTACCAGCATTTACATATTGTTCAAATACATGATATAAAAATGCAGGTCCACTACCAGTAATAGCTGTCACTTGATGTAAATGGTCTTCTTTAACTTCTAATGCTGTACCGAAAGCTTCAATAAGCGTTAATACTTCTTGCTTAGAATTAGGATCGAAGTTTGTAGAGAAACTGATTCCTGTTACTGAATGACCAACGTGCGCATTCGTATTCGGCATAATTCTAGCAATTGGATTATCGACTTGTAAATTATCTCTAATATAACTAATCGGTAAACCAGCCATAATTGAAATGAATTTATTATCACTCGTTATGAAAGGTTTAATGCGTTCAGCTAATTTTAAGAAATCATAAGGTTTTGTACTTAAGAATACATAATCTGCATCTTTCAACAATTCTTCATCATCATAACTATAGCTAACGCCTAAAGCTTCATGATAACTTTCCAATGCTTCTTGGTTCGACTTATTTGTTAAATAAATATTTTCAGGTTCAATCGACTTACTGTTAACAATTCCAGTGAATATCGCGTTTGCCATATTACCAGATCCATAAAACACAATTTTCATAATAAAATCACTCACTTCCATATGAATTCATTTTAATTATAAAGAAATATAATCTTATGTCAAAATTGCTTGTATCGTATTTAGTTTTTTTGAAGTGTTATGATACATTATACATAACAATGAATAAAGGATGAGTTAAATGATCGGTAAACATTATTTATTAACTGGTGCCACAGGTTCACTAGGGGAGAGCTTGATACAATCATTGAATAATCACGGTGCTTACGTTTCAATCATTGTTAGAAATGAGGATAAAGCCAATCATTTAATGACGACATATAAAAATATTAAAGAAGTCTTTATATTAGATATGAATAATACCGCACAAGTCGAACAATTTAATCTTTCACAGAACAATATGTATGATGGAATTATTAATAATGCTGGGTTAGGTTACTTTAAATCTAACGAGGCACATACAAATGAGGAAATTAAGGACATTTATCATACGAATCTCGTCAATTTAATTATTCTATTGAACCGTATATTACCTTATTTAAAAAGAGGGGCATCAATCGTTAATATTTCATCGATTTCTTCTAAAGTGACAACACCATACGGTAGCCATTATGCAGCCTCAAAAGCAGCTTTGAGTAGTTTTACAAATGCTTTAAGACTTGAACGCGAAGATTTACATGTACTTAATGTCAATCCAGGTCCTTTCAAATCACAATTTCATGCTAAAGCAGACCCTTCAGGCCACTTTGAAAAGCTTACATCTCAAATACAACTTAATGTAGAAGATTTAAGCGAACAAATTGTTAAAAGTATGATTAAAAGAAAAATAGAAATAAACGAACCGAAATGGATGGATTTAGGATTGAGATTTTATCAATTAGCACCTCGTACATTTGAAAAATTATTTAAACAAAGTTTTTTGAGTAAAAAGATATAAATAGAGTCTGGGAGAAAAATAATTTTCTCCCAGACTCTTTACTTTTATTGTAAGTGGTTTGTGTATTCAATATTTTTAACGATTGAACGAGCGTGCTTAATTTGATCTTCTGTTAATGTTCCATTATAACTTTGGATACTCTCAGCTAATTGCTCTGGTGAACTTGCACCTGTAATAATTGAGCCAAGTGCGTCAAATGATTTCAAATAACTGAATGTAACACTTGATAAATCATCATATTCTTTATTCAGTTGAGAAATAGTATCCGATAAATCATTATAATTATATTCTAGTAAGCCATCTTTAAATTTACGATCTAGTACCTCGTTTGATTTATGAGTTAATAAACCTTTAGAAACTGGACCTCTTGCTAATATTTTAACTCCATGCTCGTTAATCTTTTCTAAAAGACTTTCAGGGCGATTATCTAAAATACTAAATTGCATCATAATTGTTTCAATGTTACTGTTTTTCAAGTAATAATCGATAACATTAGGTCTAATTGACGAAATACCATATGCTTTTATAAGACCTTGTTCTTTTAATCTTTCAAATGCTTCTATTGTTTCATCTTTGTTATCTTCAATCGTACCGCCATGTAACATATATAAATCTAATTGTTCTAGATCCAATCTTTGTAAAGATTCTTTAATACTTTTCATAATGTGTTCTTTAGAAGGGTCCCAAAAGTGTTCTTGTTTCTCCTTATCAAAATGATTACCAACTTTTGATCCAATGACAATATCTTGTTGATCTTGATGTTTTTTCAAAAGTTGTCCTACGATTTTTTCATTCTCACCGTAATCATATAAATCAGCAGTATCAAAATATGTTATACCTTGTTTGATTGCTTCATCAACAATTGTTTCTGCATGGTTAATATCTGTTCCTAAACTCATACAACCTAATCCGACTTCTGAAATTTCAATGCCACTTTTCAATGTATTCTTTTGCATATTGAAGCTCCTTTCGCTACACTTTATTTATTAAGTTTACCAGATAAATTATTTTAATGAAAAGAGGCACACTTATAATGAAACTAACTGAAGAAACGATTTCGAAAGAAACGATATATGATGGCCGTATTATTAAGCTAGAAAAACATCAAGTTACACTTCCAGACGGGCAAACGAGTGAACGCGAAGTCGTATTACATAATGGTGCAGTATCCGTATTAGCAATAACGCCAGAAAATGAAGTATTAGTAGTGGAACAATATAGAAAAGCAATGGAAAAGACATTAATCGAAATTCCTGCTGGTAAATTAGAAATAGGGGAGGAACGTGAATCGGCTGCACTTAGAGAATTAGAAGAAGAAACAGGATACGTTGCAGATAAACTCGAACTCATAGGTGAAGTATATGGATGTCCAGGGTTCTGTAACGAGAAAGTAAGTATTTATATCGCGAAAGATTTAAAAGAAGGAAAAGTAAATTTAGACGAGGATGAGTTCTTGAATTTAACTAAAATTCCAATTGATCAAATACAGTCATTATTATCAGAACATAAAATTGAAGATGCAAAAACAATGATAGCCTTCCAATACTTATTATTAAATTATAATCATTCTAAATAAAAAGATATTTTTTCTTGCTTTTTGAAAAGATTATTGGTATTTTAGTATACGAATACATTACTAATTGATAATGATTATTTTTTAGAAAGAAGGTGTCAAGTTGGAAGAACGTATACAACGTGTGAAAGAACAATTACACAAAGCTTCCTACAAACTAACTCCGCAAAGAGAAGCGACAGTTAGAGTATTACTTGAGAATGAAGCCGATCATTTAAGTGCAGAGGACGTTTACCTAAAAGTTAAAGATAAGGCACCTGAGATTGGTCTCGCAACTGTCTATCGTACGTTAGAACTATTAGCTGAATTAAAAGTAGTCGACAAAATTAACTTTGGCGATGGTGTTGCTAGATTCGATTTAAGAAAAGAAGGGGCAAAACATTTTCACCACCATATGGTATGCATGGAATGTGGCGCAGTTGATGAAATCGAAGAAGATTTATTAGAAGACGTAGAACGTCGTGTTGAAAAAGAATTTAACTTTAAAATTTTAGACCATCGATTAACTTTTCATGGTATTTGTCATAGATGTCACGAAGAATAAATCTATAATGGACGTTACTAAATGAAGTTTTATACTGATTTTAGTGATGTCTTTTTTTATGGTAAAATAATGACAACAATGAGGTGAATTCATGGAACAAATCATAAATGAGTTTATAGATTTTATAAGATTAGAAAAAGGTTTGAGTCAAAATACAATCCAATCGTACCAAAGAGATTTAAAGCAATATAACCAATACATAACTGAACATAAAATTAGTCATATAGACAACATTGATCGTATTGTGATACAAAAATATTTTGCACATCTTAAACAAGAAGGTAAATCAGCTAAGACAATTGCGAGACTGGCAGCGACAATTAGGAGCTTTCATCAATTTGCGATTAGAGAAAAGTACGCCGTTAAAGATCCAACAATATTGATTGAAACACCTAAATACGAACAAAAGCTTCCAGATGTATTGAGTGAAGATGAAGTGAATCAACTCTTAACATTTACACATATTACAAATCCTAGAGATGAACGAGACCGTACGATGCTTGAACTTTTATATGGCACGGGCGTTCGTGTAAGTGAATTGATTCAATTAAATGTAGAAGACGTCAATTTGACGATGGGATTTATTAGAGTGTTTGGTAAAGGAAATAAAGAACGCATCGTACCACTTGGTGAACATTTAATGGGCATATTAAGAAACTACATCCAGGAAGTTCGTCCAAATTTATTGAAGAAACATGTTACAGATATATTATTCTTAAATGCACGTGGTACAGCTTTAACGCGACAAGGATTTTGGAAAATATTAAAAAAAATCGGCTTAGAAAAAGGGATAACGAAAACTTTAACACCTCATACTTTAAGGCATTCTTTTGCGACGCATTTGCTTGAAAATGGTGCAGACTTGAGGGCAGTGCAAGAAATGCTCGGACATTCCGACATTTCTACAACACAACTTTACACACACATCTCTAAAAAACAAATACGTGAGATGTATTTAACGTATCACCCTAGAGCCAAAAAGGAGAAGAAAAATGAAGAACAATAAACAACAACAAAATGAATCAAAAAAATATGTCACTTTAGTAATTTTATTAACTTTTGCTGTCGCTTGGGGTCTCATTTATTGGTTATTTATTGTCTAGCGTGACGTTGTTTATATGCTGAAATACGACTTTCTATCACTTCAGTACGATCTCTTAGTAGATGATGATGTTTAATATAATCTGATACATCTGTATTATAGTTAAATTCAAAGTCATCAAATGTACTTTCTAAAGCACGATAGCTTGCATCTGTTAAAGGGAGTTGTATATTTTCATATGGATGACCTTGCTCAATGCGCATGATTTGTGAACGAATTAAAGATTGAAACGATGCTTTTTCAATACCTAAATGGCTAAAGTCATCATTTAATTCTGCAATTTGTAATGCTTTTTTATAAGTTTTTAGCGCGCCTTTTGTATTATCACGTCTATAGTGGTAACACGCAGTAGAGAACAATATTAAACTTACAATTGCATCATGCTTACTAAATTGAGTTTGATCTTTCCAATGATCTTCTAATATATCGTGACATTCAAAATAATGTCTTAAGACATGGAAATGATAGTGAAATGACATTATTTGTGTTTCCATTTAAAATCCCTCTCAGCATAGAATATTTATACGTAATCATGGTATAATAATTTTTAGATTTATGCACGTAAAAGGAATAGAAATGAGGAAGTTTTAAATGTATGAAGTAAAACTTGATGCCTTTGAAGGACCTTTGGATTTATTACTTCATTTAATACAAAAATACGAAATTGATATTTATGATATTCCAATGAAGGAACTAACCGAGCAATACTTAAGTTATATACATCAAATGAAAATATTAGAAATAAATGTAGCGAGTGAATATTTAGTGATGGCATCAGAGTTATTGATGATCAAAAGCAAATTATTACTACCTACACAACCATCAGATATTGATGAATTTGAAGATGATCCAAGGGACGATTTAGTTAGACAATTAATCGAATACCAAAATTATAAAGAATATGCTGAATTATTAAATCATAAAAAACAAGACAGAGAACAAATATTCATCAAAAAGCCAGCAGATTTATCCAAATTTGAAGCCGTTCATGACAAACGTGCACCTTTAGATTTAGATATGACGGATTTAATTATTGCATACCAACGTACTAAACGTAGACAACGATTTAATAAACCACAGAATGTCACAGTTAACGAAGATAGTTATACGATTGAAATGGCAACTGCTTCAATACAAGCACAACTTGCCGAACATAAGAGTTATAAATTTTTCGAGACATTGCCATCTGATTTATCTACAAATGTATTAGTAACGTTGTTCTTGGCAATATTGGAAATGATGAAATTAAGACAAATTGATGTATTTCAACAATATCAATTTGGAGAAATAACTATAAATCGAGGCGTGAATTATGTCAGTGAGTAAATTAGGATTATTAGAAGGATTATTATATTCATTAGGTGATGAAGGCATTGAAGTTAATCAGTTATGTGAGTTATTAGAATTAACGCCATCACAATTAAAAGATTTAGCAAATGAATATGATCGCGAAACATTACAAATCATTTTTTACGGTAATAAATGCATTCTTACAGCAAAGCCAATTATGCATCAATATCTTGAAAAATTAATGATAGATAATATGAATACAAAATTATCACAAGCTGCGTTAGAAACATTATCTATTATTGCATATAATCAACCTGTTACGAGAAGTGATATAGAAGTGATTCGTGGTGTAAATTCAGACGCTTCTGTTAAGACTTTAATTGCGAAAGGTGTCGTTGAATCAAAACATAACGATCAATCTAGAAGCCAATTATTGTATACGACAGATTACTTTCTAAATGTATTTGGACTGACTTCTTTAGACGAATTACCGAAATCAACAAATGAAGAAAATGAACAAGAAGAAATGGATTTGTTTTTTAGTAGCATGAACGAAAAACAAAACAATGAGGAGCAATCATAATGAGTGAAGAATTAGAGAGATTACAAAAAGTTATTGCGAAAAGTGGCTATACGTCACGTAGAAAAGCAGAAAAATTAATCGAAGAAGGGCTTGTATACGTTAATCATAAACAAGTAACAGAACTTGGCACGAAAGTGAAAGATTCTGATTATATCGAAGTAGAAGGTATTCCATTAGAAATGCCGGATAAACTTTATATTTTATTCCATAAACCAACGAAAGTAATTACAAGTGTATCTGACGATAAAGGAAGAGCGGTTGTAACGGATTATTTTAAAGATATTAAGACGAGAATTTTCCCAGTTGGTAGATTAGATTATGATACATCAGGTTTATTAATTTTAACGAATGATGGTGAGTTTACAAACTTAATGACACATCCTCGTTATAAAATTCAAAAGAAATATGTAGCAAAATTAAAAGGCTATTTACTAAGAGAAGAAGTTAAACAATTGGAAAAAGGTATACAGTTAGAAGATGGCATGACACAACCTGCAATTGTAAAAGTAAAAAGTCAAGACAGAGAGCGTAATGTAACACATGTGGAAATTACGATTACGGAAGGTAGAAATAGACAGGTTAGAAGAATGTTTAGTCATTTTGGACATGAAGTTGTTAAACTTACGAGAGTAGAATATGGGCCACTTAATTTAAAAGGCTTAAATGCTGGACAAGGCAGAACGTTATCACCTCATGAAATCAAAGTTTTAAGACATTTAGCACAAGATGGTAAATAATCTGTAAACGTTCACAATAATGCCACTAATCTGCTTTTTAGTCATGATATACTAGACAAAACACCATAACATTGCATATGTATGGTTTTTTTATTGTGTTAGGGAGGATTTTAAATGAAGAAAAAACAGAAGACTGTACTCCAAATTGTTATAACTGCAGTGATCTTAATTGCAATTGTATTTACAGTATGGTCCAGTCTTACGAAAGATAAGGATAAAGTAGCGCAAGTTGGAGATGATGCGCCACTTTTTGAACTCCAAACAGTTGATGGGAAAAAGGTTAATTTAAAAGATTTACGTGGGAAAGGTGTTTTAATTAACTTTTGGGGGACTTGGTGTGAACCATGTAAACGCGAAATGCCTGAGTTAGAAAGACAATATCAAAACTACAAAGACAAAGGTGTTGAAGTCGTTGCGATACATGTCAGAAATAATCCTCAACAAATCAAACAATATTTAAGTTCATTAAAAGAAACACCAACATTCACAGTTGCAATGGATAACGATAATTTAGTAACAGATGCATACGGTATCAATCCATTACCAACTACGATAACGGTTGATAAAGATGGTAAAATAAAAACAAAGCATACTGGTGAACTTTCTAAAAAGCAAATCATAGAAGAAATGGAAAAGGTCAAAGTGAAATAGAGGGGGATTTAAAGTGAGCAACAAGCAAATTGTTTGTGAGTGCGGGCATAAGAACCCAGAAGGAACTCAATTATGCTTAAACTGTGGTCGCTTAATAAATGACGACTATGATAAGAAAAAGACAACCGACGTTATGCGTTACGATGGGCAAGCGATACGTTCGAAAACAAAAAACAGAACAATATTAGATCGCATTTGGAATTTCTTCGCTTCAATCAAAACAGGTGTTACTTTACTCGTATTAACGGTTATTGCAGCTTCAATTGGAACAATATTCCCACAAGAATATTTTATTCCAATGAATGTGAATCCAGAACAATATTATTATGAACATTATGGTTCACTAGGCTTACTATATTATAAACTTGGATTCCACAATTTATATAGTTCATGGTGGTTCTTAATTCTGTTAGGTTTAGTAGCGTTCTCTATTATTACATCAAGTATTGATAGAGGGATACCTTTACATAAATCTTTGAAAAATCAAAGAACGAAAAAGCACAGTTCATTCTATAAACGTCAAAGATTAAACTTGCATTCAGAAGATCAAGTTAATCTAGATGAAATAAGTCAATCTTTTAAAGAAAAAAGATATAAAGTTAAACAAGATGGGAATCATATCTTACTTGAAAAAGGACGTTTATCAAGATACGGTCCTTATATCAACCATACTGGTTTAATCATACTTTTATTTGGGGCAATGTTAAGATTCTTACCAGGCTTTTACTTAGATGATATGGTCTATGTGAAAGAAGGAGAAACGAAACCAGTACCAGGTACAGATAGAGGCTATTATATAAAAAATAACGACTTTATATATGAAGAATATGATCAAAAATCTCAATCTAATACAAACCCTGAATCAATTGATCCAAGTTTAAACAAAATTGCTAAGAACTACGAAACAAAAGCTACTTTGTATAAAAACAGTCAAGAAGAAGTAATTGGTTCAGATGCTAATTTAAAAGAAGTCGCTTCTGGTTCAATTAAAGTCAATCATCCATTGAAATATGATCACTTACAATTTTACCAAAGTAGCTTCGACAACTCGTTGTTAAAAGATATGACATTTAACTTAAAAACAAAAGACGGTAAGGCACTCGGGAAACCATTTACAGTTAATTTGGAAAGTCCTAAAAAGACTTATAAAATTACAGATGATTTAACAGTTAAGTTAAGAAGTTATGCGCCAGATTACGAAAAAATAGAAAATGGTGTACTTGCAACTAAATCTCCAAATCCAAATAATCCAGCTTTTGTGTTTGAAGTAACTGATAAAGGTAAACAATCAGAATTTAGTTTCTTAAGAATTAAAGAATCACAAGATATATCTAAAGATAATAAATACGATGTGAAATTTGCTAATGCAACAAATCAATGGGCAACAGTGTTGGCAGTGAAGAAAGACTTAACACTTCCAATATTATTTACTGGTTTCGTTATTTTCTTATTAGGTTTAGCAGTCGGATCATATATTAACCATAGACGTATTTGGATTAATACAGATAACGGTGAGTTTAATATCGCTGCACATACGAATAAGAATTATTATGGTTTCTCTAAAGAGATTAACCAAGTCTTAGATAAACATCATATTTCACATATAGAAGATACTAAACAAGACATTCACGAAAGTAAGGAGGCAAACAATGGATAAAGATATGTTTTTAAATATTAGTAATATCAGTTTATATTCTGCTTTTATTTTGTACTTAGTTGCGATTGTCCCATATTCATTTTCAATCCGTTCACCTAAGAAAAGAGCAGAAAAAGTAGGGGTGACATTAACTGTCATCGGCTTTGTATTACAAATTCTATACTTTATTACAAGATGGATTGCAGCGGGACATGCACCGGTAAGTAATATGTATGAATTCTTAACGATGTTTGGCATTATGATGGTAGGTGGCTTCCTTGTTATTTACTCTATTTATAAGACACCTATTTTAGCGCTATTCGTATTACCAATTGCGATGTTGTTAATTGCATATGCAAGTATGTTCTCTAGAGATGTTTCGCCATTAATTCCTGCGTTACAATCTAGTTGGTTAGCAATTCACGTTATAACCGTAACGATTTCATATGGTATTTTATCAATCAGCTGTATAGCAGGATTAATTTATTTATTCGCAGCTGTTAGTCCAGAAGAAAAATCGATACATAGTTTCTTTGTAGAAGTCATTATGTATTTCATTGTTATTGTCATTGGATTTATATTAACAACGATCATTATGAAAGATATCGTTGGTTATGATGACACTTATTTCTTTATCGACAAAAACGATAATAACTCTGTTCAACATTATCATCTTCCAGCATTTGTGACACAACAAGATAGTTTACTTGTAGATCATGTTTCTGGTAGCGATTATGAACCAAAAGAAAGAACTGATATCTTAAAATGGAGCAAGATTGAATTACCTGCTGTTATCAATGCTCAAAAACTTAATACAGTTGTTTGGTCAATTGTAGTTGGTACAGTCTTATATGGTATACTAAGATTGATTTTGAAAGGCAAGACTTTGTTTAGTCTTATCAAACCACTTACGAAAAAAGTCAATCTATCCTTGATGGATGAAATAGGATATCGTTCAGTAATCATTGGTTTCCCATTATTTGCACTTGGCGGTATATTATTCGCGAGTATCTGGGCACAAATGGCTTGGAGTAGATATTGGGGCTGGGATCCTAAAGAAGTTTGGGCGCTTATAACATTCTTATATTATGCGATATTCTTACATTTAAGATTAGGTAAAGGTTGGGAAGGCAGAAAATCAGCATGGTTAGCTGTTGGTGGCCTTGCAATCATCCTATTTAATGTTATTGCCGTTAACTTAATAGTAGCTGGTTTACATTCTTATGCTTAAAAAATGCTAGAAGGGAGTCAACGAAGCATGACAGATCGTATTTTAGTAGTAGATGATGAAGATAGAATTCGAAAATTAGTTAAAATGTATCTCGAAAGAGAAGGTTATGAGACTGATGAAGCGGATAATGGCCAAGATGCCTTAGATAAAGCTTTAAACGAAGATTATGACTGCATATTGTTAGACTTAATGTTACCTGAAATAGATGGAATCGAAGTATGTAAGAGAGTAAGAGAAACAAAATCAACACCTATTATTATGTTAACAGCTAAAGGTGAAGAAAATAATCGCGTTGAAGGATTTGAAATTGGGGCAGATGATTATATCGTCAAACCATTTTCACCTAGAGAAGTTGTCTTACGCGTAAAAGCATTACTAAGACGTACAACGAATCATTCAATGGTTAATCAAACGAATACAGCTAAAGATTTAATTGTATTTGAAAACTTAGTCATTGATAATGACGCACATCGCGTATTAGCAGATCAAAAAGAAGTAAATTTAACGCCTAAAGAGTATGAATTATTATTATATTTAGCAAAATCACCTGATAAAGTATTTGATAGAGAACAACTGTTGAAAGAAGTTTGGCACTATGAATTTTATGGTGATTTAAGAACAGTTGATACGCACGTTAAAAGATTGCGTGAAAAGTTAAATAGAGTTTCTGAAGATGCTGCACAAATGATTCATACTGTATGGGGCGTCGGTTATAAATTTGAGGTTCCTGAATAATGAATCGATTAAATAGTGTTGTTGTAAAACTGTGGTTATCTATTATTTTAATAGTAACGACAGTTTTACTTTTATTAAGCGGATTTCTTATAACTTTTTTACAATCTAATAATACATCTACTACAGGTGAAAATTTATATAATAATGCAAGTAAAATAGAACGATTATTACTGAGTTCACACGAAAAAGAGTCAGCAATCGATTATGCAAGAGCACTTGTTGAAGACCCTGCTGGACTCATTATCGTTAAAAATAGTGAGGATTTGACAGCAAGATCTGAAGATCCGTTAAAAGAAGTCATGCTTAATGAGATCAGAACTAATCATGCATTCGATAAAGTCTTTAATGAAGATAAGCACGTATTAAAAGAAATCAATTTAACTTATAACGGTGAGAAACATCAATATATTTTATTAGGCTATCCTTCTCAAGCTTTTCCTGAAGATGATGCAGGTATCTTTTTATTCCAAGATATCAACTCCATTAAAGAAGCTCAAAACGTTGTTACATTGAGTATACTTGTTTCAGCCATTATATTATTAATCGTGAGTACAATCTTTGCCTTCTTCCTTTCAAACAGAATTACGAAACCTTTAATTCAATTGAAACATGCAGCCTTTAAAGTTGCTAAAGGTCATTATACTGAAAAAGTACCGATTTATACGCGTGATGAAATTGGCGAACTCGGTTTAGCATTTAATAAAATGAGTAAGGATATTCGTACAAACATAGATGATGTTAAATCGAAAAATAATATACAAGAAAAACTTATTAATTCAATGATCGATGGTGTGCTAGGTATTAACGATAAAAATGAAATCATAATTTCTAACTCTAAAGCAGATACATTCTTAAAAGAAGTAAGAGAATTTGATCATGTTGATATATCTACACAAAGAAACGACACATTTAAAGAAAAGAATACGCAGTTTTTCGAATACGAATTGGGACATAAATATTATGTCGTTATATCAACGTATATCGATAGCATTCAAAATGATGGTTCATCAGGTATTGTTGTAATCATTCGTGATATGACAGATGAACATCATATGGATCAAATGAAAAAAGACTTTATCGCAAGCGTTTCACACGAATTAAGAACACCAATTTCTATGTTACAAGGTTATACTGAAGCAATTGTTGACGGTATTGTAACAGAGAAGAAAGACGTTGATGATTTCTTATATATTATTTTAGATGAGTCTAAAAGATTAAGTAGATTGATTAATGAATTATTAGAAGTCGCAAAAATGGATGCTGAAGGCATTAAAGTTCATTTGGATGACTTTAATATTTCTACATTAATGAACAAAATTGATACTAAATTCTTACCACAAGCGAGAGAAAATGGATTGAATTTATCCGTTAAACATATTGGAAATCTTACGAATTGGTATGGAGATAGTGATCGAGTTGAGCAAATTTTAACGAATTTAATCGATAACGCGATAAGATACACACATCAAAATGATACTATTAATGTTGTCTTTGATGATACAAATGAAGAAGACTTTGTTATAACAGTTCAAGATAGTGGCGTAGGTATCGCTAAGGAACATTTAGATCAAATATTTGATCGTTTCTATAAAGTTGACGCTTCTCGCACAAGAGGTAAACACGGAACAGGACTTGGTCTCTTTATCGTTCAAAAAATTATAGATGCACATCATGGTACGATTAAAGTTGATAGTAGAGAGGGTGAAGGCACTCAATTTACAATAACTTTACCAAAAGTTTAAATTGTTGAGTTATTTAGATGAAAATACCTGACCAATGTGCTAATATATATTTTGTAATTAAAACTAAATAAAAAAATTCATCTTCGGGGTTTGGTGTAATTCCATACCGGCGGTTAAAGCCCGCGACCCAATATATGTATGTATATTGGCTGACTTAGTGAAATTCTAAGGCCGACAGTTAAAGTCTGGATGGGAGAAGATGGAGGAAAAAATCTAGTCTTATCTAGGTTTATTTTGCGATAATTTTTCCTCCTATTCTTACGAGATGAATAGGAGGAGTTTATATGTCTAACGATAACAAAACAAAACGCTTACTCACTGTAAGTATGCTCATCGCAATCAGCTTTATTTTAATGTTTTTGAAATTTCCATTGCCATTTTTACCACCATATTTAACAATGGATTTCAGTGATATTCCTGTACTTGTCGCAACATTTGCGTTCGGTCCAGTTTCAGGTATATTAGTCGCATTATTTAAAAACGTATTGAATTTCTTAATTGTGTCACACGAACCAATTGGAAATACGGCTAACTTTTTAGCGTCAATATGTCTCGTCATTCCAACTTATTATTTCTATCGCATGAAAAAATCAAAATTATTTATGGGATATGGATTAGCAGTTGGTACAATCTTAATGACAATTCTAATGAGCTTAATGAATTACTTTGTTCTATTACCTTTATACGGACAAATTATGAATCTTGCAGATATCGCAAATAATTTAAAATTAATCGTATCTGCCGGTATTATTCCATTTAATTTAATTAAAGGTATTGTCATTTCAGTCATATACATTTTAATATTTGATAAACTTAAGTCTATTATAAAATAAAGAAAGGCTAGGACCTCACGTCCTAGCCTTTCTCATATATATTATTCGAATTTAAGTGCGTCTCCATCGAATGATTCATCTGCTATTTTAATTGAATCTGTCGGACAACCTTCGAAAGCATCTTCCATATCTTCTAATAATTCTTCTGGGACAGCTTCGATTCCCTTATTGTCGTCTAGTATTACGTAGGCGATTCCCTCATCATCATAATCGTATATATCAGGGGCAGCTGCTCCACATGCGCCACATGCTATACATGTATCCATATCTACTATTGTGTATTTAGCCAAAATTTTCGCCTCCTTTAAAAAACATGCTACACTTATTATACATACTTATTTTAGTGATAACACTTAGAGATTTCAACATTTTTATGTTATTTGAGGTGACTTATTTGAAACAGATTATACTGAAAACCCTTTCCATGAAGCATGACAACAAAACTGATAAAAGTATTTATAACATTTTAATCGGTAAAAAGACTCATCAAACATATTTTGATGCAACGATTGAACATTTGAAATTGTATTATGGTTGTTTGCCAAATTTAAAATTTGAACAATTCGAACAAATCATTAACGAATCAGTGGAACATATTAATGAACCTATCATAGGCGACTTTTTCTATAGTCAGGCCATTCAATCTGTTAATACAATCTTATTATTAACTCAGATGATAAGTCAAAAAAAGCATAACCATTTAACATATCAACCAATCATCAATGATAAAGAGATACAATTTAAAGCTAAAGAAATTTACGTACACATTAAAGAAGTAGGCGAAGATAAATTTATAGAAGAAATATATCAGCTATTTGAAGATATGAATACATACTTTCAAACAATATATATGCATTATTTATTAGCAGGTTTTCGAGAAACGCCTTATACAATTGAACAAATTTCAATGATTGAAGATATTGGTATAATGGATTTAAGAGAACATTTAGTAGAAGAATATCAATTTATCCAAGTTGCGATACAAAATAAAGAACGTTATCCAATATTATCTCAGATTAAATATCAACCTTTGTTAAACCAACAAACATTCACAACATATGAATTATTAAATCGTACTTATGATATGGATCAACTAGCGAATATTAAACGTGTTAAGACGCATACGATTCATGACCATATTATTGAAATGTATATTAAAGGTTATTTAAAGGATAAGAATTTATACGTTAGTGATGACCAATACGCAAGATTTGTAGAAGTGATTCAACAAACACCTAATCAAAATTTGAAATTTTATTATGAAGCGTTAAATGATTTTACGTATTTCGAAATCAAACTCATGTATGTTTGCTATGCAATGGAGGGATTAAATGCTACAACAAGAACTTAAAAAGTATTTTGGATATGATCATTTTAGAAGTGGGCAAGAGGAAACAGTCCAAAACATATTAGACGGCCATGATGTGTTGAGCATCCTTTCAACCGGCGCTGGAAAAAGTTTATGTTACCAATTGCCAGCATATATAACTGGTGGCAGAGTGCTCATAATTTCTCCACTTATTTCTTTAATGGATGATCAAGTTGTTCAGATGAAATTAAATGGCGAGAAGAATGCTGTTGCAATCCATTCTGCTATTGATCCAAATGAAAGGTCAGATATATTTAGAAATTTATCGAACTATCAATTTATATTTTGTAGCCCAGAATTTATATATGAAGAACATAATTTTAAACGCTTTAAATCTATTGGTTTTAAATATATTGTCTTAGATGAAGCACACTGTTTAAGTGAATGGGGATTTGATTTTAGACCGCATTATGCACTGATTTCAAAAGTCACACAATACTTTAAACAAGCACAAGTTATCGCACTGTCAGCAACATTGACAAATAAAATGATGGAAGATATAGAAGTGATTACAAAGCGCCATTTTAAAATACATAAAGAAGGACTCAATCGTTCAAATATTATGTATCATCATGTTAATTTTGATAGCGAAGAAGAAAAAGATCATTACCTATTAGACACCATAAAAGACTCAGGACCAACTATTATTTATGTGTCATCTAAGAAGAAATGTCATGAATTAGCAGAAATGATTTATAAAGAAGGCTTTTTAACAGGGATTTATCATGGGGATTTAAATTATCAAGAAAGAACAACTGTTCAAACACAGTTTATCAATAACGATATTAAAATCATTGTCGCTACAAGTGCTTTTGGAATGGGTATTAATAAACAAGATGTAAGAACAGTGATTCATTACCATTTACCTACGTCACCTTCTAAATATGTACAAGAAGTTGGCCGAGCAGGACGTGATGGTGAATCCTCTCAAGCAATTAGTTTATTTACTGCAAGTGATATTCATATTTTAAGCCATTTAGCTAATGAACATGGAATTGATATTGATATGCTTAATTTATTCGAACAAGGGTATCAACTAAATGAGGAGATATCTAAAAATATCCAGTATCTTCTTGAATTATATCCACTTAAACAATTAAAAGAGAAAATTCAAGCTGAGCAGAATCAAAAACAATATGCATTTAGTTTTATGAGAAATTATATTCAAATCGATACATGTAGACGTACGTATTTAATGAATTATTTTAATGAACATGTTACACAAGATAATCATTGTTGTGACAATTGTAAGAATGCAAATTTATTAAAATTACCAAATATAAAAGAAGTCAAATTCAAAACTTCTTATAAAAATAGATTAAATGCAATATTTTAATAGGATTGCTTTACTTGATAAGTTCAACAAGGATATAATAAAGTATAATTCAATATATACAAAAAGATAATGATGAGGTGAGTTTATTGTCTAAAGATAATTTTAAAGACGAATTCGAAAAAAGTCGTCAAAAGATAGAACGACCTGAAGACAAGACACAAGAAGTAGAAAACAACAACGAAGAGGTAAACGATAAAAGTCAGCCAAATCGAAAAGAAACAGACAACAAAAAAGAAGAAAAACAACAAAGTAAACAAGAACAACAATATCCACCAAGAGGCGCACTAAGAAGACAACGTAGAAAAGAAGAAGCTAATAAACAGAAAGCAAAAGAAGAACAACATAAACGAGAAACTCCTAAAGCTTCAGAAACACCAAATAACGAAGATAAGTCTTCTAAAAAAGGTGGAGCAATTGGTGCCGGAGCTGCAGGTGCAAGTGCAGTTAACGCCAATAAAAACTCTCAAAATAATAAACCAAAACAAAAAAGATCTTTAACAGACAAACCTGAAACTAAGGATCAACAACCTAAAGGTCAAAATGATCATAAAAAATCTGTAGGTGCTGCCGTTGCTACTGGCGCAGGCGCTAGTGCCGCAAGTAATTCTGCAAATCAGAATAATGCTAAAGATCAAAACAAAAAAGACAAGTCAAAAGGTAAAAAAGGTGCAGCAGCCGCTGCCGGAGCTGGCGCAGTTGGTGCTGGTGTAGCAGCATCTGCTTCATCAAATAAAAACAATAAACAAGAATCGAACAACAAAGATAACAAAGACAACCAATCTAAAAACAAAAAAGGTGCAGCCGCAGCAGCGGGTGCCGGAGCAGTTGGCGCTGGCGCAGCAGGTGCTGCAGGAGGCGGTTCAGCCGGTGGAGGTACACCACCAAGTAATGGTAGCAGTGGACAAAACGGCGATGATGGCAACTCAAATAAATTCAAGAAAGCACTTGTTCCTATAATAGCTGCAATTCTTATACTTGGTGCACTTGCCTTATTCTTAGGTATGTACTTAAATGGCGCAAATAAAGATAACGGTAAAGAAATTGCTGAAAAAACAGAGCAAACAAATAGTGACGCTAAGAAAAAAGCTGATGAACAAGCTGAAAAAGATAGAGCTAAAAAAGAAGACGAAGATAAAGCAAATGACAAAGCTAAAGAATCAAATGAAGACTCTGACAAAAACAGCGACTCAAATAACGCTTCTGAAAATAGCTCAGACGAAAGTAATTCAGATTCAGACTCAAATGCAAATAGCAATGAAGATAGCCAAAGCAACCAAGATCAAAACAGTGACGATAGCGTAAATCAATATAGTGATAGCGCAAGTAATGAAGATGTACAAAATGCAGCTGATGATGCAGCTAACAACCAAACAAATCAAAATACACAAAGTAATCAAAACCAAAATCAGTCTCAAGAATCACATACTGTAACTGGTAAAGAAAACTTATACCGTATTGCGATTCAATATTATGGTAGTGGATCACCAGAAAATGTAGAAAAAATTAGACAAGCAAATGGTATTTCTGGCAATGAAATATCTCAAGGTCAGAATTTAGTAATACCATAGACATAAACAAAAGGGGATGGCTTTATGTATTTAACGAATATTATGATACCAAAGGAAAAATGTTATATCGCGAATCCGAAAGATACAATTCACTCAGCACTTGATAAATTAGAACATCATGGTATTGATGGGTTACCAGTAGTTGCTGATGGAAAGTATATTGGCATGATCACGAGATATAGTATTTTTAGACATTACTTCTTCAAAAAAGAAAATGTCTCAAGGGATGAATTTATTGAAAGTACTAAAATTGAAGAAATCTTAACGTTAGATTTACACTCATTAAATGCAAACCAAGTAGTAGAAGAATCACTACTTAACTTGCAAGACTTTCCAATATTAGCAGTTGTAAATGACGAAAAAGATTTTCTTGGTATCGTAACAAGATATGATGTAATGGAACAATTTAAATCAGCATTCGGCATGAAACAAAAAGGAATCCGTATTGCGATTACTTCTGTGGAAGCTGAAGGCAGAATTAAACGTTTATCAAGTATCATTGCTAAATTCAAACTTAATACAATATCATTTGTAACATTTGATGAAACAGATAAAATGTATCGCAGAATGATCATCAAAGTTGAGAAAACAAACAACTTAGAAAAATTCATTAAGTATTTAGGCAAAAATGGATTCAAAGTACTTGATGTATCAGAAGAATAAATAAAGCAAGAACCTGAACACGTAATGTGTTCAGGTTCTTTTCATTTTAATAGTGTTGAATATGGTGAAGTGGCAGCTGTTATGAACACTTCTCACCAAAACTGCTAATAACGACCTCCTTATTTGCACTTCTAACCAAACTTGCTAATAACGCCTAGCCACGCTACAATCCCAATCTTTTCATATATTCAGTTTCATTTTATTTTACTAATCTCGCATTATTGATATAATGATTGAGGATATTATAAGGAGTGAAAGTACATGCAAGAATATGAAAGCTTAATAATCGGTGGTGGCCCTTGTGGATTGAGTGCAGCAATCGAACAGAAGAGAAAAGGTATTAATGCTGTCGTGATTGAAAAAGGTAATGTCGTAGATGCTATTTATCATTATCCTACTCATCAAACATTCTTTTCTTCTAGTGATAAACTTGGTATTGGTGATGTACCATTTATCGTTGAAGACTTAAAGCCTAAAAGAAATCAAGCACTCGTTTATTATAGAGAAGTCGTGAAACATCACCAACTTGATGTAAGAACTTTTGAAGAAGTATTAGCTGTTAAAAAGGTTGATAATAGATTTTTAGTATCAACAACTAAACAAACGTATAAAGTGAGATTCTTAACAATTGCTACTGGTTACTACGGTCAACCAAACGAATTAGAAGTGCAAGGTCAAGAATTAAGTAAAGTGATGCATTATTTCAAAGAAGCACATCCATACTTTAATCAAGATGTTGTGATTATTGGCGGGAAAAATTCAGCTGTCGATGCAGCAATTGAATTAGAAAAAGCAGGCGCAAATGTAACAGTATTATACCGTGGATCAGAATACTCTAAAAGTATTAAACCATGGATATTACCTAACTTTGAATCATTAGCAAAACACGAAAAAATCACGATGCATTTTAACAGTGAAGTAGAACGTATCGATGAAGACACACTTACATTTAATAAAGAAGGTAAGTCATATACAATTAAAAATGACTTCGTCTTTGCAATGATCGGGTATCACCCTGATTACAAATTCCTAGAATCTTGTGGTGTAGAAACAATTACAAATGAGTTTGGAACTGCACCTTCATATAACAGAGATACAATGGAATCAAATGTTGAGAATTTATATATTGCTGGTGTTATAGCTGCTGGTAACGATGCTAACACGATATTTATCGAAAATGGTAAATTCCACGGTGGCACAATTGCACAAGATATTGAAAGAAAAAAGCAAACACCTTTAGAATCATAAAAACAACCATGTTATTGGACAATTAGCCAGTAACATGGTTATTTTTTTATGCGAAATATTCAACTAAATCTTCTTTAGATAAATGATTACTTAAACCAACAAGTAGTTTAAGACGTGCTTTTTGCCCATTTAAACCGTTTGATAAAATAATGCCCATTTGTTGAAGTTGGTATCCGCCACCTTCATATGCGTAAATACCGCCTACAATTCCATTGAATGAACGTGAAACCATTACAACTGGAATATCAACATCGAGCAAGTTCTGAATTCCTTGTAATGCAGTTGGTGGCATGTTGCCTTGACCAAGGGCTTCTATAATTAGACCATCATATTGTTTTTCTACAAAGAAATCTAATAAATCGCTTGAAAGATCCATGTGAGCTTTTACAATACCTATTTTGATATTTGGATTGATGTTTGGATATTTTTTATATGGAAAAGGTTGATGATGGAATATGACATGCGTCTTTGTAACACTGCCAATTGGTCCGTAGTTTGGACTTTGGAAAGTACTCGTGTTTGACGTATGTGTTTTTGTTACATTTTTAGCTGTATGAATTTCATCATTAAATACAACCATAACCCCTTTATTTTGCGCATCATCTGTAGATGCTACTTTTAAAGCTGAAACATAATTGTATAAGCCATCCGAACCTATTTCATTTGAAGATCTCATGGCACCTGTTAAAATAATAGGTAACTTCGTATCTATTGTTAAATCTAATAAATACGCCGTTTCTTCTAAAGTATCTGTTCCATGAGTAATCACAAACGCATCATATTCATCTTTATCAATTGATTCTGTAATAATATCTTTCAATTGATTAATATATTGATTATTCATATGCGGGGAAGGTACTTGGAATGGATTTATTTCTGTAATATCACCTAGAGATTGTATAAATGCTTGATGTCTATGCATCGGATGTTCAGCATTTGTTTCTACTTTACCTGTATCTTTATCTTCAGACATACTAATTGTTCCACCAGTATGTATAACTAATATTCTCTTCATTTCTTTCCTCCTATTCATATGATTATAATTTATGATAAAATATATAAGATTAAAGAACAAGAGAGGTTATACAAATGAAAAAAATAAATATAGCAATAGATGGTCCAGCAGCAGCTGGTAAAAGTACAATCGCTAAACTCGTAGCGCAACATTTTAATATGATATATGTGGATACAGGCGCTATGTATAGAGCGATTACACTTTATTATATTGAGCAAGAATCAGAAGACTTTGACCATCTTGTTAAAGAAATTGATTTGAAAATCGTATTAGATAACGGGCAACGTGTTATTTTAAACGGTAAAGATGTTTCAGAAAGAATCAGAGAAAATGATGTAACCGAAAAAGTTTCATATGTGGCCTCTAAAGAACCTGTAAGAACATTTTTAGTAGAAGAACAACAAAGATTAGCAGATGAGAAAAATGTCGTAATGGATGGTAGAGATGTCGGTACAACAGTGTTACCGGATGCAGAATTAAAAGTTTACATGATAGCATCTGTTGAAGAACGTGCTATTAGAAGATTTAAAGATAATGAATTACGTGGCATCGAATCTGATATCGAATCATTAAAGATTGATATAGAACGTCGTGACCAATATGATATGAATCGTGAAATCTCACCTTTAGTGAAAGCAGAAGATGCTATTAGTATCGATACGACTGGATTGTCAATTGAAGAAGTGACAAATAAGATAGTCGAACTTGCAAAAAGTAAAATGGTCTAAATAGTTCGAATTTCTTGACAATTTAGCCGCTTTATAAGAAGTTATTATTATGATATTTATTTAAAGGAGGCAATTTTGATGACGGAAGAATTCAACGAATCCATGATAAATGAAGTGCAAGAAGGTGACAAAGTTAAGGGTACTGTACAACAAGTAGAAGATAAACACGTAGTTGTGCATATAGTGGGTGGTAAATTTGATGGCATCATTCCAATTAGCCAACTGTCAACTCAACACATCGAAACAGCTAACGAAGTCGTCAATATTGGTGATGAAATCGAAGCATTCGTAACTAAAATCGAACAAAATGATGAAAGCGGACATTATATATTATCGAAACGTAAATTAGATGAAAATCTTTCATACGAAAAGTTACAAAAGATTTTAGAAGATGACGCAACAATCGAAGCTGAAGTAACTGAAGTTGTGAAAGGCGGTTTAGTTGTTGATGCTGGTATTAGAGGCTTTATTCCAGCTTCATTAATCTCTGTAAATTATATTGATGATTTCTCTGACTATTTAGGTAAAGTATTAACACTTAAAGTTGAAGAATTAGATCAAACAAATAACAGAGTCATTTTAAGTCACAAGAAAGTTGAACAAGAAGCATTAAGTTCTAAAAAAGAAGACTTACTCAATAATATTTCACAAGGCGATGTATTAGAAGGTACTGTCGCTAGAATTGCGAACTTTGGTGCATTCATTGACTTAGGTGGCGTAGATGGACTTGTACATGTATCTGAGTTATCTCATGATCATGTTAAATCACCTGACGAAGTTGTAAAAGTTGGCGATACGGTTAAAGTTAAAGTGCGTGCTGTTGATAGAGAAGCAGAAAGAATCTCTTTATCTATTAAAGACACGTTACCAAGCCCATTTGAACAAATCGATTCACAATTTACTGTAGGTGATATCGTACCAGGTAAAGTTGTGCGTTTAGCTCAATTCGGAGCATTTGTAGAAATCGCACCTGGCTTACAAGGTTTAGTTCATATTTCTCAAATTAGTCACGAGCACATTGGTAATCCTGATGAAGTATTAGAAAAAGGACAAGATGTACAAGTGAAAATTCTTGCTGTCGATAAAGATGAAGAAAGAATTTCTTTATCTATTAAAGATACAATCGAACAAGAAACTGATTTTGATGAATCATATTTAAACCAACAAGATACAGATGATGACAATCCTACTTTAGGAGATGTCTTCGGAGATAAATTAAAAGATTTTAAATTATAATATGTGTGTTTATAAGAGACTGGAACATAATGAAATGTTTCAGTCTTTTTTAGTTTTTTAATTCGATAGGCTAAATAGTCATCATATGTTAAAATAGAAAGGATTATGAAAGAGAGGAAGTAGGTTTATGACGAAACCCATTATAGCAATTGTAGGTAAACCAAATGTAGGGAAATCTACAATTTTTAATAGAATTATAGGCGAGAGGGTATCTATCGTTGAAGATACACCTGGTATAACAAGAGATAGAATATATTCAAGTGGAGAATGGTTAACACATGACTTCAACTTAATAGATACAGGCGGAATAGATTTAGGTGATGAACCTTTCCAACAACAAATAAGAGCACAAGCTGAAGTTGCGATTGACGAAGCGGATGTTATTATTTTTATGGTTAATGGTCGTGAAGGTGTAACACAAGCTGATGAAATGGTCGCTAAAATATTATACAAATCAAATAAACCTGTCGTATTAGCAGTTAATAAAATTGATAATCCAGAAATGCGTAGTGAAATTTATGACTTTTATTCATTAGGATTTGGTGAGCCATTCCCAATCTCAGGTTCACACGGTCTAGGTTTAGGTGACTTATTAGATGAAGCGGCTAAACATTTCCCTGAAGATGACGAACCAGATTATGATGATGAAACAATTAGACTATCATTAATCGGTCGACCAAACGTTGGTAAATCTAGTTTAATCAACGCCATTCTTGGAGAAGAACGTGTTATCGTTTCACCAATTGCTGGTACAACAAGAGATGCGATTGATACAATATACACATATGATGATCAAGAATATGTATTAATTGATACTGCCGGTATGAGAAAGAAAGGTAAAGTATACGAAAGTACTGAAAAATATTCAGTATTACGTGCTTTAAAAGCCATCGAACGTTCTAATGTCGTACTTGTTGTGATTGATGCTGAAGAAGGCATTATTGAACAAGACAAAAAAGTTGCTGGATATGCGCATGAAGCCGGCAAAGCAATTGTCATTGTTGTTAATAAGTGGGATACAGTTGAAAAAGATTCGAAAACAATGAAAAAGTTTGAAGAAAAAGTTAGAGACAACTTCCAATTCTTAGACTATGCACCAATTGCTTTCGTATCAGCATTAGAAAAATCACGCTTAAAAACATTATTCCCATTAATTACAATGGCAGATGAAAACCACCGTAAACGTGTACAAAGTTCTACACTTAATGAAGTTATTACAGATGCAGTAGCGATGAATCCAACGCCTACTGATAATGGTAGAAGGTTAAATATTTTTTATGCAACACAAGTAGCGATTCAACCACCAACATTTGTAATATTTGTTAACGATGTTGAATTAATGCATTTCTCATACAAACGTTTCTTAGAAAATCGTATAAGAGATGCGTTCGGGTATGAAGGTACACCAGTTCATTTAATCTCAAGAAAAAGAAACTAATATTAAAGGATTGATAACTATGACAAATATAACTGTGTTTGGTACAGGTAGTTGGGGAACTGCTTTAGCAAATGTATTAGCAGACAACCAACATAATGTATTAATGTGGGGTAAGACTGAAACAACAATTAACGAAATCAACAAAGAACATAAGAATACAAAGTATTTAAATGAAAATATTTTAAATAAAAATATTAAAGCAACAACTGATTTAAAGGATGCTGTCCATCATGCATCTATCTTTATTATTGCTGTTCCTACAAAAGCCATTCGCGAAGTATGTGAAAATATTAATGAAATCGCTTATGGTAAAAAAGTATTCATCCATGTGTCTAAAGGTATCGAACCTGGCACTTTTAAACGTATTTCTGAAATGATTGATGAATCAATCGACAGCAAAATAAATGGCGGTATTGCTGTATTATCAGGACCAAGTCATGCAGAAGAAGTTGCGATAAAACATCCAACTACAGTTTCAGTATCATCAGAAAACGAAGAAGTTGCTCGTTTAGCTCAAGATTTATTTATGACGGATTACTTCCGTGTATATACGAACAATGATCTTGTCGGTATTGAAATAGGTGGCGCGTTAAAAAATATCATTGCACTTGCTGCAGGCATTACTGACGGAATTGGATATGGTGACAACGCTAAAGCAGCACTTATGACGAGAGGTTTAGCTGAAATTACACGTTTAGGTGTTAAAATGGGCGCTGACCCTATGACATTCTTAGGACTTGGTGGTATCGGTGATTTAATCGTTACTTGTACATCTGTACATTCACGAAACTGGAAATGCGGAAATATGCTTGGTAAAGGGGCTACATTAGACGAAGCATTAGAAGAAATGAATATGGTCGTCGAAGGTGTAAGAACAACAGAAGCTGCTTACAACTTAGCAAAAGAATATGATGTTGAAATGCCAATAACATCAGGTTTGTATAAAGTGTTATTCGAAGATTATCCAGTTTCTGAAGGTGTTAAAGATCTTATGGAACGTGACAAAAAGTCAGAGAATATTTAAGCAAGAGGGGTATTTAAATGTTTGATATATCAAGAATGGATTTAATGTGGGTGTCATTTTATTCTATTGGTTTTATGATTTTGGCAATTATACTCGTATATTTATCAAGATTTAAATTAAAAAATAAAATCATCAGTAGTATAACAATGTTTTTAGCAGTCATTTCTCTTATTATTGCTGGTATATTTATGATTGTTGTATTAGGTGGATCGAGCCATGCATAATTACAAAAAAATATCGATCTTATTAATATTGAGTACTTTAATTTTGTCAGCATGCGCTTTTCCTAATAAAGAGAAAGCAGAAAACCAAGTGCCAGCGAAAGACCAATTAAGTATGGTTCAAACAGCAGTAGATGAATATAAAAAGGCAAGTGGTGGATTATTACCTATCAAAGATAGAGATGATAGTTATTCATTATACTTAAAACACCCAGTTGACTTTAATAAATTAAAGCCGAAGTTCTTATCACAATTACCAGGTAATTCATTTGAGAACGGCGGTATTTATCAATATGTAATCATGGATGTCGACAAAGACCCTAAAGTGCATTTAATCGATTTAAGAACGTCAGAAGTCTTAAAGGATATTCGAATTCGAATAGATGCATCTGGTAAACCATTACAATTAGGTAAAAAAGTTGCACCTAATGTATATGAACTTGAATACAAAAAGTATGGATTCAAAAAACAGCCAACTGTTCCAAGTCCATATAGTAATGAAAGATTACCTGTCTATATGAATGGCGGAAATGATTTTGTTATTGATTATAGATTAGATTTAGCAAAAGCAATTAAAAAAGAAAAATCACTTCCTAAACCAGGTGAAGATATTCGATATTTATTATACAAAGATTCGCCGATATTACCGGCATATTCGCCTGAATTTACAATAAATAGTAAAAATGAGCCTGTTTTTAAATCAAAAGTGAAAAAATATTAATAAAAATATAGAAATTATGCATTTATAGCTTGTAAATCGTTGCAGTGGCACTGGTTGTTGTGTTAAAGTCTTATCATAATGGTATTTATACATATCATTAGATAACCTTTTGGGAGGTGAAATTGAAATGAACAAAACAGAATTAATCAACTCAGTAAGTGAAAAAGCTAATTTAACTAAAAAAGAAGCTGGTCTTGCTGTAGATGCAGTGTTCGAATCAATTCAAAAATCTTTATCTGACGGTGAAAAAGTACAATTAATTGGTTTCGGTAACTTTGAAGTACGCGAAAGAGCTGCTCGTAAAGGACGTAACCCACAAACTGGTAAAGAAATTGATATCCCTGCAAGCAAAGTTCCAGCTTTTAAAGCAGGTAAAGCATTAAAAGATGCAGTTAAATAATTGATTGTATCAAAGCCCTTTTTAAGGGCTTTTTTTATTTGTCTTATTTCTTTATATGAAATGAATATATGCATTTTCAATTCATTTAACTTAGTGTTAAGATATATAGGTGATATTGTTGAGGTGATAAGATGGATAAAATTGAAAAAATTTATAAAAAAGATATTTCTAATTTGTTAAAAGGTGTAGAGAATAGTAATGTACCTGTAGTTAATCCAATCATAGCTGACGTATTAGATGAAATGAACATCGATACTAATGCTAAGTTAGCTACATTATCTATTGATGCCTCAATGCGCTTTTTAAATAGAATAGGTGAGCCAAATGTTTCTAATCAAGATATCTTAATAGGTGATCTTGTTAGTGCATATTTTTATAAATGTGCTACATTAAATAAAGACCTCGTATTTTTAGATATTATGACTCAAGCAATTAGTAAACAAAATGAATTAAAACAAACGTTGGCTCATGATAAAATAAATCAAGATACAGCTATTATAAAAGAAATAGAATCAATCTTTATTACAACAGTGATTGATTACTACAAAATTAATATGGATAAAGAAACTTTGAAAGATCAAATTTATGCATATTATTATTAATGAATAACTACATTTTTAAACTTAAAGGAATGAATAACTAGTGGATAATAAATCGAAATCAGAACACGTACATGAAGTTTTCCAAAATATATCAGGTAAATATGATACATTAAATAATATCATTAGCTTCGAGCAACATAAAAGATGGCGTAAATATACAATGAAACAAATGAATGTTAAACCAGGTTCTAAAGCTTTAGATGTTTGCTGTGGAACTGCAGATTGGACAATTCAATTAAGTCACGCTGTGGGACCATATGGTGAAGTAGTTGGTATCGACTTTAGTGAGAATATGCTAGAAGTCGGTAAGAAAAAGACAGATAACATGGCAAATATTCATTTAATTCATGGGGATGCTATGAACTTACCATTCGAAGATAATGAATTTGATTATGTAACAATCGGATTCGGCTTACGAAACGTACCCGATTATAAACATGTCTTAAACGAACTTAAAAGAGTTGTTAAACCAGGCGGTATGGTTGTATGTTTAGAAACAAGTCAACCAACAATGCCAGTATTCAAACAATTATATAGATTTTATTTCAAAAATATCATGCCACTATTCGGTAAGATTTTTGCGAAATCTTTAAAAGAATACAACTGGTTACAAGAATCTGCCGGAAACTTCCCTGGCAAAAAAGAATTAGCAGAAATGTTTGCTGATGTTGGTTACGAAAGAATTAAAGTGAAAAGCTTCACTGGCGGCGTTTCAGCAATGCATTTAGCTTACAAACCTAAATAACAAGGTGATTACATGTATGACAAAACTAAAATTCATATAAATAAAGAAGTAAAAGAAATAGAAAAACAATTGAATAGTTATATAAATAGTGACCAAAACACTATCAACGAAGCTTGCCAATATTTATTAACTTCTGGTGGTAAACGTATACGACCATTATTCACTTTAATTGCAAGTCAATTTGGCGAGCATTATTCAAGAGATGTAATCACTGTAGCAACTACATTAGAACTTATACATATGGCCAGTTTAGTTCATGATGATGTCATTGATAAGAGTGACAAAAGAAGAGGTAAGCCAACTATAGCAAAGAAGTGGGATGTGCAAACTGCAGTTATTACGGGTAACTATTTATTATCTCAATCTTTAAATGCAGTAAGCCAAATAGAACATCCTAAGCTTCATGAACAATTAGCAAATGGAATAATCGAAGTATGTCGTGGTGAACTATTCCAATTTGAAGATCAATTCGTATCAAATCAATCGATAACAAATTATCTACGCAGAATTAAACGTAAGACCGCATTACTTATTTCATTATCTACTGAATTAGGAGCGTACGCGGCACGTGCAGATGATGAAACTGTGAAGAAGTTAACTAAAATTGGATACTACATTGGTATGAGTTATCAAATAGTAGATGACATCTTAGATTTTACAAGTACTGAAAAGAAACTCGGTAAACCAGTTGGATCTGATTTAAGAAACGGACATTTAACTTTACCAGTCTTATTAAGAATGAAAAATTCTAAAGATTTTAAAGCAAGCATCAATGAACTACAACCAGATAGTCCTTCAGAAGTATTTGACAGATTAGTTCAAGAAATTATTAAATCACCAGAATTACAAAAATCTAAAGAAGTGAGTAACCATTATTTACAAAAAGCAGAAAATTTAATTGATACATTAAATAATGAATCAGGGAAAAAAATGCTATTGGAAATAATTGTGAAAATAAGAGATAGAAACCACTAGAAAGCGCTTGCAAGTATGCGTAGTCAATGATAAACTTATCTTGGATTTACATAAAACAAAGGTAGGGATTACGCAATGGAAAGAACTTTTTTAATGATTAAACCTGATGCAGTACAAAGAAACTTAATCGGTGAAGTCGTTTCACGATTAGAAAGAAAAGGCTTAAAATTAGTTGCAGCTAAATTATTCCAAGCTAGTGAAGAATTAGCTAAAGAACATTATGCTGAACACGTTGAGAAACCTTTCTTCAATGATTTAGTAAGCTTTATTACATCAGGACCAGTATTTGCAATGGTAGTAGAAGGTAAGAATGTAGTAGAAGTAACAAGAACACTTGTTGGTGAAACAAACCCTACTAAAGCAGCGCCAGGTACGATAAGAGGGGATTATGGTATCGATTTAGGCAGAAACATTATTCATGGATCAGATTCAAACGAATCAGCAGAACGTGAAATTGGTCTCTGGTTTAATCAATCAGAACTAAATGATTATAAATTAAACAATGAAAATTGGGTTTACGAAAAATAAATACAATAGAGAAGTAGTTCAACAATTTCTTGTTGAACTACTTCTTTGTTAAGAGGCGGAAGTGGTGTGACGCCGGGAGTGTTTACGGGTATTCTCGGGGCGTTGAGTGAAATTCGAGGGCGTTGTGAACACTTCTGACCAAACTTGTTCGTAACGAGTGTCTTATGAACACTTTCGCCCAAACTTGTTCGTAACGAGGGTCTTGTGAACACTTCTGGCTAAACTTGTTCATAACGAGGGTCTTATGAACACTTCTGGCCAAACTTGTTCATAACGAGGGCGTTAGTTACAAAACTTGGCCGAAGTGTTACTATAGACCTCCTTAATTACAAAACTCAGCCGAAGTGTTACTATGGATAGCCTTAATTACAAAAGTCAGCGAAATTGTTACTATGGACTGCTTTAATTACAAAAGTCAGCGAAATTGTTACTATGGATAGCCTTAGTTACAAAACTCGCCTGAAGTGTTACTATGGGCAGCCTTAGTTACAAAACTTGGCCGAAGTGTTACTATAGACCGTCTTAGTTACAAAACTACTGAGAATTGTAATTACTGGTCTCAGTATTTGC
Organism: Mammaliicoccus sp. Q-M61; assembly: GCF_022386055.1. Lineage (NCBI taxonomy): Bacteria > Bacillati > Bacillota > Bacilli > Caryophanales > Staphylococcaceae > Mammaliicoccus > Mammaliicoccus sp. Q-M61. Next base: position 343,490 of record NZ_JAJNJL010000002.1, read on the forward strand.
ACTTCTTACCAAACTTGCTAATAACGAACTCAGTATTTGCACTTCTGCCCAAACTTGCTAATAACGACCTCCTTATTTGCACTTCTCACCAAAACTGCTAATAACGGAACCAAATATTACCACCTCGCATCCAACACGCGTATAAAAACACCAGTATTTCCACCTCACAACCGACATGCTCTGAACAACATATAATTCACACTTATTTAAAATCAAAAAATCTAAAACTTTGTTAAACTATTCGTCTGTTTTTGTTAATTTAACGCGCTAAATATGATATGATTAATTTTATATTTAATTAACAGTAGGGAGAGATAATATGCGTTACTTAACATCTGGTGAATCACATGGACCACAACTAACTGTCATTATAGAAGGTGTACCAGCAAACTTGAAAATTGACGTAAACGAGATTAATGAAGAAATGTTTAAACGTCAAGGTGGATATGGACGCGGTCGTCGTATGCAAATTGAAAAAGATTCTGTAGAAATCGTTTCAGGTGTGAGACATGGTTATACATTAGGTAGCCCTATTACACTCATCGTTAAGAATGATGATTTTAAACATTGGAGAAAAATTATGGGTGCTGACCCATTAACTGAAGAAGAATTAGAAAATATGAAAAGAGTTATCACTAAACCGAGACCTGGCCATGCCGATCTTGTTGGTGGTATGAAATATAATCATAGAGATTTAAGAAATGTACTTGAACGTTCTTCTGCACGTGAAACAGCTGCAAGAGTTGCTGTTGGTGCAGTTTCTAAAATTTTATTAAAATCTTTAGATATTGAAATTTATTCAAGAGTTATTGAAATCGGTGGCGTTAAAGACGATTATGAATACACACTTGAAGAAGTCAAACAAAATATTGACCATAATGATGTACGTTGTATTAATGATGACGTAGCTGAGAAAATGAGAAACCGTATTGATGAAGCTAAAAAAGATGGTGATTCAATCGGTGGTATCGTAGAAATAGTCGTTGAAAATATGCCTGCAGGAATTGGAAGTTATGTTCATTATGACCGTAAACTTGACGGACGTTTAGCTCAAGCAGTCGTAAGTATAAACGCATTTAAAGGTGTTAGTTTCGGTGAAGGCTTTAAAGCTGCTGAAAAACCAGGTAGTGAAATACAAGACGAAATTGCTTACGATAGCGAAATCGGCTACCATCGTTTATCAAATCACTTAGGTGGACTTGAAGGCGGTATGTCAAATGGTATGCCAATCGTCATCAATGGTGTTATGAAGCCAATACCAACATTATATAAACCATTAAACTCTGTAGATATTGATTCTAAAGATAGCTTTAAAGCGACAATTGAAAGATCAGATAGTTGTGCTGTTCCTGCTGCAAGTGTTGTTTGTGAAAATGTTATCGCATTTGAAATTGCAAAAGCTTTAACTGAAGAATACCAATCTAATCACATTGACCAATTACAAGAAGCTATTAAGAATCATCGTAATTGGAACTTAAACTTCTAGGTGATGAAATGATTTTTGAAACAACATATACTAACAACAACTATCCGATAATATTAAAGCAGAACGCACTAGCTGAACTTAATCAATATCTTAAAGCAGATGAACAAAATATTGTATTAATTGACCAAGATGTTTATAGATTTCATAAAGACTATATTAAGTCACATCTTAAAGACCAAGATATTAAATTTTTAACAGTTATGAGTGGTGAAGCTTGTAAGCAAATGTCATATTTTGAATCGCTCAGCGAAAAGCTATTATCAATGAATATCACAAGACAATCTCAACTCATCGCTATCGGTGGCGGCGCAACCGGAGACTTTGTTGGTTTTCTAGCTGCAACTTTGTTACGTGGCATTGATTTTATACAAGTTCCTACAACACTTTTGGCACACGATTCAGCAATCGGTGGAAAAGTGGGCATAAATGCATCGGTCGGTAAAAATTTAATCGGTGCATTTCATAGACCACGCGCTGTTATATATGATATAAATTTCCTAGAAACATTGCCACATATTGAAATACGTAGTGGTTATGGTGAAATATTTAAACATGCCATTTTAAATAGTGAAGCCGACACACTTCATTTAATGGATGTTTATCCTTCTATAAAAGAATTAGCGCAATTGAAAAATATAGAAGATTATTTAAAAATGGGCATCGAAACTAAATTAAAAATTGTGATTGAAGATGAATTTGAAGGTGGCGTACGTAAACATTTAAATTTAGGACACACTTTTGGACACGGACTTGAATACTTAACAAAAATTGCTCACGGTGAAGCTGTGATGATCGGTATTCTTTTCCAGAAAGTGATAAATAAAAATAGAAATATGTACGATAACACAGCAAGTGTGCATCTGTTTATTAATTATTTAAAAGAATTAGGTTACCCTTTAAATGTCTTAAATCATGCAGATATTGAACAAATTTTTGAATATATGAAAAAAGACAAAAAGAATATTGGACAAACGATTCAAATGGTTTTACAAAATGGTGAAGCTTCATTTACAATTGAATCCGTTTCTAAAGAAGAAGTATTAGATGCATTTAAAGAACTTAAATCTCTAATAAATGAATAGAAGGAGTCCTTTAACATGGAAGATGTATATAAAGTAATTGACGATATTCACATGAAGAATATTGAACATTTAGATGAGAAAGTAAACAGAGTTCTACAATCTGACGATCACGACGCTTTATTTATGTTAGGCGAAACATTATATAAATACGGCATTGTCGATCAAGGCGTTAAAATATTCGAAGAACTTTATTTACTTTATCCTGATGAAAATGAATTGCTTGTTTATTATATAGAAGGGCTAATTGACCAAAACGACTTAGATAAAGCGCATGAAGTATTGTATAACAGCCCACATTCTACAGAGAAATTAATGCTTGAGGCTGATTTATACCAACAACAAGGCTTATTCGAAGTAGGTATAGAGAAATTACTTGAAGCAAAAGAAATGGAACCAGATGATATTGTGATTACATTCGCTTTAGCTGAAATGTACTATTATGATGGTCAATATTTAAAAGCAATTTCTAACTATGAAACAATCACGCAAACTGGTGAAGATATTATTAATGGTATTTCGATTTATGCACGAATGGCAGACGCAAGTTTACAAAGTGGTGCATACGAAGAAGCAATCAAATATTATGAAAATGTATCAGAAATGGATATGACAGCTGAAGATTATTTCAAACAAGCAATTAGTTATCAAAAAAATGACTTAACAAGAGAAGCAATTAAGCAACTTGAAAAGTTATTACAAAAAGACCCAGACTTCATGCAAGCTTACCATTACTTATTGCAAATTTATGAATCAGAAAAAGATTATGAAAAAGCAATTGAAATTGGTAAAGAAGGGCTTCGCTTAAACGCATATTATAAAGAATTGATGACAGATACTGCTAGATTAATGTTAACAACTAACGATGAACATGGTGCAATTCTGTTACAAGACGCATTAACAGTTGATCCTTCTTATACTGAAGCTGCCATTATACTTGCTGATTATTATCGAGAAAAAGATAATATAACAGGTCTTATAAATTTATTAACATATGTTGATCATGAAGATATAGACCCAGTAGTAGCTTGGCACGTTGCATATGCATTCGGTGAAGAAGAAAGAGATAAAGAAGCTCAACACTTCTATGAATTAGCATATCCAGATTTAACACAAAATATTGATTTCTTAAATGACTATTACCATTACTTAATTGAAATCGGTCATGTCGATAACGCTAAAAATATATTAGAATCTGTTCGCAAACTTGATCCTGAAAATCCATATTGGGACCAAGAATACGAAAGATTATTATAAGTAGGGTTAATTATGAATCATACATGGTTAAATTATGAAAAACAGCGATTTATTGAATATATTCTATATCAATACGATTTTAAAATTGCTGAAAGTGTATGGATATTAAATTTATTAAAAAGTAGCCCTAAATATTTATCTAACATTTCATTCGTCAATGAATTTTCTGATGAACGCATACTGTCCATTAGTACCGAGCAATCTAAACAACTGCCTTTACTTTATTGTAAAGATCGATTCTGTATAGAAGATGGTCGACAAATATTTCATGATATTCGTCTAGACAATACACATTTAAATGTACTTTTATATTTGAACAGAAATGATGATCGACTGAATAAGTTGCTGTTGTTACAAATGCTTGTTGATTATTATGGAGATGACAAAGATATTCGTGCTTTAAATAACAACAATACACACGGGCTAGGACATTGGCGTAAACTCATCAGTAATGAAATAGATAAATCTTTAGATAATAACGACCAAGACATGTTTATAGAAATGTCTAAAATATTACAATTCATTAATGAGTTGGAGGAACATCGATAATGTTATTTAATCATGTTGACTTAAAAGAATTAAAAAACAACTTAGAATATATCGATACAGCCATCATACCTGTATCTAATATTGATATGAATCATCAATTATTAACATCATGCGACCAAAACGAAACAGTTCAACTTGTTGGCATGTTAGCAGAAAAACAATTTAAAGGTAGATTACTACTTACACCAACATTTTTCACAAGTGGTAATCAATACGATCACGTCGTATCTTTTATACAAAGTTTAAAAGAGTATGGCTTGAACAATATAATTATTTTAAGCAGTGATCAAGTAGAACTGAACGTTGATCACGAATTGTATAAAGTAAACACGATTCCAATGGGTGACTTAGACGACGATATGAAACGCACACTCATCGAAGACGAAGTCAAACAATTTATGAAGTTTATCATTAGAACATGGAATAAATAGTAGGTAGATGCACTATATCTTATAGTGTATTATCCCTATAGAGTAAGTATTTAAAAACTAAAACTCTATAGGGATATTTTTATGTATAAAGCTAGACTACCTGTCGAACTTAATCAAGGTATCTACAATAACTTTAAATAAATTTATTCAGATGTAGGGGCTTAATAAATCATTTCACATCACGATACTTTAAAAAATTGAGTGATAAAGTATACTGTAAGAAAGGAAAATAAATCTTGTTTTCCATACCTGGAGGTAGACACTATGAATACTAGAAAAACATCTTTTGAAAAAAGAGTAGAAATAGCTAAATATTGTATTGAAAATAATAGAGACTTTAATAAGACAGCTGAAAAGTACCAAGTTAGCTATTCACAAGTCTATAATTGGGTGAAAAAGTATGAAGAACATGGTGATATTGGTTTAGTAGATGGTAGAGGTAAAGGAAAACCAGTTGAAGCATTAACTATTGAAGAAGAACTCAAATTAAAAATAAAAGCACTTGAACAAAAAAATAAAATTCTTCAAATGGAGAATGAGGTATTAAAAAGCAGGAAGAAATAGAGAGGCAGTTGATGAATCGAAAGTCAGACAAATAGTAGCATATCAGACAATTGAATCATTAATAGATAAATATCCGACGAATCAAATGTGTACCATTCTTGAAATATCAAGGGCAAGTTATTATAAATGGAAAAACAGAGAAGAATCAGAATCCGAGAGATTCAATAATGAATTAAAAGATTTGATATTCAAAATTTATCATGAACACGATGGGAAATATGGATCTAGAAGAATGCATAAGTATTTGAGGGAACATACTAAATTCCAGGTTAATCATAAACGTGTCTATAGAATAATGAAAAAATATGGATTAATTGCCTCAAACAATTTATGAAGTTTATCATTAGAACATGGAATAAATAGTAGATAGATGAATATTATCTCAGAGTCTTCGTGCGATACGCCCTGATTTTGTACCTTAGCGCACCATATCTTGGAGTCTTCGTGCGATACGCCCTGATTTTGTACCTTAGCGCACGATATCTCGGAGTCTTCGTGCGATACGCCCTGATTTTGTACCTTAGCGCACGATATCTCAAAGTCTTCGTGCGTTACACCCTGATTTTATACCTTATCGCACGATATCTCAAAGTCTTCGTGCGATAATAACCAACTTCTAGATAACTTCACATCATAACAACCGCAACAAATCTTATTGGGTTAAGATTTGTTGCGGTTTTTTATTTCCAAAATACAATTGTCCTTTCTATGTGGAAAATAGGGTTGTTTTCACAGTTTTTTATCAATATTTCCGCCTTTATAATAAAGCCTTTTCATTTTTTTAAAAATTCCTAGATAAAAGGTTAATAAATAAACATTTAAATTGTGACAAAGCGTTGACCGTCTTGAAATAATAGGCTAAAATTAAGTTGTCCTAGTTATAAAAGAACGATTAATAGAGGGGGGAATCTAAATGAGCCAACGTGTCACACGACGCCAATTTTTAAACTATTCATTGATGGGTGTTGGGTCATTTATGGCTGCTGGTATGATTTTACCTATGGGTAGATTTGCGCTTGATCCTGTATTCAAAGCTGATGCACAAGGCGATATGATTGCTACAGGCGTAAAGGAGTCAGAACTTGGTAAAGAGCCTATTAAAGTGGACTTTAAATTCGAGCAAGAAGATGCTTGGTACACAAGTGAAGTTACAGAATTTGCTTGGGTGTACAAAGATGGAAATGAAATCGTAGCATTATCACCGGTCTGTAAACATTTAGGATGTACAGTACAGTGGAATGGCGATAAATCAAATCCAAATCAATTCTATTGTCCATGTCATAACGGTCGTTATGAAAAGAACGGTAAGAATATTCCAGGTACGCCGCCATTAGCACCACTTGATCAATACGAAGTAAAAGTTAAAGGTGGCATTATTCAAATCGGTAAAAAGCACGAGAACGAATTAGCTAAATAAGGAGGGATTAACAATGATAGATAAAATCTATGATTGGGTCGATGACAGACTTGATATTACACCAATTTGGCGAGATATTGCTGATCATGAGGTGCCAGAGCATGTTAACCCTGCTTATCACTTTTCAGCTTTCGTTTATTGTTTTGGTGGTCTAACGTTTTTCATTACAGTAATACAAGTTTTATCAGGTATGTTTTTAACGATGTACTATGTTCCAGATATCGTTAATGCATGGAAATCAGTTTACTATCTACAACACGATGTAGCTGCTGGTGTTATCGTACGTGGTATGCACCATTGGGGAGCAAGTTTAGTAGTAGTAATGATGTTTTTACATACACTTCGTGTATTCTTTACAGGATCTTATAAACAACCTAGAGAATTAAACTGGGTTGTCGGTGTATTAATATTCTTCGTAATGCTTGGATTAAGTTTTACTGGTTATTTATTACCATGGGATATGAAAGCACTATTCGCAACAAAAGTAGGTTTACAAATTGCAGAATCTGTTCCTATCATTGGGCCGTGGGTTAAGACATTACTAGCAGGGGATGCAGAGATAGTTGGTGCACAAACTCTAACTCGTTTCTTTGCGATACATGTATTCTTCCTACCAGCTGCACTATTCGCGTTATTAGCAGCACACTTTATAATGATCAGAAAACAAGGTATTTCAGGTCCACTATAAAATTAACGTGAATAAATGAAAAAGGAGGTCATGCGACATGCATCGCGGTAAAGGGATGAAGTTTGTTGGTGATTCAAGAATAAAGTCATACGACAAACCGAAATTAAATCGAGATTATTCAGAATTTCCAGGTCGTACAGAAAGTTTCTGGCCTGACTTTCTACTAAAAGAATGGATGACTGGTGCGGTATTCTTAATCGCTTACTTATGTTTAACAGTCGCTCATCCATCGCCACTTGAACGTGTGGCAGATCCATCTGATACTGGTTATACACCATTACCAGACTGGTATTTCTTATTCTTATATCAAATACTTAAATATTCATTCGCATCTGGTCCTTATAACACATTCGGAGCAATTATCTTACCAGGTATCGCATTCGGTGCTTTATTATTAGCACCTTGGTTAGATAGAGGCCCTGAACGTAAATGGACAAAGAGACCATTTGCTTCTGGATTTATGTTAATCGCAATTGCAATCTTATTCTATACAACATGGGAATCAAGTTATTACCATGATTGGAAACAACAAGCTAAACAAGGTGAAATCGTCTTCTCGAACTTAGACAAATCAGACCCTGTTTATACAGACATCATCAAGTCAAACTGTACAAGTTGTCACGGTGGTGAGTTAACGGGTGGACAAGGTCCAAACTTAGTTGAATCGAAATTACCTAAAGAGGGCGTTAAAGGATTCGTAGAAAATGGTGCAGGTAAAATGCCTAGCTTCAAAGACACACTTTCTAAAGATGAAATTGACAAAGTTGCTAAATACGTTGCAGATTTACATGAAACAGATGCAAACGGTAAAGAATTGAAAAAATAATTAAATTTGAGCCTGGGGCATATGCGTGCCCTGGGCTCTTTTCAAAGGAGTAATAAAATGGAATTTTGGAGATATGTAATGGGGCAGAAATCTATTCTCATTACGCTATTTATCGCAAATCTTCTCGGCACCATTTATGGATACATATGGTATGGCAGTCAATTACTTGATAGCAAATGGTACTTTTGGCCATTTATACCCGACAGTCCAACAGCAACATTATTCTTAGTGATTGCGATAGCTGCAATCATTTTCAATAAACATTTAGGATTGTTTGAATGTTTAGCATTTATTACATTAATTAAATATGGTGTATGGGCAGTTGTTATGAATATATTTGTAATGATTCATTACGATCAACTTGTTCCAATGGCAATAATGCTGATGACTTCACACGGCATTATGGCTATTCAAGCATTGATGTTCTATCCTTTATTCAATATTAAAAAGTGGCATATTGTTGTAACAATGATTTGGGTATTTCACAATGATGTTATTGATTATGTGTATCATCAATATCCCGTATATAGTATGTTAAGTCAGTATGAGTCACATATAGGATACTTTGCTTTTTGGCTAAGTGTTATCGCTTTTCTGTTATTACTATATTTCCAAAAAAACATCAAATTACGTTCAAAATATTTGACGTAAGAGCCGTCACTCCGTAATATAATAAATAACAGGGATAAAAAGGAGGAAGTTATTTGTTTTCATATATCATATATTTTATTATCATTATGATTGTCCCTATGTACTTCCAATTTAGAGTAAAATCAACATACAATAAATACTCAAGAGTACGTTCAACAAGTGGGAAGACGGGTAAACAAGTTGCAGAAGAAATTTTAGCTGCAAATGGAATTCATGATGTAGAAGTGTTACAAGGTGAAGGATTCTTATCAGATCATTTTGATCCAACTAAGAAACGTGTTGTATTATCACCGGCAAACTATCAACAACCAAGTGTTGCGGGTACAGCAATTGCAGCACATGAAGTAGGACATGCTATTCAACATGCTCAAGGATATGGATTCCTTAAATTTAGATCAGCACTTTTACCGCTTGCTAATTTAGGAAGTTCGTTATCATACATTATCATTTTAGCTGGTATCGTATTAACAGCAATGAGTAGTACATTCGGTACAACATTATTATGGGTTGGTATCGTATTTATGTCATTCGCTGTATTATTCTCAATCATCACATTACCAGTTGAATTCGATGCTAGTAAACGGGCAATGCGACAAATTGAAAAATTAAATATCGTTAACCAACAAGAATATAGACATGCTAAAAAAGTATTATCTGCAGCTGCTATGACATACGTTGCAGCAACAGCTGTAGCCGTAGCTGAATTAGCAAGATTTATTCTAATGGCACGTAATAATTAATGAAATCATTTTAATACCAATAAAGTCTTTTGACTTTGTTGGTATTTTTTATTTTATAAATATTTATGAGGTTTGTAGTTATAAGCTTATTACGTTGTCATTATGCATGATTATCATATATAATTTTATTATGTGAGTTCTTTTATATAGAGATATAAAAGATATGTAGGGAGGAAATTTTATGGACATGAAAGAGATGCAACATGAAGTTGATCAATATATTTCTCAGTTTAAAGCAGGTTATTTTTCGCCTTTAGCAAATTTAGCGAGATTAACAGAAGAAGTTGGAGAACTAGCTAGAGAAATTAATCATAGTCATGGTGAAAAGAAAAAGAAACCAACAGAAGAAGACAATACAATTGAAGCTGAATTAGGAGATAATTTATTCGTCTTAATTTGTTTAGCAAATTCTTTAGACATAGATTTAAATAAAAGTTTCCAAGATACAATGAATAAATTCAATGTAAGAGATAAAGATAGATTCGAACGTAAATAAGTCATAATGGAGGATTAATATGAAAATCGGTATAACTTGTTATCCATCAATGGGGGGCTCAGGAATTGTTGCAACTGAGCTTGGTTTGGAAATGGCGAAAAGAGGTCATGAAATTCACTTTATTACTTCTAATATGCCTTTTAGAATGAGAGAGCCTGTTCCAAACGTAACATTTCATCAAGTTGACGTAAATCAATATTCTGTATTCCAATATCCACCATATGATATTACATTAAGTGCTAAAATTGCAGACGTCATTAACGATTACGACTTGGATATATTACATATGCACTATGCAGTACCGCATGCAATTTGTGGTATTTTAGCGCGTCAAATATCCGGAAAAGATGTCAAAATCATGACGACTTTGCATGGAACAGATATTACAGTATTAGGTTATGATACGTCATTACAAAGTGCCATTCGATTCGGAATTGAAAAGAGTGACGTTGTAACTAGTGTCAGTGATAGTCTTAAACAAGAAACATATGACATTATAGAACCTGATAAAGAAATCAAAACAATATACAATTTTGTACAAGAAGAAAGTTTCCCACAAATTTATAATACAGATTTAAGAAGTCGTTATGGCATAGAAGAAGATGAAAAAGTCATCACGTTTGTATCAAATTTTAGAAAAGTCAAGCGCGTGCCTGATGTCGTGGATACATTCTACAAAATTAACAAACAAATTAAATCTAAATTATTACTCATCGGTGATGGTCCAGAGTTACAAGTGGCCAGAGAACAAATTAAACAACTTAATATAGAAGACCAAGTTCTATTTTTAGGTAAACAAGATGAAGTGAATATCTTCTATCAAATGTCTGATTTAACGTTGTTATTAAGTGAAAAAGAAAGCTTTGGACTTGTATTACTTGAAGCTATGCTTACAGGTGTCGTGCCGATTGGTACAAATGCAGGTGGCATAAAAGAAGTCATCAAAAACGGTGAAACGGGTTATACGGTTGATGTCGGTGATACGGATAAAGCGAGTGAATATGCGGTTAAATTACTAACAGATTCAGAACTTTATCGCAAAATGCAAAACGCTATGATTCAAGATGTACGTGAAAGATTCTCATCTAAAGTGATTGCTGATCAGTACGAATCTTGCTACAACGATATGTTAGGAGAATAATATGCGTGAATATCAAGTATTTGAAGATGCGAAATGGATAATTGAAACACTTGAATGTAATGGGCATCAAGCATATTTTGTCGGTGGTTCAGTAAGAGACTATTTAATGGGTAAAGAAATTTCAGACGTTGATATCACAACAAGTGCTTTACCTGATGAAGTTGAACAATTATTTGATAAGACTTTACCAATAGGCAAAGAGCACGGCACGATGATTGTGATGGGTGAAAATCAACAGTTTGAAGTGACAACATTTAGAAAAGATGGGGATTATGTTGATCATAGAAGACCTACATCTGTTCAGTTTGTAACGGATTTATATGAAGATGTAGCAAGAAGAGATTTCACAATGAATGCTATCGCTATGGATAAGTCGTATCAACTTCATGATTATTTCAATGGGTTAAACGATATACAATCCAAAATCATAAAAGCTGTCGGAACACCAATTGATCGAATGGAAGAAGACGCATTACGTATTATGAGAGGTGTAAGATTCCAATCACAAACAGGCTTTGCACTTGATCATGATACTAAAGACGCCATGTATCAAACAGCACATTCTTTAAATGCCATCGCAATTGAAAGAATTGTTGTTGAACTAAAAAAAATGATTCAAGGTAAATATATTCATGATACAAAAACGACCGCTCATGAACTAGAAATATTTAAATATATTCCATTTTTCAAAGAAATCAACCAAAGAAGTATCTTCATGCCAGAACATGCCCATTTCAATTTATGGGTGGCTGCATTATGTTATTTAAACGAATTAGATTTAACAAGCTTGAACAGTTTGAAAATCAGTAATCAAGAAAAGCGTGATATCTCATCATACGTTCAATTATTGATATCACTTTCTGATAATAAAATTTCAAAGCAAGATATGATTCATCTCGTATATACGTATCATCGTGATAAAATGAAAGAAATCATTCACTTTATTTCTGAGCATAATGCACAACTGAATATCTCTATCCATCCTACAATTATGAATGACCGTGTAATTGATGAAATATATGATAAACTACCTATATATGATAAATCAGAATTACAAATTAACGGTCAAATATTGATGTCTACATTTAATAAAAAAGGTGGACCATGGATCAAAGATATTTTAAATAAAGTTGAACAAGCTGTCATTAACCATAAAGTGGATAATACAGAAAATGATTTAATAGAATGGGTGCGAGAGAATGTCAAAATATAAACGTGAAATTATTAAATATTTATATCAAAATAATGAATATTTGTCAGGACAACATATTGCTGAAACGTTAAATTGTTCACGTGTAACAGTTAAAAAAGTCATCGATCAATTGAGAAAAGAAGGCTTTGAAATTGAGTCTATTTCTAATAAGGGATATAAAATCTCAGAAATCCCTACAACTTGGCAAGAAGACATTGTGAATATTACACTTCAATATCAAAGAATATTGAATCACGCAATTGTTCAAACACAAGTAGATTCAACACAATTGTTAGCTAAATCTCGTGTTAATGACATTGAACATGACTTTATTGTTTTAAGTGATGAACAAACAAATGGGAGAGGGCGTTTCCAAAGAGAATGGTCATCTCTAAAAAGTAAAGGGCTTTGGATGTCAGTTGTATTACGTCCAGATATTCCAATTCAAAGAATGTCGACATTTAATCTATTTATAAGCCTTGCCATTCAAGAAGTGATTGAACAGCATTATGGCATTCAAAGTAAAATTAAATGGCCAAATGATATTTATATAGGCGATAAAAAAGTTTGTGGCTTTTTAACAGAAATGATTGCAGATACTGATGGCGTCAATGCGATTATTTGTGGCATTGGTATTAATTTAAACCAAACACAAGAAGACTTCGATCAAGCTGGTCAATCACGTGCGACAAGTTTAAAAATAGAAAATGAACAATCTATAGAACCTTATCAATTTTTGAAATTATTAATAGAAGCTATTGAACTGAGATATGATCAATTTTTAGAATTACCATTCAGTGACATTAAAGATTTATATAAAAGTAAAAGTATGATTTGGGACAAAAAATTAACTTATACAGAAGGTAAAAAGCAAGTATTTGGTCGAGCAATTGATATACAAGATAATGGGTTCTTAACCGTGATATCTGATGATGGTCAATTACACCAATTTATGAGTGCAGATATCGAAATATAGGAGAGATAATATGGCGCAAAGATACGCTGTTGTAGATTTAGAAACAACCGGAAACCAAATTCAATATGATGAAATCATTCAAATTGGGATAACATTTATAGAAAATAACCAAATTACCGATACATATCATTCATATGTCAAAACGGATTTGGAAATTCCATCTTTTATTCAAGCATTAACCAATATTAATGAATTAGACTTAGAAGAAGCTCCGTACTTTGAAGAGATCAGTCAATCATTGTTTAACTTGTTGAAAGATTGTGTATTTGTCGCGCATAATGTTCTATTTGATTTAAACTTTCTCAAATCCCATTTCGAAAAGCATCAAATACAATTTGAACCTAAATTAACAATTGATACGATGGAATTGTTTAAAATCGCATTTCCAAACGAAGAAAGTTATCAGTTAAGTGAATTGAGTCAATCGTTACAAGTTGATTTAAACCAAGCGCATAGTGCTTATGAAGATGCTAAAGCAACTGCACTATTGTTTATCAAAGCCATTGAAAAAATAAATGGTCTTCCGATTGATACGATTAAACAACTTTATTATTTATCTAAATCTTTAAAGCATGATTTAAAAGACATTCTATTTGAAATTGTAAGAACACATCAAGGTGCCGAAACGCATAATCGCAATATTAAAAAGTACCAGAACATCCATTATTTAAAACAAATGCCAATACGCCATTCAAGTGACCGTACATCAATTACACTAGATGAAGCTTATGATAGAATACTTAAAACCTTTAACTTCGATTATCGTAAAGAACAATATCAACTCGTTCAACAATTATTTGATTCTTTAATGCATAACGAGAATGCTTTAATTGAAGCACCACTTGGTAGTGGGAAATCGATGAGCTTTGTGCTCGCTGCATTATTGTATTATTTAGAAACTGGTGAACATATTCTCGTTTCAACACATACGAAGTTACTTCAAAATCAACTTCTAGAACAAGAATTTAATAAAGTCTTAAATGCATTAGATTTAGATTTAAAAGCGATGATTATTAAAAGTAAAGATCATTATATTTCGCTTGGTTTAATCTTAAATATATTACAAGATGATACAGACAACTATGAAGCGACTATTTTAAAAATGCAGTTACTTGTATGGATTCTTGAAACGGAAACAGGTGACATTGAAGAGCTCCATCTTAAAGGTGGTCAAAAGGTCTTCTTTGAACAAAAACGCACGACTTATGTACCGTTTAAAAATGATATACATTACTATCAATTTATTAAAGAGAGTGCGCAGCATGTAGAGATTGGTATAACAAATCACGCGCACTTGTTACAACATAGTACAGAAGATACCGTATACCAATTGTTCAAACATATCATCGTTGATGAAGCGCATCGTATTCAAGATTACGCACTTAATCAAGTGACAGATGATTTAAGTTACCAACATATTAAATATCATCTCGGTTTATTAGGTAAAAATGAGCAAGAAAAATTATTTAAACGATTAGATAAATTAGAAAATAGAAGAGTCATTGAGCAATATCCAATCGAACCAATTGATATATATCAACTGAAACGTGATATTGATTTACTTCACGAACAAAACGAACAATTATTTGATGATTTAATGGCTCAAATTTCAGATAAGCATCAAGAATCTCATGAAGATGACAAACAAATTCATTACTTCTATGATATTGATGTCGCGAATATATCTGAAATATTTAAACGACAAATTAGTACAATCAATCAAATATTATCTAGATTTAAATCATACTCACACGCACATGTTAAAGCATTCAAGAAAGAGTTAATTTATATTTATCATCAATATACTAAAATTTATAACATGATTAAGTCTGGTCAAGTGCCATTCGTATCCATTAAGAAAATATCTCAGAAATCTACACTTTCACTTTTTGTTAAAAAAGCAGAAGTTAAAGATTTACTGAATGAAGTGTTTATAGAGCAATTCAATAGCAATATTTTCATTTCAGGGACATTAACTGTTAATCATTCATTTACATCATTTAAATCTATGTTTCCTGAAGACATTCAATTTAACACTTATTATTTAAATGATATTTACGACTTGAAAAATCAAGCAACATGTTTTGTACCGGAAAATATGCCGACTTATCAATATCATCAACAAGATGACTATATTGAAACGATTGTTAGTTATTTATCTACATTTGTGAGTGAAACAAATCAAAAATGTTTAGTACTGTTTACGAATTATGCGATGTTGTATCAAGCATACCGATACATGGAAGAACTTGAAATCTTTGATGATTATGTCGTCTTAATGCAGCAACAACATTCACACGTATACAAACTCGTACAACAGTTTAACCAATTTGATAAAACGATTTTACTAGGTACTTTATCATTCTTTGAAGGATTTGATTATCAATCTTCAGGTATTAAATGTGTCATGATGACGAAATTACCGTTTATACATCAGGATGATCCACGATACCATTTAATGAAAGATGAATTTGACAATCCCTTTAAAGACTTTGTCTTACCAGACGCAGTAACTAAGTTCAGACAAGGCATTGGTCGATTAATTCGAAACAAGCATGACCAAGGTTTATTAATTTGTTTTGATAGAAGAATATTAGATAGTAATTACAGTAAATATTTCATAAATGCTTTAGGTGAAATACCTGTTATCGAAGGTGATTTAAATAAATTCCAAGATAAACTAAGAAAATATCCAAACAGATAGCAGTTGTATGCATAATTTGATAAAATAACTATAGGTAATTTATTTGAATAGGAGAAATAATAATGAATATTACGATTAAACAAGCTAAAGATTATGTCAATCAAGAAGTGACAATCGGTGCTTGGATTGCAAACAAGCGATCAAGTGGGAAAATAGCATTTTTACAATTAAGAGACGGAACAGGATTTATGCAAGGGGTTGTTGTGAAAGCTGAAGTATCAGAAGACATCTTCCAATTAGCTAAATCATTAACACAAGAAACATCTGTTTATGTTACGGGTACAATTACAGAAGATGACCGTTCTAAATTTGGTTATGAAATGCAGGTAAGTGGTGTAGAAGTTATTTCAGAATCACATGATTATCCAATCACACCAAAAAATCATGGTACAGAATTCTTAATGGATCACAGACATTTATGGTTACGTTCTAAACGTCAACATGCCGTTATGAAAATTAGAAACGAAATTATTCGTGCGACATACGAATTCTTTAACGAAAGTGGATTCACTAAAATTGATCCACCAATTTTAACAGGAAGTGCTCCTGAAGGTACAAGTGAATTGTTCCATACGAAATATTTCGATGAAGATGCATTCTTATCTCAAAGTGGTCAATTATACTTAGAAGCTGCAGCTATGGCGCATAATAGAGTATTTAGTTTTGGTCCAACATTCAGAGCTGAAAAATCAAAAACAAGAAGACATTTAATTGAATTCTGGATGATCGAAGGCGAAATGGCATTTATGAAACATGACCAAAGCTTAGAAGTTCAAGAAAATTACGTTCATCACATCGTTAAAGCTGTGTTGGCAAATTGTCAATTAGAATTAGAACTTCTTGAAAGAGATACTTCTAAGTTAGAACAAGTATCAACACCATTCCCAAGAATCACTTACGATGATGCCATTAAATTCTTACATCAAGAAGGATTCGATGATATTGAATGGGGCGACGATTTTGGTTCTCCTCATGAAACAGCAATTGCAAACCATTATGATAAACCAGTATTTATCATTAATTATCCAACAAAAATTAAACCATTCTATATGGAACCAAACCCTGAAAATCCAGACACTGTATTATGTGCAGATTTAATCGCACCAGAAGGTTACGGAGAAATCATTGGTGGTTCTGAAAGAATTAGTGATTTAGATTTAATTAATCAAAGAATTAATGAACATGGTTTAGATCCTGAAGCATATAGTTACTACACTGACTTAAGAAAATACGGAAGTGTACCACATAGTGGATTTGGCTTAGGACTTGAAAGAACAGTAGCATGGTTAAGTGGCGTAGAACACGTTAGAGAAACTGCACCATTCCCACGTTTATTAAATCGATTATATCCATAATAATATGCGAGTCTGGGAGCTGAATAGTGATCCCAGACTCTATATTTTTATAATGAAGTAGGTGAAAAAATGTATACAAGTGATATGTTAAAAGAAAAGCCAGTCGTTGTTCAAAGAGCTTTGTTTGATCATTATGCCAATTTAGGATTAAATGAAAAACAATTCGTTATCCTTATTAAATTGCTAGATCAAGAGAATGATCGAAACTTACAGCCTCCATTAGAAGATATCCAACGTGGCACGACATTATCTATACAAGAAGTAAGTCATATCATCAATCAACTATCTCAATTAAAAATTATAGACATTAAAATTGAAAAAGATGACCAACATAAATATAATGAATTCATATCATTTGATCCTATGTATGAACAACTCGCATTAATTAAAAACGAAACAATGCAACAAGGTACAGTAGAAGATCAAAACTTAAAATTCAAGAAATTATTCCAAGAATTCGAATCCGCTTTCGGTCGACCATTAACACCATTAGAAGTGCAAACATTAAACCACTGGATTGATACTGATAAACATTCAAACGAACTCATAATGAGCGCACTTAACGAAGCGCATAGTTTAGATAAACTCAGCATCAAATATATCGACCGCATTTTATTAAACTGGAAGAAGAAGAACATCACGACTGTTGAATCTTCCAAAGAAGAAAGCGAAAAGTTTAATCAAACTAAAAAAGTAAAACAAAATGTTAATTTAATCCCGACTTTTGATTGGGTAAATGGGGAGAATCCTTATGATAAGTAAAAAGAAAGCATTAGAAATGATGGATGTTATTGATGAAATGTTTCCAGATGCTGAATGTGAACTCGTTCATGACAATCCATTTGAACTCACAATCGCAGTATTACTTTCTGCACAGTGTACAGATGTACTCGTCAACAAAGTGACAAAATCGCTTTTTGAAAAGTATAAAACACCTGAAGATTATTTAAATGTAAGTTTAGAAGAACTACAAAATGACATTCGCTCAATCGGTTTATACCGCAATAAAGCTAAAAATATACAAAAACTTTGTCAGTCATTGTTAGATAATTTTAATGGTGTCATACCAAGTACACATCAAGAATTAGAATCATTAGCTGGTGTAGGGCGTAAAACAGCGAATGTTGTGATGAGTGTAGCATTCGGGGAACCATCATTAGCAGTAGACACACATGTAGAACGCGTATCTAAACGTCTTGCTATATGTAGAATTAAAGACAATGTGCGCCAAGTTGAAGATCGTTTATGTAGCATCATTCCAAGAGAAAGATGGACAAAAAGTCACCATCAGCTTATATTCTTTGGGCGCTATCACTGTGTAGCACGTAAACCGAAATGCGAAGTATGTCCATTATTTGCAGATTGTAGAGAAGGGCAAAAACGATTAAAAGCTGGGTTAGTAAAGGTTGAAGGCGCATGATACAAAAAAATGATTTCATAGAACTTGAACAACAAATAGAGCCACTTGTTAAAAATAAAAAGCTTAAAACAAATGAAGCACACCAATTGTTAGATCAATATTATCATTTGATCATCGCTTATATAGAACAAATCAATCAAATAGAAACATTTGATATAGCGCATATCGAAGAATATCCAGTTATACCAATGAATTTTGAAGAACGATACCACTATATAAACGAGAGAATATATCACTTTATGGGATATAGACAAATGGTAACACTGAAAGAAGAATTAATTAGAATGAATGCGAGATATCAGATTCAACTTAAAAGAGCCGCACAACGTGAAAGTGGAGAATAAAAAATATTATAATCAAAAAAGCATCACATCCTTTGCGGGATGTGATGCTTTTTCTATATCTTAGTCATCTTTCTCTTCTTTGGCAGCTTGTTTTGCTGCATCTGAGGTTGAACTACTATTGTCAGAGTCTGAATCTGATTCTTCTGTTGTTGGTGTTTCTGTCGTTTGTTCTTCAGTTGTTACGTTTTGATTTGTAGATGACTGTTGTTGTGTATTGTTTTGTTGCGTTCTAGATGTATTTGAATTTGTCTGTGGTTCGTTTGTTGTTACATTATTATTATTGTTTGAGAAGTTATAATTATTTTGCTGATTACGACTATTACCAGAGCTAGGTGCTGAGCTTGATGTTGTATTATTGTCTTCGTTACCTGCAACACTTAAGCTTTTACCGCTTCCTGTTACTGAATCAGGTCTTTCGAAGTCTGCACCGTCATAATTAGAGATTTCTGACATAACTTCATTGAATAATATTTGTGGTTTAATTTGTTCATCATGTCCTAAGAATGAGTTCTCACCGTATTCTTTAACTTTGTTGAAGCCCATCCATACTGACATAGTGTATTGTGGTGTATAACCTGTAATCCAAACGTCTTTCGCTGCATTTTCAGGTAATTGATATTCACTATATACTTCATCACCATAAGTACCAGTACCCGTTTTAGCTGCTACGTTCACACCGTTAATGCCATATCCATAAGCTGAACCGTATGCTTGGAATGTTCCTTTCAGCATTTCAGTTAACATGTATGCTGTGTAGTCTTCCATTGCTTTATGGCTTTCGCTTGAGAATTTGATTGTTTCATCATCTTGAGTGACAACTTTTCTAATTGATTTTGCTTCGTTATATGTTCCGCCATTACCCATAGTCGCAAATGCTGATGCTAATTGAGTAGGGGAGAATTCTGATTGTGAACCACCAAGTACTTCTGAAGGTCCAATTTCTTCTTTATAATTTAAGTTCACTTTAGAAGCAAAGTCTTTAACTGCTTTTTCACCAGCGTTTTGGTTTGTTTCTTGCCAAGATTTCAATGCTGGAATGTTGTATGATCTTGCTAATGCATCAGCCATTGTAACTGAGCCGTGACCTTGACCATCATAGTTCTTGAAGATACTACCATTGATATTATATTGACTTTCATCTTGGAACTTATGGTTTGTCGCATATTGCATATTCTCAATTGCTGGACCATAAGCTAATATCGGTTTAAGTGATGAACCTGTAGGATGAACGTCTGTTGCTTGGTTTCTATCAACTACATCTTTGTAATCTTTACCACCACTGATACCGACTAATTTACCAGTCTTCGTATCTACTATAGATGAACCAGTAATTTGGTCTTTATTCTTGTAGAATGTACCATTATCAACTGACTCTTGTAATGTTTTTTGAACATCTTTATCCATGTTTGTGTAGATTTTAAGACCACTCGTCATGATATCATTCAATGATTGACCTTTGAACGCTTTGTTCTGAGTAATTTCTTGTTTAACGTAGTTAATATAAGAAGCGTACTCATTGTCTGGTGTATCAGTCATTGCGTCGTTTCTTTCTTCAACTGTACGTTTAACTAAGTTCTTATCGATAGGTGTATCTTGTGCTTCTTTCATTTCTTTCTTAGTGATTCTACCGTGTCTTTCCATTAAATAAAGAACTGTGTCTTTACGTTTTTCAGCCGCTTCAGGATTATCATAAATATTATATTGGTTTGGCACTTGTGGTAAACCTGCTAAGTAAGCTGTTTCAGCTAAGTTTAAATCTTTTAATTTCTTATTGAAGTAATATTTAGCTGCTGTTTGAGAACCGTAAATACCATCTGAGTAATAGATTTTGTTTAAGTACATTTCAAAGATTTCATCTTTAGAATATTCTTGTTCTAATCTATATGAAAGGTAAGCTTCTTGAGCTTTTCTTTCGATGGATTTCTTATCTGTTAAGAATGAACGTTTTACAACTTGTTGTGTTAATGTAGATGCACCTTGTGAACCAAAGCCACCTGTAAAGTTCTTCATAACTGCTCCAGATAAACGTTTGTAGTCTAATGCACCATGATCGTAGAAGCGATTATCTTCAGTTGCAAGTACAGCATCTTTCATCTGATCTGGAACATCGTCAAATTTAACATGTTCTCTCTTCTGTCCCATATAGAGGGTCGTGACAAGTTTATTATTTTTGTCATAAATTTTAGTTGGTAATTGGTCTTTAAGCGCACTTTCATTGAAAGCAGGAGCTTTCCAAGCATAATATGCAAATACGAGAACACCTATGATTACCATTGCTAAGAATGCTAGCACGAGAATACCGAACACCTTAATTATCGTCCTTTTGATATTCCTCTTCTTCTTAGGTTGTTCTTTACCATTTTTACTATTAGAAGCTTTTGATTGACTCATTTGAGCGCCTCACTTTCTGTTTTTATCAATTGATCAACTATTGTTATGTAGTTAATTCTTGGTTTAAATTGGATTGGTATTAAGTAACCATCAGTTTCAATCTCTTTAAGCGTGATGGACTTCTTGCCTCCAGATTTATATCTGTCCCAATATACCATAAACTTCCTAAAAGGCAATAAAAATACGCTATCATGATAGCTAAATTTTATCAACAAAAAACATATACCTTTTTGGTTTAATACTTGTTCCATATGTGATACTTGGTGATCGTGGATATTATTTAAAGGGAAACTTGTTTTATTTTTCGTTTCCTTAGCTTCAAAATCAATATAGTATCCATTATAAACACCGTTATAATCTGTTGTTGAAGGTTTTCTAAAATAAGCTTCTTTAATGACAGCTTTTTGTCTTTTAGGGTAGTCAACATCAACGATTTGAATAGGTGTCGGTTTCTTATGAATAACTGCTATATTTTCTAATCTGAAGTATTCATTGGATTTATCAATTTCCTCCTCTAATCTCATACCCCGTTTACCATATTGTATTCTACTATATTTAGGATCATCTTGGATTGAGACTTTAGAAGTATTTTTTGTTACTTTTTTTCCGTTTGGATAATTCAAATTCATCACCTAGCTTCATATCATAAAACTCTAAATATTATACCTTATTTCATTATAAGTTACAAAAGTTTTTTATGATACATAAATATTCTAGAACTTTTCTAGTTATGTTATCATTTTATCGTGAGCACATTTAAAATACAAACTTCATTAATAGTAGGTGTAGCGATGATACAAGAACTTTTAAATAAATTAAATAACATGTTAGATATATTTCAACACGCGAAAGACGATCATGAATACGACTTTTATAAAGATGTCGTACCATTTGTAGAACAAGTCGATGTTCTGCTAGACAAACTTGCTGTTCATCAAGATGCCGTATTGAAATTACAATATATGAATGAACAGAAATTCCAACTCTTAATTAGTAACTATAAAGAGTTGTCTGTAGAATGCCATTATAAACGTACAAGTAAGAAACTCTTCTTTGAAAAGCATAAAGCCGTACAACATGATTTAAATTATATTTATACCCATATAGGTGATTTATCATGACGTCTGTATATTTTACGGGATACAAACCGTTTGAACTGAATATTTTTAAAAATGATCAACCAGAAGTGAAAGTCATCAAAGCATATCTTAAAGAAATCATTGAGCAAGAAATAGAAGAAGGTATGGAGTGGGTCATTATTTCAGGACAATTAGGATTTGAACTTTGGGCAGCAGAAGTAACAATTGAAATGAAAAATAAATTCCCTCAATTGAAACTTGCGATATTGACACCATTTTTAAATCACTATAATAAATGGAACGAAACAAACCAGCAAGCTTATCAAAATATTGTTGCACAAGCAGACTATGTTAATGCGATTCATCAAAGTGAGTATCAAGGTGGGTTCCAATTTCAACAAGCCAATGAATTTATACTCGATAATACCGATAAGACGATATTATTTTATGATGATGAACAAGAAGCATCACCTAAATACTTCAAAAGTAAGTTAGTTGATTTTGCTGAAAAGACAAACTATACTTATAATGTTATTACATTCATGGATTTACAAGACTTTATGGAATTTAATTATAATAATGACAACGAATCATATTAAATGAGGTGTAAAAATGGCTGATGTAGCATTAAAGCTATCTGCAAAAGATATTTATGAAAAAGAATTCGAAAGAGGTTTAAGAGGTTTCAAAACTGAAGAAGTAGATGCTTTTTTAGATGACATTATTTCAGACTATCAAAAAATGGCTGATTTAAATAATGAAGTCATCAAATTGACAGAAGAAAATTCTAAACTTAAAAAAGAAATCGAACAGTTAAGAATCCGTGTCGCGTCAGGCAGACCACAAGGCTCTCAACAATACAATTCTAATAATGTAGATATCTTGAAACGAATTTCTAATCTTGAAAAAGCAGTATTTGGCGAATAAATGATAGTTATTTAACGCTGTTTATGCTATAATTCTTTGTTGAGTGGTATTTCGGATAATCGCTACGTTAAGTAGAGGAAAGTCCATGCTCACACATTCTGAGATGAATGTAGTGTTCGTGCTTGGCGAAACAATAAGCCAGGGCAAATAATTGACGGCAATGAAATAACCTAAGTTAGTAATAATATGGTTAAAGTAGTTTGAAAGTGCCACAGTGACGTAGCTTTTACAGAAATGTAAAAGGTGGAACGCGGTAAACCCCTCGAGTGAGCAATCCAAAATTGGTAGGAGCACTTCTTTGACGGAAATGAACGGAATAAGAAGGTATGTAATCATACAGACAGATGATTATCACTGGCGTACGAGTGTAACTAGTACACGTTAGCAGTACTAAAGGACAAAACATGGCTTACAGATTTATCACTTACTAGTGTCGCTCTCCCAAGTAGGAGAGCTTTTTATTTGTAAATAATGATAATTTAAATATAAAGGAGTATATGCATGTATCAATTACTCGCTACTAGTCCAATGGGATTAGAATCAATTGTTGCTAAAGAAGTTCAAGAATTAGGATATGAAACAAAAGTAGAAAACGGTCGCGTACTTTTCGAAGGTGATGAAACAGCAATCGTTAAATCAAATTTATGGTTAAGAACTGCTGACAGAGTCAAAATCGTAGTAGGACGATTCCATGCAACAACTTTTGATGAATTATTCGAAAAGACGAAATCATTACCATGGGAAGATGTAATTGGCGCTCAAGGTATGTTCCCAGTTCAAGGTAAAAGTGTTAAATCTAAATTATTCAGCGTATCCGACTGTCAAGCAATCGTTAAAAAAGCGATAGTTGAGAGATTGAAACATGCGTATCAAATTAAAGGTTGGATCGATGAAACAGGTAGTAAATACCAAGTTGAAGTATCCTTACTGAAAGACGAAGCTTTATTAACAATCGACACTTCAGGTTCAGGACTTCATAAAAGAGGTTACCGTTTAGCACAAGGTGACGCACCTATGAAAGAAACATTAGCTGCAGCACTTGTTAGATTAACAAATTGGAGCGGTGAAACACCATTTATAGATCCATTCTGTGGTTCAGGTACACTTGCAATAGAAGCAGCACTCATCGCTCAAAATATTGCACCAGGATTTAACCGTGAGTTTGCGAGTGAAGATTGGGATATCATACCAGAAGGGTTGTATGACCAATTAAGACAAGAAGCAGATGAAGCGGCATTATATGATAAAGAAATTAATATCATAGCAAGCGATATCGATCCTAAAATGGTTGAAATTGCGAAAGACAATGCAACAGAAGTTGGGTTAGGGGACATTATTCAATTTAAAGTCCAAGATGTTCATAACCTAGAAGTACCAGAAGGACCCGTTTCAATAATCGGGAACCCACCATATGGCGAACGTATCGGTGAACGAAGTGAAGTAGAAGCAATGTACAAACACTTAGGTGAAATCATGAAACAAAATGACCAAGCATCATTATATATGCTTACAAGCTATAAAGAATTTGAACCATTAGTAGGTAAAAAAGCCACAAAAAGAAGAAAACTCTTTAATGGCTATATTGAATGTACGTACTATCAATATTGGGGCAAACGAAATAAATAGTATAGTAGGAAAGAGGAAACCACCTGCAGAGCAGGTGGTTTTTTTGTTTGGAGAATAGTGGGGATGTATGGTTTGGACTAGATTTAATATCTCTTGGCTTAAGTTGGGCGTTAAGCCATGACTTGGGTTATCTCTTGGCTTTATTCAGACATTAAGCCACGACTTAGACGATCTCTTGGCTTTATTAGGACATTAAGCCATGACTTGGCTCATCTCTTGGCTTTATTCAGACATTAAGCCACGACTTGGCTCATCTCTTGGCTTAAGTAGGTCGTTAAGCCATGACTTGTACTATTTCTCGACTATTCACCATAGTTATCCAACATATTAGACTAGAGATATTCATTACAAGCACCACCCAACCCCCACAAAAAAACTGGCAACGCATCTTCTAAAGATTTGTTGCCAGTCTTCCTATTATTCATCATTGTATGAAGGTTCTAAGTTAAATATATTAATTTAGTATTACCAAAGTTTGCCTTCTCCTAATCCTTTGGCTCCTGGTGCTGGATCTGTGAACATTTGTCCGATAGGGACAGTATATGCGATTAAGATAAGCAATACTGTCACGATGATTAAGAATCTCCAGTTCTCAACAAATTTAATAACTGGTTGTTCTTCGTCCAATGCTTCTGATACTGGATATTCTTCTTCGCCTTTAGGTGATAAGAAGGCTAAGTGTATAAACACCATTACGACTAATATTATAGAAATAAATAAAATTGTTCCCCCAACTGCTTGTAGTACTTGATATGGTATCCATTCAGCAGCTTGTTTAGCACCGCCATATTCTGAATATGTTGATCTTCTTGGTGCACCTTTTACTAATCCAACATAGTGCATCGCGCCACTCATAATTGTCATACCGATTGCCCAAGTATAACCTTGCATAAGTGCTAATTTATTTGTGAATTTAGTTAGTTTTCTACCTGTACAATGAGGTATTAACCAGTACATAATTCCGAAGAATGTCATGATGACCGCTGAAGCGATTGTTAAATGGAAGTGTCCAGTTACCCAAATTGTATTGTGAATTAATCCGTTCATTTGTGCAGATGCGTTTACTAAACCACCTGCACCACCTGGGATAAAGGCTAACATACCTAAGAATGGTAATACGAATCTTGCGTCATTCCATGGTAAAGATTTGAACCATGTGAATAATCCTTTATAGCCTTTAGAACGACCGTAATTTTCAAATGTTGCAAACAAACTAAATGCTGTCATCAATGAAGGAATGACAACCATAAATGTTAATACAACTTGTAAGTATTTCCATGTATCATCAATACCTGGTTCAACTAATTGGTGATGTATCCCAACAGGAATACTGAAGAATAAGAATAGCATAAATGACATTCTTGCTAAATTGTCTGAGAATGCTTTTGCACCAATAATTTTCGGGATAATTGCATACCAACACATATAAGCTGGTAATAACCAAAAATAAACAAGTGCATGACCAAAATACCAAAATAATGTTCTACTTAATGTTACGTCTACTCTTTCAACTAAGCCTAATGACCAAGGAATTAACTGAAGGAGTACTGTTGCAGCAACACCTAATGAACATACAATCCACATTACCCCATTAATAGCTACCATATAGCTTAGTAGGGGAGATTTCTTACCTGGATTTTTCTTCTTAAACTCTATATATTTTAAAATTTGTCCAACTGTAGAAATCCAGCTACCTACAACAACAAGCGCCATACCAATATAGAAAATAGCATGTGCTTTTAATGGTGCATAAAAAGTATATAAAACAGTGGCTTTGTTTAATAGAACCATTGTTGCTGCCATGAGCGTACCAATAATCATTACCCAAAATCCAACCCAACCGAACTTTCTTTGTACAGACGTTAAATGTCCAGATGTCTTAGCTACTGCAGAAAATTGGAAACCTAAGATAAAGAAAGTTGTCAGTACTAACGCTAATACGATACCGTGCACTGTTAAGATTTGATAATAAGAAATTTGTTTAGGTAATTGTAAATATCCTGATCTTACTAATGTTTGTAACAAACCTGCTAATCCACCAAGGACTAAACAACCAATAGCTACATACATATGCGCCATTACAAGTCTGCTATCATTCTTATTTAATCGTGTTATCATTTTTTATCCACAACCTTTATCATCGACTTCATATCTGCATGTCCGATACCACAATATTCATTACAGATGATTAAATATTCGCGTTTCTCATTGAATGTCTTGTAATATTCACTAATATGTCCAGGTTCTAACATCATGTTGACGTTTGTGCCTGGTAAACTAAATCCATGCAAAGTATCTTTACTTGTCGCAATGATTTTTACTTTTGAACCTTTAGGAATTTCGACTTTACCTGGTTGATAATTGAAAGCTGAAGCAAGAATAACTAATTCATAGTCGTAATCTTTGCCGCTAACTTTGTGTAAACCTGGTTTGTTGAAAGGTTCGATTTGATCGACTTTATCAGGATTAACATAGTCTCTACCAGAAGCGGCTGGCGTATGTCCATTATGCAAACCTGTAATCATCAAAATTGTTAAGAAAATGACTAATGAGCTAATGCCGACTTTTAGCCATAACTTTTCGTATTTATGCACAGATTTCACCCCTTAAATTCTTACTAAAAATAAAATAAAACAAATTACCCATAATACTGCAAAGATGCCTCCCAATGTGAAGACTGAATACAGTGTGCCTCTTAAATCCAGATCATCATGAGAGTGGTCATCAGTCTTCTTGTTTAGGTCATTATTTTGGACTGTCATTTTATTCATCCTTTCTTATATTCTCTTCATTATTTATAATAGAATAGAGATTAAAAAATTAATGTGATGTAAATCACACTATTTAAATTATTTGTGTAAAAATAAAGGGGAATTAAAATGGATCGTAATCAAGCATCATTAGATTTACTTTATAAATTAAAAAAAGAAATCGAAAAGTCATCTAACCAACCATTAATTAAACAAATCAATGAAATGATTAAAAAAATATATAACGAACAATATACAGTGAGTTTTGTCGGACATTTTTCAGCAGGGAAATCTACATTAATTAACAATGTTATCGGACAAAATATATTACCAAGTTCTCCTGTTCCAACGACAAGCAACACAGCACAACTGATTTCTTCAGACAAAAACAGCATTTCCGTTAATTTAAACAACAATCAATATACAGTCGTAGATAATCAAGAAGATGTTAAAAGGCTTAATACTGAAGATAGAGAAGTGGAATCTATCGAAATTGAATTTACTTCAGATAAATTTAATAAAGGCTTTACTTTCCAAGATACGCCTGGTGTCGATTCAATGAGTGACAACCATAGAGAAAGTGCTTTTCAATATTTGCTGACATCTAATTATGTATTTTATACAGTCGACTATAACCATGTGCAGTCGGATATGAATTTTAATTTTATTAAATCCTTAAACAAGTTGGATATTCCGGTTATATTGGTAGTTAACCAAGTCGACAAACATGACGAAGATGAAATCTCGTTTGATACATATAAAAATCGTGTCAAGAAAGCCGTTACAGATTGGAAACTGAATTTAGAGAAGATATTTTATGTATCTAAATATGATACGCCGAACAATGAGAAGCAGTCATTTAATCAATATATCCATCAGCTTGATCAAAAACGTACGGAACACCAAGTATTTATAGACCGTGTAACGAATTACATTAAACAAGAACAGCTGAAATATATTAATCAACATATGGAAACGATTCTTTCTGATATTGATTCTACTGAAGAAACATTCGATGATGATTATCAAGCTTATAAAGAAAAATTCAACGTCCAAAATGAACAATCATTAATTCAAGATAAAGATCAATTCACTTCAAATTTAAAAGAAAAGCGCAAAGAGATTTTAGATAACGCTTATTTGATGCCTTATGAAATGCGAGAAACGATTCGACATTATTTAAAAACAACTGCTAAAGACTATAAAGTGAAAGGGCTATTTAATAAAGATAAGAAGAAAGCGATGATTCAAGATGAAACGCTTGAACAAGTGAAAGAAGCTTTAGACATCAAAATTCATGATGAAATTACGAAAGTTTGGATTAAATCATTAGAGAACTTAAACAAATACATTCAAGATGCAGACTTATTCGAGAAAATCATCAACCAGCAATATACGATTAGTAAAGAAGAATTAAGTGGTCAAGTACAAGAGCAAACATCGATTACAAATGATTACGTGTTAATTTATTCTAAAGGCATTACAGAAATGATTAATCGAAAAATACGCAATGAAACAAATCAATTAATAGAGGAAATCGTTAATTCGAGTGAAGTGCATAACGAGTCTAATGAAGAAACAAATCAATTAAATGAATATGAAACATATGTTGAATTTAAAAATCTAAAAACATCACTTATCACAAACAATTATCAACATTATTATATTCATCTTGATGAATCTATCGATAAACTAATAGATAGACATTTTATTCATATAAATGACCTTGACCTAGAAGATAAGAAAGAAACGAAACAACAATTCAAAGAAGTTCAAACGGAACATCAAGAAAATAATCTGCAACAACTTAAAGAACAAATCAATCATTTAAAGAAACTACCTTTATTTGAAGGTGAAGTTCATAATATTGAAAGCCAAGTCGAAAGAATAGAGCATAACATCACAAAGATTGCTGTATTCGGAACATTTAGTGCAGGTAAGAGTAGTTTAATTAATGCTATCTTGCAAAAGCCCGTGCTACTAAGTTCACCGAATCCAACGACGGCAAGTATTACTGAAATTAGTTACGGTACTGAACAAGAAGTGACATTTAAGACTTATGAGCAATTATTAGAAGAGATTAACCATATAACAGAGTTCGCCAATAAACAGTACTCAACAATTGAATCGTTTATTGACGATAAAGATATTAAACAACATCCTTCATTATCTAGTAATCATTTAGCATTCTTTGAAGCAATTGAGACGAACTTTAATCATTACAAAGATATCTTAAAAGAAGGCAAATCTGTCACTTTCGATATAGAAGAATTAGAAAAGTTAACAGCAGATGATACACATGCTACATTTGTACACAAAATTAATTTGAGACTTGAAGAAGCATGGTTAAAAGACAAGATTATAATCGATTCACCAGGACTTAATTCAAATAACCAAAGACATACGAGAGAGACTGAACAAATTATTGCATCAAGTGACTTAATTATTTATGTAAGTTATTATAATCACGCCTTTACTGATAAAGACGGTGAGTTCTTAACTTACATGCGTGATATGAATAATTTACAACAATCACAAGGTTTGAAATTTGTTATTAACGCCATTGATTTAGCAGAATCTGAAGAAGATAAACAAGCTGTTATATCTTATGTAGAATCATCATTAGATGCATTGAACATTAAGCCAGAGTGTTATCCAGTTTCAAGTAAACAAGCACTAAAATCACATGATGACGAGTTCAAACGACTTATGGACGCGTTAGATCACTTTGTTAAAGTTGAAAGTAAGCAAGTTCTAAAGTCGCAAGTAGAATCTAGAATTAAACAACTGACGAATGAATTAGAACAAATGGTGCATACGTATAGACAAGATAAAGCACAACTTGAAAAGAGAAAATCAACTTTACTTAGTTATAAAGATAAACAAAACTTCACAAATCAACTTGTGATTAAATCACATCATCAACTGGAAAAAGAAATTCACGATCAACTGTATTACTTGAAAGACAGATTGAATATACAACTTAATGATATCGTCAAAAAACATTTCAATACATCAACGGTAACGGATCAATTTAAACAATCTCTTCAAATGAGTACGAAATATTATGTAGATGATTTAAATCAGAAATTAAGTCTAGAAAGCTCGCTTATCGTAGAAAGGTTAAAGAATTTTTATGCGAGAACATTTGATGATTTATTAACACCAACAATTGTTGAATTAAATGATGCTTCTATTTTAATCTCTAAGTTTAAACATGACTTTGAAAATGAAATCAATCCAGAACCGATTAGCATTCACGTTCAAGATATTGCGAAACAAACAATCAGTTCGGTGAGTAAGAAAGATTTAATTAAGACATCTAAAGTAAAAGAAACGCAAAATGCAATTTTAAATGATACAATGAAGCTTATCGACCATCCAATCGTGACGTTTAATGAAGCGTTAACTAAGAATTTTGCACATTATGATACAATAGGTGAGTCGTACATCGGACAGTATAATCAAGAGACGATTCAACTCATCGAAGATTACTTATCTGTAAATATCGATAATGATGTTATAGAAAAAATCGAAAACGTCTTAAAAGAGATATAAAGGAGCACAATATGAGTAACAAAATATTATTAATAGATGGTATGGCTTTATTATTTAGACATTTTTATGCTACAAGCATTCATAAACAATTTATGAGAGATTCTAAAGGGATTCCTACGAATGCTGTACAAGGATTTATTAGACATTCTTATACAGTGATCAATGATATTAAACCGACACATGTTGCCGTATGTTGGGATATGGGATCTAAGACTTTCAGAAATGATATGTTTGAAGCATATAAATCAAATAGAGTTGCACCACCTGAAGAAATGATTCCACAATTTGACCGAGCGAAAGAAATCGCTGAGAAATTAGGACTACTCAATTTAGGTATAACAAATTATGAAGCGGATGATGTTATAGGAACAATTAGTAAACGCGCTCAAGAAAAAGGGCATGAAACATATGTCGTGAGTGGCGACCGTGACTTATTACAATGTATTAATACAGATGTGGATATATGGCTGACGAAAAAAGGATTCAATATTTACAATAAATATGATATTCATAAATTTAGAGAAGAATATGGTTTAGAGCCTCATCAATTAGTTGATGTTAAAGCATTTATGGGTGACACAGCTGATGGTTATCCAGGTGTTAAAGGTATCGGTGAGAAAACGGCAATTAAATTGATACAACAATATCAATCTGTTGAAAATGTTCTTGAAAACATTAATGAATTAACAGCAGGTCAACAAAAGAAAATCATCACATATCGAGATGACTTAGCTATGTCGAAACAACTTGCACAAATTCATACAGATGTACCATTAGAAACTGAAGATTTACTGAATCAAATGACATATCATCATGAAATCGAACAATCAATCGAAATCTGTAATGAACACGAATTATTCGTATCAAGTAAATATTTAACAACAAACTTCTTATAATTAAACGTAAAAAGCATATCACGCGCCGTCGTGATATGCTTTTTATTTATGTTTTAATTGTTTTCTTAAGGCAGTTTGTGCCAATTGATTCGCTTCTTTATTTTGAGCTCGTGGAATCCACTTTACAAATATTAAATCAAATTGTCGTTCTAATTCTTTAAATAGCTCAAAGTAGGGTTTGAACGTGGCATTTTTGACATAATCTTTATCAATACTATCTGCAATTAATTTCGAATCTGTATAAATCAACGCATTACCAACTTCTAATTCAATTGCTTGTTGAATAGAGAAGATTAACGCTTCCCATTCAGCGCGATGATTATCCATTTCACCTAGATAAGATGTGAAATGATGTCTCGCATCATCCGTAATAATGACGCATGCACAACAACTCTCTCCAGGATTGCCTTTAGAAGCGGCGTCAAAATATATTTGCGGCATTTCAATCAACTCTTTCATATTATTTACCTTCTCATCTAATTTACACGAACGATAAACAGACTTCAATAAATGGTTATAATACTTTTCATTCCGACTTAATAATTCTCCATCAAAATTGTACATAATATTGTAAGTTGTAAAAATTGTATATAAAAATTATAGAGTTTATTATAAATAGTATTTGAAAGTGACATTAAAAATGATATACTATTTCAGAACGAAATTTAATTTTGTTCATATCTTATGTGTGAATAATTATAACGAAAGGAGAGTTAATTACGCACGACCATTCACATATTAATAGTGTGCACTTCACTCATATATCTGAGATTCATTAATAGAATATATACTGAACACATTACTAATGAGATAGAGACAAAATAGTAACGGGGGAACTCAGCCATGAGTAAAGTTGCCTTTTATGAAATTTTATAGTAAAGGGGCTTGCTAATGGATAAGCAACGGAAATTACAGAAATTTAGTATCCGTAAGTACACAGTAGGAACGTGTTCGATACTAATCGGTACGCTTATATTCTTAGGCTTACCAACTCATGATGCATTTGCATCGGAAAATGTAATTCAAAAACATGCACAAGAAGAAAAAGCAGAAGGCAAATCAACAGATCCAGTTGATGAAGCATCTGCAATAGAAGAATCATCAAATGTAGAAGGAACTAAATCAATCGGTACAGCTGAAACACCAGCAGAACAACCAAAAGAAGAAGCAACTACCGAAGCACCTACAGTTGATGAAACAACACAAGATACAACAACTAACGAAGAAACAACAACAGAAGATAAATCAACTACAGAAACAGCATCAACAGAAGAAGCAACTCAAGTTGATACAGTAGCACCAGAAGCTGCTAAAGTTGAAACTGTAGAAAAAGCAGAACAACCAAAAGCTGAATCAATCGAAGTAGCTAAAGAAGAAACAAGTATTGAAGAAACAGCAGAAACTACAGTTCCAGCAAGTAATACCGAAGATGTAGTACAACCAGCAAGTGTTGAAGAAACACCTGCAGTAGATACACCAACAGTTGAAGCAACAGTTACAAATACAATTTCTGATGTAGATGCAAACAGCGTATCATCCAAATCACTTGAAGATATCGTTAACAACCAAAACAAAGACAAAGTTGAAGCAACAACATTAGAAGAACCTTCAAGACAAGCACCTAGAACAGGTGAAAATTACAGCAGCGTATTTAGAGCAGCAGTGTTACAAACGCGAAATGTTAGTAATTATAACCAATTATTAGCTGCACTCAATGATAGAAATGTAGGGAAAATTGTATTTAATAATGATATTACAATGCCTAACCCAACTAAAAATATTTTCGGCGTAAAAAATGATTCTCAAAAACTTAATCTAAATGCTGCTAGAGCAGTTACTATCGATTTAAATAAGCATTCATTTGATACTGCCAAGAATTATTTTGAAATGGATACGAATGGTAAAAACCAACCAGGTTGGAATATCACATTTAGTAATGGCCATATTAATACACAAGATAATCGACCAGGTAGTGGTAGAAGACCAAGAGGACTTATTCAATACGGTTCAAATAGTCATGACCAAATTATTAATTTTAGAGATATAACTCATACTGGCGTCACATTAGTAAACGATGAAAATCTAAAAGTTAATATTTCCGGTGAATTTACAAGTCATCAAACAGGGAAATTAGGTGCTAATGAAAATTTAACTATTGCAGCCAATGAAATAAGAATTAGTAACGGTAGTACTATTAACATGACTATGACAGGTGAAGGTAAAGTCTTCAAACTTTATACAACTCGTGAAGGCAACGAAAGAGATAAGCTGAAAGGTATACTTGCTTTTGGAGATAATACTAAAGTTAATATAGAAGCTTACGATCCTAAGTTCTATGACTACGGTAATAATTCACAAGATATCTTTTATGTTGAAGGCAAAGGTTCACGTATAACTTTTGGTGATAATAATAAAATCACTTTAAAAGGACAAGATATTTTTAATTTTGATTCCGAATACGCTATGGTTTCCTTTGGAGAAAATAACACTGTAAATGTTGATCAAAGAGGTAATGGTCAAATTATAAATATGCATGATAATTCGGATTTTGAATTAGGAAGAGGAACTCAATTTTTAGCTACTTCAAACGGTAAGATTAATCAAGGACGTCCAAGTCCTCGTGACAATACTTTAGTTAGATTCAAAGCAATTAGCCGCCTAATAATTAAAGAAGATGCTACTTTTAAATTAGATGCAATTAACCATTTAAGAAATGCAAATACTGGTAAGGTTCATAGTCATAATGCGCTTTTCGTAATGGAAGGATGGAGAGGCGCAGCATCTGAAATTATTCTTAAAAATAACGCTACTTTTGATTTACGTACTGATAATACTGATTTTGACCACTCTGAAGTATTAGTTTTACCAAATTTATCTTCTAATGATACAAGTTTAAAAATCGAAGGTACTGCAAAATACGTGAATATTCAACGTACTGCTACAACACGTCATCCAAATAAAAATACTGCAATGATTTATGGTGATGGTAAGGCTATTATTACATGGAAAGGTGACCACCGTGTAATGACATGGAATACTAACCACTTAAGTGATAAAAACAAAACTTATGAAAACTTAGTTAATGGCGATACTTCAAACCCTGATCATGTATGGAACAATATTAATAATTTTACAGCAAGATTATATAATCATGAACTTACTGTAGAATCACTAAGTGATCCTAAAAACCCAGATGCAAGTAGTAGAAATACACCTTTAAGTAATATCGATCGTAATACTTCAAATCATAAAAATATTTCAAGCATGAATGCTGGTGATATTACTAGATTTGTTTTAATTGGGCATGATGTAGAATTAACTTCAATTGAAGAGAGAAACACAGTATTTACAGCAATACAAGATGAATCTAAGCAAAAAGGCGAACATAATATTACTCAAGAAGGACGTGACGGACTTCGTACAAAATATACTACAAGATTAAAAAACAACGAGGGTAATGGTTATGTTACTTCTTCATATATCAGAGATAAAAATGGAAATCCTATTACACCTATTGAAAAACATGTAGATGTAAATACACTTGAAGTAACAGAAGAAGATATAGAATTCAAGACAATTTATGAAGCTGATACTATAAAATTGACTACTGAGCCAAATGAAACAATCCAAGAAGGTATAAATGGTAAAAAGAAAGTTTCTACTGTATATAAATTGAATGAGGAAACTGGTGAGTTAATTGAAACTGTTGAAACAGCTGAAGATGGTACTCAAACAAATCCTGTTGTAACTGAAGAAACTCTTTTAGAAAAGCAAGATAAAATTATTAAAGTAGGGGCTAAAGAGGTAACAACAGAAGATATTCCGCCTACAGTTGAATATGAAGATGATCCAAATTTACCTAGTGGCATTGAAGAAGTCGCTGATGAAGGTATTCCTGGTAAGAAAACTGTTACGACTATTTATAATATTGATCCTGAAACAGGTAATAGAACTACAGTGGCAAATACTAACGAAGAAATATCAAAAGAGCCAACTAGAAAAATTGTTAAGCGTGGTATTGGAACAAATGCTGACCTAAATACTCCTGGATACAGTGACATACCAAGAGAAACTAAACCTGGTAAGGCTGTTGATGTACCACAAAATGATAATACAGAGTTACCTGCTGGTACTAAATTCAGTATTCCTAGTGACCGCGTACCAGCTGGTTGGACGGCTACTATTAACCCAGATAATGGTAATGTAACAGCAACACCTCCAGCTGATGCAGCATCAGGTACTACTGCTGATATTCCAGTTGAAGTGACTTATCCTGATGGTACTAAAGATACTGCTACTGCTAAAGTTACAGTAGTTCCGAACGAAGCTCAGGGTAATAATCCAAACTACGGTAATGAGCCGGTTCCTACAAAACCTGGTGTAGCTAAAAATGTGCCTCAAACTGGTGATAATACTTTGCCTCCTGGTACAACTTATGAAATTCCTGAAGGTGCTAAAATTCCTGACGGTTGGACTGCTACAGTTGATCCTAATACTGGTGTTGTGACTGTTACACCTCCTGATAACGCAAGTAATGGAGATTCAGCTAATATTCCTGTAAAAGTTAAGTATCCAGATGGTTCTTCTGACGATACAACTGTTCCAATTAAAGTAGTTACAAATCAAGCTGAAGATCACACTCCAGGATACGAAGATCAAACTACTATTCCTGGTAAAACTCTTGAGGTATCACAATCTGGAGATAAAAAGTTACCATCTGGTACTAAGTTTGAAATTCCTGAAGATAGTGTTCCTGATGGTTGGATTGCTACAGTTGATCCTATTACTGGTGTAGCGACTGTTACCCCTCCTGCTAATTCTAATGGAGATGAATCAGAAAGAATTACTGTTTTAGTTAAATATCCAGATGGTACTTCTGAAGAAACTGAATTTATAGTTGAATTATCAATACCTAACAGTACAGCTTACCAGCCAACTTATGAAAAAGAACCAATTCCAGTCAAACGCGGTACAGCTACTGAGGTTTCTCTAAAAGATAATGATGCGCCAAAAGGTAGTGTATTTGAAATAGATGAAAAGAGTGTACCTAATGGTTGGACTGCTATAATTAATCCTGAAACAGGTGCTATAACTGTTACATCTCCAACAAATATACCAGGTGGAACCGTACAAGATTTTGGAGTTTTAGTTAAGTATCCAGATAGTACTTCTGAATTAATACCTGTGAAGGTGATAGTAGACAACAGCAATAGCAGCTCTGATGATAACGGAGGTTCTGATGCGAACCCTGATTCGAACAATGGTTCTGACTCTGCTGCAGACAGCAACTTAGACTCTAACTCTAATAGTAGTTCTGATATGAACTCTGGTTCTAACACAGATAGCAGTTCTGACAGTCAATCTGACAAAGATTCTAACTCTGCTAATGACAGTAGATCTGACAGTCAATCTGACAAAGATTCTAACTCTGCTAATGACAGCAGTTCGGACTCTAATGATAAGACTGGACCTGATGCAAATCCTGATTCAAATAATGATTCTAGTTCTGCTACAGATAGCAACTCAGATAGTAACACTAACAGCGGTTCTGATATGAACTCTGATTCAAACAACAACTCAGGTTCTAATACAGACAGCAACTCTGATTCTGACACTAACGATGGCTCTGACTCTAACACTAATGGTGGTTCTGATTCTAGCTCAACTTCAGATGGCAACAGTACTTCTGGATCAAACTCTAATTCAAACAGTGGTTCTGACACTAGCTCTGATGCTAACAACAACTCAGGTTCTGATGTAAACGGTGGTTCTGATTCTAGCTCAACTTCAGATGACAACAGTACTTCTGGCTCAGACTCTAATTCAAACAGTGGTTCTAATACAGACAGTAGTTCTGACAGTCAATCTGATAAAGACTCTAACTCTACTACTGACAGCAGCTCTGACTCTAACTCAAATAGTGGATCTGATTCTGCTACTAATAGTTCTTCTGATTCTGACGATAATAATTCAGGTTCTAACACAGACAGCAGCTCTGATAGTCAATCTGACAAAGATTCTAACTCTGCTAATGACAGCAACTCAGACTCTAATGCAA
Source organism: Mammaliicoccus sp. Q-M61 (assembly GCF_022386055.1). Lineage (NCBI taxonomy): Bacteria > Bacillati > Bacillota > Bacilli > Caryophanales > Staphylococcaceae > Mammaliicoccus > Mammaliicoccus sp. Q-M61. The sequence goes on from NZ_JAJNJL010000002.1 coordinate 382,091, forward strand.
ACAGTGGTTCGGACATGAACCCTGATTCTAATAACGATTCTGGTTCTAACACTGATAGTAGCTCTGACTCTAACTCAAATAGCGGATCTGATTCTGCTACTGATAATTCTTCTGATTCTGACGATAATAATTCAGGTTCTAAAACAGATAGCAGCTCTGACAGTAACTCAACTTCAGGTGAGAATAGTACATCTGACTCAGACTCTAATTCAGTCTCTGATTCAAACAGTACTTCTGATAGTGACAGTAATTCAGGCTCAACTTCAGATAGCAACACTGACAGCAGTTCTGACTCTAACAGTACTTCAAATTCTAGCTCTGATTCTGATTCAGACAAAGATACTGATGGAGATGGTACACCTGATAAAGATGACAAAGACATCGATGGTGATGGTGTAAGTAACGAAGATGAAAAAGTCATCGGTACTGATCCAAACAACCCTGATACTGATGGTAATGGTGTAAGTGATGGTGACGAAGACCACGATAGCGATGGTATTCCGAATAAAGATGAATCTGATCCATCTTCAGATCAACCAACTGACAAAGATGGTGATGGTAAACCTGATATTGAAACTCCGAAGGATACTGATGGCGATGGCATCACAGATAAAGATGACAATGACATCGATG